>JACMRD010000013.1 GCA_014376645.1 Herminiimonas sp. | reverse complement strand
TAGTGCGTCTAGTGCGGCGTTTGCTGTTGCTCGATGTACTGGCGGATAACTGCAATGGGCGCACCACCGCAGCTACCGGCGAAGTAGGAAGGCGACCATAGCGCGCCACCCCATAGTTTCTTGCGGATGCTCGGGTAGTTCTTCTTCCGAATCATACGGCTCGACACGCCTTTCAGACTGTTCACCAGATTCGAGACGGAAACTTTTGGCGGATAGTTCACCAGCAAGTGAACGTGGTCGTCCCCGCCGTCGAACTCCACCAGTTCCGATTCAAAGTCCTTGCAGACACTGGCGAACATCGGTCGCAGGTCGTCAAGAATCTCTTTTGTGAAGACTTCGCGGCGGTATTTTGTCACGAAGACCAAATGCACATGCATTAGAAAAACGCAGTGTCTCCCATGGCGAATATCGTTGTCATTACTCATAGGCCAAACTATAATTTAACGATGCAACGCTTACAAGCCTACAAATACGAACTGATGCCAGATGGCAAGCAAGAGCGCGATATGCGCCGCTTCGCTGGATCGTGCCGGTTCGTCTACAACAAGGCGTTGGCGATGCAAAAAGAAAATCACGAGGCTGGAAACAAGTTCATCAGCTACGTCGCCATGGCGAAGCACTTGACCCGGTGGCGCAATGGCGTGGAAACGCCGTGGCTCAAAAATGCGCCGTGTCACCCGCTGCAACAGGCGCTCAAAGACTTGGAGCGGGCGTACAAGAACTTCTTCGAGAAGCGGGCGGACTTCCCCATCTTCAAGCGCAAGGGCAGCAGCGACAGCTTTCGCTACCCGGACCCGAAGCAGATCAAGCTCGACTTGTCGAACGACCGTATCTGCCTGCCCAAGTTCGGCTGGCTGCGCTACCGCAACAGCTGCGACGTATTAGGCGATGTCCGCAACGTCACCGTGAGCCAGTCGGGTGGTAAGTGGTTCGCGTCGATTCAAACGCAGCGCGAGGTCGAACAACCGCTGCCCACGGCGACGACGGCCATCGGCATCGATGTCGGCATTGCCCGCTTCGCCACCATGAGCGATGGCAGCTTCATCGCGCCGCTCAACAGTTTTAAGAAACACCAGCAACGCCTTGCGCGCTACCAGCGCCGCATGAGCCGCAAGGTCAGGTTCAGCTGCAACTGGAAAAAGGCGAAAGCCAAAGTCCAGAAGATTCACACCGGCATCGCCAACGCTCGGAAAGACTTCCTGCACAAAGCCACAACGACGATCAGCCAAAACCACACGCTCGTCTGTATTGAGGATTTGCAGGTACGGAACATGTCCAGGTCTTCCAAAGGCACGGTCGAACAGCCGGGCAAGAAAGTCAGCCAGAAGTCTGGTCTGAACCGCGCCATTCTCGATCAGGGATGGGGGGAGTTCAGACGCCAACTGGCGTACAAAGTCGCATGGAACGGTGGCATGTTGCTGGCCGTTCCACCGCACCACACCAGCCAGGCGTGCCCGTGTTGTGACCACGTCTCGAAAGACAATCGACAGACTCAGGCAAAATTTCTGTGCGTCGATTGCGGCTACGAAAATCACGCCGATGTGGTTGGCGCGATCAATGTTTTAGCGCGAGGACATCGCGTCTTAGCCTGTGGAGAGTCGGCGCAGTTAGGTCGCTCGAAGAAGCAGGAACCCACCGAAGCGACCCGCAGATCATCGCGCAGCGCCGTAGGAATCCCCGTCCTTTAGGGCGGGGAGGATGTCAATCAGTCGCATGTGGCGGAAAACACCGATGAGATCAGCTGGGCGCGGTCGCTTTTTCCGGATGCACGCAGCTATCTCGATGTGTATGACCGCGCCGGCCTGTTGCGCGAAGGCGCGCTCTACGGTCACTGCATCTGGCTCGATGACGCCGACCGACGACGCATGGCACAAAGTGGCGCCGCCGTGGCGATGTGCCCGACCTCGAATCTGTTTCTGGGCAGCGGCCTGTTCGATGTGCCACCCGCCGACCGCGCCGGCATGCAGCTGTCGCTTGCTACCGACGTCGGCGGCGGTACATCTTTTTCAATGTTTCGAACGATGGATGCACTTTACAAGGTGGCGCGTCTGGGTGGCAGCCATGTCTCGGCACTACGCCTGTTCTACTTCGCCACGCTTGGTGGTGCCCGCGCCATGCGCCTCGACGGCACGATCGGGAACTTCATGCCGGGCACCGAGGCCGACTTCCTGATCCTCGATGTCCGCGCCACGCCATTGCTTGCCCGCCGCAGTGCGCAAAGCCAGACGCTGGAAGAGCTGCTGTTTGCGCTGGCATTGCTGGGCGATGATCGCAGCGTGGAAGCAACCTATGTCGCCGGTTCACGCCTGCATGCGCGGGCAGGTGCCTGCTAGCGCGAACGTGGACATGCTCGCGGCGTTCAACTTCAGGCTGCGTCAGGCATGGCGACATCAAGCGCGCCGATCGCTTCTTCCACGGTCGCCCGCACTGCGCCGCTGGTGACGAAACCATGCGCAATCGCGATGTCGTCGTGATACCAGCGGTCGCCGTCGACGCTGGCCGTGATGCGGCGACGCACGGCGTCGTAAGCCGCCTGCGTGCCGGCGCCGAGGACGAACGGCGCCAGCGCTTCGGCGGTCATCGACAATGCCTGTGCCGCCAGCAGCATCTCGACGCCGACGATGTACTGCGTATTGGCCACCACGGTCGCCGCCTTGCGCGCGCACCAGGTTGAATTTGATACATGGTCTTCGCTGTTGCCCTTGGCCGGAATGCTGTCGACGCTGCCGGGCATGCACAGCGTGCGGTTTTCCATCACCAAAGCACTCATCGAACACTGCACTACCGGATAACCGGTGTTGACACCGCGTACGCCCGACATCAGATTGCGCGGCAATCCCCACGACAGCGTCGGGTCGATCAGGCGCGCGATGCGGCGCTCGCAAATGCTGCCCAGATCAGCCACCGCAATGGCCAGCAGGTCCATCGCCTGCGCCAGGTACTGGCCATGAAAATTGCCGCCCGAAAGAATCTCGAAGCCACCACCATCTTTAGCAAAGATCAGCGGATTGTCGGTTGCCGAATTGATTTCGCGCCCGACGATGCCGTCGATGTAATCAAGCGCATCGAATACCGGCCCATGCACCTGGGGTGCGCAGCGCAGCGAATACACGTCCTGGATGCGCGGCGTGTAGTCGCTGTCGGTGCGGCGCAGTTCTTCGGCCAGCTGCACGCTGCGCGCCGCATGCGTGGTGCGGGTCGAACCGGCCAGCAGCTTGCGTACGATGGCAGCGGTCCTAATCTGTCCGGGATGCGGTCGGGCCTGGTGGATGCGCGCATCGAAGGCGGCCATCTCGGCGCGCATGGCTTCCAGGGTCAGGCCAAGGCCAATGCACGAATCGAGCAATAGGGCGCGCGCATCGTGCGCGGCAAGAACGGCCACCGCCAACGACACGGTGCAGCCATTGATCAGCGCCGACGCATCCTTTGCCTCAAGCACGAAGTCGACTGTGCCGATGCCGGCGGCACGAATGGCCTGTGGCGCGGGCATGCGCTGGCCCTGATAGAACACCTCGGCTTCCTTGAAGCCGGCAATCGCGGCGGCAAGATAGGCCAGCGGTGCCAGGTCACCGGAGGCACCGACCGAGCCTTTTTGCGGCATCACCGGATGGATGCCGGCATTGAGGAATGCCAGCAGCCGGTCCACGACTTCGACCCGTGGTGCCGAAAAATTACTGGCAAAGGCGTTGGCACGCATGAGCATCGTCGCGCGGCTGACTTCTTCCGAAAACGGCTCGCCGATGCCGGCAGCATGGGCGCGGATCAGCTGCGTCTGGAACAGCGGATTGTCCTGCACGCGCACGCGCGTGTCCTTGAGCAGCCCCACGCCGGTATTGAATCCATACATCATCGGCGCATCGTCATGCATCCAGTTCGCCTCGATGAAGCTACGGCTTTCGATCAGGGCACTGCGGGCGGTGTCGGCCAGCGTCACGGGCAGGGCGCCGTTGCGGGCAACGGCGACGACTTGCTGTGCGGTCAGGGTGAAGCCGTCGATACAAACAGCATTGGTCATTCGGAGTCCAGTCGTTTTTCGAGTGTCGTTTGCGGGCGCCGGCTTTATCGCCGACTTGACCATAGCGTCGATCGATTCGGATACAGGTATTGTTTGACGTAGCCCACAATCGTGGAAATTCGCGGAAATAACATGGTTAGCGTGCTATTTTTTAGGGTCCAGAATTGTCATGGGCATGGGCATGGGCATGGGCCTCTCCGACTGCGCCAAGGAACGAGGCATCACCTACTGCAGTGCTTGGAACAATATCGCCTGGGTCAACTCAGAGAGGCTTGTATTTGTACGAATGTTACCAGCCATGTCGAACGAGGCGCCCCTGACATGATGCGCACGTTTGACATCCTCCCCGCCCTAAAGGACGGGGATTCCTACGGCGCTGCGCGATGATCTGCGGGTCGCTTCGGTGGGTTCCTGCTTCTTCGAGCGACCTAACTGCGCCGACTCTCCACAGGCTAAGACGCGATGTCCTCGCGC
>JACMRD010000091.1 GCA_014376645.1 Herminiimonas sp. | reverse complement strand
TGGCGGATAGTCGTGGCAGACGTACATCGTGGTCTGTGGCGGCAGCGACAGCAGCCTGCGCATCGAAGCGTACAGCTGATGCGCATCCCCGCCAGGGAAGTCGGCGCGTGCGCTGCCGACGTCGGGCATGAACAGGGTATCGCCGACGAACACCGAGTCGTCGATCAGGTAGGCCATGTCGGCCGGCGTGTGGCCGGGAACCAGCAAGGCGGTGGCCTCGACTGTTCCGATCATGAAGGTCTCACCATCCGTGAACAGGTGGTCGAATTGACTGCCGTCTGGCAAGAAGCTGCGCTCCAGGTTGTAGAGCTTCTTGAAGGTCGCCTGCACCGCGCGGATGTTTTCGCCGATGGCGATCTTGCCGCCCACGCGCTGCTGCATGTAGCGCGCGCCCGACAGGTGATCGGCGTGGGCGTGGGTTTCCAGGATCCAGTCGACTTGGAGCGCGTTCTCCGCCACGCAAACGAGCACCTGGTCGGCCGAGACGGTGCCGGTGTGGCCGGACTTGAAGTCGTAGTCGAGCACCGGGTCGATGACCGCTGCGCGCCGCGTGGTCGGATCCCAGACCAGATAGCTAATGGTCCAGGTCTTCTGGTCGAAGAAGGCTTTCGTCGTGGTTCGGTCGTTCATGGTGTGCTCCGCTTGTAAGGCTTTCTTTCTATTGACTGATAGTATATTGATATGTATTATGAATGCAACCCATCCGCACTTTAACCAACCCATGAACGCTTCGCCACCCACCCTCGATCCCGAGACCCTTCGCCGCGCCGCCGATCAGGCGGTTGGCAAGCTGAAGCTGCTCGCCAACGTCGAACGCATGTTGCTGCTGTGCCAGTTGTCGCAAGGCGAGATGTGCGTCAGTGACCTCGAAGCGCATCTCGGCATCCGGCAGCCGACGCTTTCGCAGCAGCTCGGCGTGCTGCGCAATGAAGGCGTGGTCAGCACGCGCCGCGAAGGCAAGAACATCTTCTACAGCGTGGCCGACCCCGATCTGCTCGAGATCCTTGCTGTTCTTTACCGCCTCTACTGCCCGAAGGAATAGTGATGATGATTGCCTGGACTGAATTCACCCCGTGGTCTGCTCTGGCGGGCGGTGTGTTGATCGGCATCGCCGCCGCGATGTTCGTGCTGCTGAACGGCAGGATCGCTGGCATCAGCGGCATCGTTGGCGGGCTGTTCAGACCGGCCGCCGGCGATGTGGCTTGGCGCGTCGCGTTCGTCGTCGGGCTGGTCGGCGCACCGCTGGTATACGGACTGTTCGCGGCGCTGCCGACCCTGCAGATTGACGCATCTTTCGGCGCGCTGATCGGGGCCGGGCTGCTGGTAGGTGTCGGCACACGCTATGGCTCGGGTTGCACCAGTGGCCACGGTGTGTGCGGCCTGGCGCGCCTGTCGCCGCGCTCCCTCGTTGCTACGGCCGCGTTCATGGGTGCCGGTTTCGCCACAGTTTTCGTGACGCGTCACGTGTTCGCCTTTTGAGGAAACTTTCATGACAACGATTTTCACCTCACTCCTTGCGGGCCTGCTCTTCGGACTCGGCCTCATCGTCTCCGGCATGGCCAACCCCGCCAAGGTACTGGGTTTCCTGGACCTTGCCGGCGCGTGGGATCCGTCGCTTGGCTTCGTGATGGCGGGTGCGATAGCGGTCGCGGCAATCGCATTCGCAGGGGCGAAAAAGCGCACGATGTCTTTTCTCGGCTCCACCATGAAGCTGCCCGACTCAAGTGACATTGATCGCCGCCTGGTGATTGGTAGCGTGCTGTTCGGGATCGGTTGGGGCGTCGCTGGCTTCTGCCCCGGGCCAGGGCTGGTGGCGCTCGGCATGGGCGAGATCAAGGCGCTGGTCTTCGTCGGGGCCATGCTGACGGGCATCGGCATCTTCGAGCTTATCGAGCGACGCAAGCAGGCATCGCCGCGCAATGCGACCTGAAGGCATGCAATGAACGGCAACTTGGTCTGGCTGTCCGCACTGGTGACCGTCGTGCTCCTGTTCGGCTACGAGGCGGCCGTCGCCGTGGCGCAGCGCCGTCGTCCCGATTGCATGGCGCGCAGCGCGCATGCTGCATTGCGCGAACAATGGTTCACGGCGGTGTCGCAGCAAAAGGGCTCCGAAATCCTGGCGGTTCAGACGCTGCGCAACTCGTTGATGTCGGCGACGATGACCGCTTCGACAGCCGTGCTGGGGCTGATGGGCACCGTGACACTGGCGGCGCCCTCGCTGCATGTCGGCTTCGACGATGTGCTTGCCCTGCCGAGTGTCACACCCCGGCTGGTGCTGGAGTTGCTGTTGCTCACTTTGCTGTTCGCCTCGCTGGTCTGCTCGGCGATGGCGGTGCGCTACTACAACCATGCCGGCTTCATCAGCGGCATGCCGGTGGAGTCCGAAGCGCGGCAACGCTGGGCATCTGCCGGCGCTGCTTATGTGCGCCGCGCGGGGCTGCTGTACAGCTGGGGTTTGAGGCACCTGATCCTCGTCGCGCCCATCCTCGCGTCGCTGCTGCATCCGTTCGCGGGGCCACCAGCGGCCGTGCTCGTGGTGATGGTGCTGTCAGGGTTTGATCGCTTCGGCACCCGATGATTTGAGGGCTATGCCTTGTCCGAGAACTCGTCGAATGCGGCAATTGCATTGGCGGCATACATGAGCGCCGGGCCGCCCCCCATATAGACCACGACGCCGAGCGTCTCGTCGAGTTCTTGTCTCGACGCGCCGAGCTTGACGAGGGCTTGCACGTGGTAGCCGATACAAGGATCGCATCTCGCTGCAACGCCCAGGGCGAGCGCCATCAGTTCCTTGGTCTTGGCCGAAATGGCACCGTCTGCCATGGCGGCTCTTCCCAGGCTGCCGAAGCTCTTCATCACGTCCGGAGCACCTGACCGCAAGGTCGCCAAGTGAGCGGACACGCCCTGTGTCAGGTCGAAAAAACTGTTTGAATTGTTTGCCATGTCTGTCTCGATTCGATCAGGGGCGCGGATCTGCAGGACGGACCGGGCAAGTGCTCAGACCAAAAGGCCAGTAGCCGGGGCAGAAGCGGAAGATCCCGGTGGCGATTGGCAGCAATCCGATCCAGCCCCAGACCCCGATGTAGCCGAGCAAACTGGCACCGATCAAGGCCAGGCCCAGGGCGATCCTGAGGATGCGGTCTGTTGTGCCGACGTTATGTTTCATGGTGTTCCTTC
>JACMRD010000090.1 GCA_014376645.1 Herminiimonas sp. | reverse complement strand
GTTCGATCCTGCGCCTGTACCTCGACATGGAGCAGGGTGATCTGTTCCTCGCCCTCGGTCGCTACAACGGCAGTCGCGGCCGACTCGAGTATCCGAATGCGGTGCTTGGGGCATGGCGCAACTGGCAGTACCAGGAGTAGGCGTCTTCGAGCTCAGCCGATAATTTTGCGGAACAGGTCGATCTGCCCCTGTGTCGTGTCGGCCCAGCTGAAGCGTTCGGCGTAGCGGCGGGTGGCCTCGTGCGTAGGATAGTTGGCACGCAATGCGGCGACCGCTTCCACCAGTCCCTTGGCCGTCCGCTCGCGCATCAGTACCCCGGCTTCGGGCGCGGCGACCACTTCCGGCGTACCCCAGACATTGCTGGCGATGACGGGCGTGCCGCAGGCCATCGATTCGAGCAGGACGTTGGCCCAGCCCTCCCGGCTCGACGCCAGCACCAGCGCATCGACGGCGCCATAGTATTCGGTCAGCGCCGCCTGCGGCAGGGCGCCCAGAAACGTGACCCGATCCAGGACGCCGGCCTGGCGTGCCAGCTCCTCGAGGTTGCGCCGTTGCGGCCCGTCGCCGGCAATGAGCAACCGGACATGCGGCAGCGATGCCAACGCGGCCACTGGAATCTCATGCCCCTTGCGTTCGATCAGGTGGCCCACCGACATCAGCGTGAAATCCTCCAGACCGAGTCTGGCGCGCAGGGCAGCGCGATCGCCCGGCTGGAACAGCTGCAGATCGACGCCGTTGCGCAAGGGCGTGATGCGCGCGCCATCGACGCCGAGCGCCACCATTTCGTCTTTGAGGGCATTGCATACCGTGATCATGCCCTGCGCCTGGCTGGCGGCCCACAGGATCAGCTTGCGCGGCACGATGTGCCGTGGAATCAGGTTGATGTCGGTGCCGCGCGCCGTGATGACCACCGGCTTGTTGAAATGGCGACCCAGCATGATCGCCGCCACGCCATCCGGATAAAAGTAATGCGCGTCGATCGCATCGAAATCGTAGCCTTCGTCGATGATGCGGCCGATGTGTCGTTTTGCTGCCGCTGCCAGCAGGAACGGCGCCACGTTCATGCCAATCTTGGGAATGGTCAGGTAGCGCGGGTGGGTCACCTCGATGCCGAACCGGTTTTCCTGCGCGGGCACCTTGCTGTAGTGAGCGTAGTCGCCGAAGCGCGGATCAGTCGACGGAAACCAGGGCACCGGCGCCACCACCCGGGACTCGACCTGGCCGCTTCCCAGCAGATAGCGCAGGCGCGTCTGCACGAAAATGCCATGGCTTTGCTTCTCGGGGTTGGGAAACAGGGTGCTGAAGGTCAGGAGTTTCATAGGCTTTTTAAGTAGCGTCCGATGGACTCGAGCGCTGAATGGAATCTATTGATGCTGTTCGTTAAATGATGTCACGGCTGGTTAAATCCTTGCCGTTGTTTGATTTTCTCAATGTAACATGGTGGGTATATTTCACTAAAATAGCCGACTAGAAAGGCAAGATGCCGTGCTCTACGCACCTTTGCCAAACTTGTGCGCCGAACGCCATGCTGCGACACCTGGCCTGGAACCTGGCGCGTCGCATCCCGCATTTCAATTTACAGGATTCAAAAGTTTATGAAAATCACAGTAATTGGTACCGGTTATGTCGGATTGGTCTCCGGCGCCTGTTTTGCCGACGTCGGCAACACCGTGTTGTGCCTGGACGTCGACGTGCGCAAGATCGAGCGTTTGAACCAGGGCGAGATTCCGATTCACGAGCCAGGTCTGGACGTGATCGTTGCCCGCAATGCGGCGGCCGGCCGGATCTCTTTCAGTACCGATTACGATGTGGCAGTAGCGCATGCCGACGTGATTTTCATCGCTGTGGGCACGCCGCCCGACGAGGATGGCAGTGCTGATCTGCGGCACATCTTATCCGCAGCAAAAAGTATCGGACAGCGAATTGTCAAGCCGCTGGTCGTGGTCGACAAATCGACGGTGCCGGTCGGTACCGCCGACGCCGTGCGCAAGACGATCGCCGATGAAATCGCCAAACGCGGCATGTCGGTCGAGTTCTCCGTGGTCAGCAATCCGGAATTCCTGAAGGAGGGTGCCGCCATCGACGACTTCATGCGGCCCGACCGCATCATCGTCGGCAGTGACGACGCCAATGCAACCAAGGTGATGCGCCAGTTGTACGCCCCGTTCGGCCGCAACCACGACAAGCTCATTGTCATGGACGTGCGCAGCGCCGAGCTGACCAAGTACGCTGCCAACGCCATGCTGGCCACGCGCATCAGCTTCATGAACGAACTGGCCAACCTGGCCGAAGTGCTGGGCGCCGACATCGATGCGATCCGCCTCGGCATCGGCTCCGACCCGCGCATCGGGCCGCATTTCCTGTATGCCGGCATGGGTTATGGCGGCTCCTGCTTCCCCAAGGATGTCAAGGCACTGCTCAAGACCTCGGTCGACCATGGCCGCAGCCTGCACATCCTGGACGCGATCGAGCGGGTCAACGATGCCCAGAAGAACATCCTCTTTACCAAGATCTGCGCTCACTTCGGCGGTGTAGCGGCACTGAGCGGCAAGACCATCGCGCTGTGGGGCCTTTCCTTCAAGCCGAATACCGACGACATGCGCGAAGCACCGAGCCTGGTCCTGATCCAGCAACTGCTGGCCGCAAACTGCAAGGTCCGCGCCTACGATCCGGTCGCCGGCGAAGAAGCCAGTCGCATGTCGACGCTTGAAAACGGCGAGGCGCTGTGCCGCGATCTGCTGACCATCGCGCCGTCAGCCTGGGCTGCTGTCGATGGGGCCGATGCGTTGGCGATCGTCACGGAGTGGAAGGAGTTCCGTTCGCCGGACTTCGATCGTCTGGCCAAGACATTGGCCGCGCACGTCATTTTCGACGGTCGCAACCTCTATGATCCGGATCTCGTGGCCGCTGCCGGCCTCGACTATCACGCCATCGGCCGTATCGGCAAAGGCGTTCGTCAATGATCGCTGCGTCAGAAAAAATCCTGGTCACCGGCGCTGCCGGCTTCATCGGCAGCTTCGTGGCGGCGCGCTTGGCCGACATGGGCCATGACGTGATCGGATGCGACAACTTCAACAGCTATTACACGCCGAAACTCAAGACCGACCGCGTCGCTGCCTTGCTCACGCCGCGCAAGGTCGATTGCCTGCACGTCGAAATCGCCGATGCGGAGCAGATCCGCACGCTGTTTGCGGACCATCAACCGACGCTCGTCGTGCACCTGGCCGCCCAGGCCGGCGTGCGGTATTCACTGGAAAATCCAGCGGCCTATATCCAGTCGAATCTGGTCGGCTTCGGCAATGTACTGGATGCGTGCCAGAAGCATGGCGTGAAGCACCTGATGTTCGCCAGTAGCAGCAGCGTTTATGGCGCGAACGCCAAGGTGCCGTTCCAGGAAGACGATCGCACCGATGCGCCGGTTTCGCTGTACGCCGCCACCAAAAAGGCCAACGAACTGATGGCCTATTCACTGAGCCATCTGTATGGCATGCCGACCACCGGACTGCGCTTCTTTACCGTCTACGGACCGTGGGGCAGGCCGGACATGGCGTACTTCAGCTTCACGCAGAAAATGCTGGCAGGCGAGAGCATCCCGGTCTTCGCCGAAGGCCAGCTCGAGCGCGATTTCACCTATGTCGACGACATCGTCGAAGGGGTGGTGCGGTTGCTTTTCAAGCCGACGCCCGCTGTCGACGGCAAGCCGCCGCATGCGATCTTCAACATCGGCAATCACCAGGCCGTCAAGGTGGTCGATTTCATCCAGATGCTGGAGCGGGTGCTGGGCGTGACGGCAAAGATGGAATTCCTGCCGATGCAGCCTGGCGATGTGCCGGCCACCTATGCCGATACGAAGCGCCTCCAGGACTGGGTCGGCTTCGCACCGTGCACGCCGCTCGAACAGGGATTGGGCCGATTCGCGGACTGGTACCGAGGCTGGACGGCGAGCTGAAGCACCGAACCCTTAACCCTTAACCCTTGCCCTTAACCCTTAACCGTCAAGAGATCTCTGACATGCGCCATCCCGTATTTGCTCTGAGTCTGATCGTCCTGCTGGCTGCGGTGGGTGGCTGTGGCGGCTACCGTTCGGTCGTCCCAACCCCAACGCCAATGCCGGTACCGCAGGCAGCCGACCTCAGGCAGCGCATGATCATCATGGTGTGGGACGGCCTGCGCCCCGATTCGGTCAATCCGACCGACACGCCGAACCTGTATGCGCTGCGCCAGGCAGGCGTCAATTTCACGGACAATCATTCGACCTATCCGACGTTTACGATGATGAACGGCTCGTCCTTTGCGACCGGCTCGTTTCCTGCCACCAGCGGCTTTTACGGCAATACGTTCTGGACTCCGCCGCAGACCGGCGCCGCGCAAGCGATCCCCGCTGGCAAAACCGCAAGCGGTGTCAGGCAAGATTACGCTGCACCCGTATTCACCGAAGACTATGCCGTCCTGAGCACACTCAACGAGTATTACGGTGGCCAGTTGTTGCTGGTAAAGACGCTGTTCAAGACCGCCCAGGATGCGGGACTGAAGACTGCCACGATCGGCAAGTCAGGCGCTGCGTATATCCAGGATGTTGGCCGCGGCGGCGTATTCCTCGATGAGAACGCAGTACTGCCGCAATCCCTGGCCAACGAGCTGCAGGCGGCGAATTTTGCCCTGCCGCTTAATACCACCTTTGCCTATCCTGCCGGCACCGTCACACTGGCTGCAGGCAACGGCAACCCGACCGCGCGGGCTGCCGCACTGACCTTTGCGCTACCCAACGGCGTCCAGGCCCGCGATGCATCCGATACGACCCAGGGCGCACCGGAAGACGCCGCCAACAAATACATGATGAAGGTCTACACCGATTTCATCTTGCCGAAGAAGCTGCCTGATCTCTCGCTCATCTGGTTCCGTACGCCGGACAATACCGAGCATGCCTACGGCCCAGGCTCGCCGAATTACCGCAAGGCGCTGGCGTCGCAGGATGCGCGTCTGGGTGAACTGCAAGCGGCACTGAAAGCGAACGCCATGGCGTCGACGACCAACATCGTGGTCGTCTCCGATCATGCGCACAGCAACGTCTCCGGTGCGACTGCGTTGTTCCCGCTGCGCGCGATCACTGCGGGCACCTCCGTGACGGCCGGGGTCACCAATGCGGTACTTGGCGCGGTCGATCCGGTCAACGGCTTCTCGGTCTCGGGCGACGTGCGCTCGGCCGATCTACTGACCTACGCCGGCTTCAAGGCATACGATGGCACCGGCTGCAGCACCTCGCCGATGGCTGGCATCAAGGGCGATGGCAGTGCGGTCCATGCGGTGGGCATGGATGCCGACGGGTCCTTGTGCGGCAAGGCAAACACGAAATACCAGGCGATCAGTGCGACGCTGCCGACACCGGTAGCAAGCTTCAAGGTGCCGGCGACCCTGCCGCCGGCCGGCATCGTGATCGCGGCCAATGGCGGCTCCGATTACTTTTACGTGCCGGACCATGACGCTGCCACGATCATAAAACTGGTGCGCTTTCTGCAGTCCCGTCAAGAGTTCGGTGCGATCTTCGTCGACAGCCGGTATGGCGCTATTCCCGGCACGCTATCGCTGGCAGCAGTCAACCTCGAAAACGGCGTTCGCGCCAACAAGGGCCAGCCGGATGTCGTGGCCAGCTTCAACTGGGATGCGCAGCAGCGCGTCAACGGCCTGCCGGGCACGTCGTATGAAAGCTTCGGCGGCAATCGTGGCATGCATGGCAGCTTCAGTCCGATCGACGTGCACAACACGCTGATTGCCGGCGGTCCTGCATTCCGCGCCGGTCTGGTCATCGGCAACCCGAGTGGCAATGTCGATGTCGCGCCGACCGTGGCCCACCTGCTGGGTCAATCGATGCCGCAGGCCGATGGTCGCGTTCTGAACGAAGCCCTGGTCAATCCGGCCAGCATGGGCTCGGTCGTGGTCAAGGCCGGTGTAGTCAACCCGGCTGTTCCTGCCACCGGCGTGCGCTTCAAGCTGCCGACCGATCCGACCGGTGCGGCGATCGACACCGCGCGGCAGGGTGGTACGTATTCGATCAACCTGGTCGTCAAGGATCTGACCGTCGACGGCAAGACATACCGTTACTTCGACTACGCTCAATCGGTGCGCAATTGAGCACCGATATCCCGACCTGAAACATGAATTTTTCCGGCCGCATTTTCGGCCCGCGCATCAGGCGGGCTTTTTTTTACTTCAGTCTCGTGTCCGCCAGCGCTGCCAGCGTTGCGGCCGATCTCGATTTCGATCGCACCTTCAGCATCAAGGGAGAAGCGCCTCAGAGTCATTACCGCGCGACCTACGGCAGCGAGGGCAAGGCCCATGAGGTCGAGATCTGGCGCGACGGCGACCGGCGACTCAAGCGCCGCACCGACGACGCCATCGAGACCTTCGTCTTCATGCCAGCCAACGAGGTGGAATGGCGGATGGTGGTGCTCGATCTGAAGCGTCGCATCCGCACCGACATCGACCGCACCAACCTGATTCGCATCGGACACTTCACGGACTGGTTCAGCCTGTCGCATTCGCTGATGCGTCCGCCTGGTGCCTATACGCTGCAAGTCGATGCGTCGTTCAGGTCGGGCGAAAAACCGCTGTCGTCCTGTCGCTGGTACCGGTTGACCCGCGGCACGCAGGACAGTCGGATCTGCTGGAGCGGCGCGCTGCACCTGCCACTGCTGATCCTGAATAGCGACAACCAGGTGCAGTGGCGCGTCACGGCCAGCGACATGGGCCCGATTGCGGCATCGGTGTTCGAGATGCGCGATGAAGGTTTCGTGCGGAACGATGCCAACGAGGACATCAAGGGCGATTGAGTTCGCCGCACAAACAAAAACGCCCGCAATGCGCGGGCGTTTTTGTTTGGCACGTTGGAAGAATTATTTCAAGTGATCGGAGATCAGCTTCGTCATCTCGAACATCGACACTTGTTTCTTGCCGCCAAAGACAGCTTTCAATTTTTCATCTGCATCGATCATGCGCTTGTTGGCTTCGTTCTGCAGCTTGAACTTCTTGATATATTCCCAGACTTTTTTCGTCACTTCCGTGCGTGGCAATGGCGCTGCTCCGACGACTGCGGCCAGGACTGCGGATGGCGTCATCGCTTTCATGAAGGCGGCGTTCGGCTTGCGTGGCGTGGTCGACTTTGCGGCGACTTTCTTGGCGGCGGGTTTGACGGCGACAGCTTTTTTGGCCGGAGCGGCTTTCTTGGCTGGCGCTTTTGCGGCGACTTTTTTTGCAGCGGGTTTGGCAGCGGCAGGAGCTTTGGCAGCGACGGCTTTTTTGGCCGGCGCGGCCTTTTTAGCCGGTACTGCTTTTGCGGCCGGTTTTTTAGCAGCGGGCTTTTTTACGGCTGCTGCAGGTTTTTTGGTTGTTGCCATCGTTACGCCTCCTTCACAGAGAGTGTTGGGAAATTGCGCCATATCACGCAGCAACAATAGTGGTGTGGATTTCCCAGGGATGCAAGTGTTTTTTGCATCATTTGCATCATTCAACTCGGCTGTCCGATACATCGATTCTCATAGGAGAAAACCGGATTTCTACGGAGGCGGGGGGACTTCACATGCCAGGCATCATGCCCTTCATCCCGCGCATCATCTTCATCAGGCCGCCGCCCTTGAGCTTCTTCATCATCGATTGCATCTGGTCGAACTGCGCCAGCATGCGATTGACTTCCTGTACCTGGACCCCGGCGCCGACGGCGATGCGGCGCTTGCGCGAGGCCTTGATCAACTCCGGCTTGCTGCGTTCACCGGGCGTCATGGCGTTGATGATGCCCTCCATGCGGCGAACCTGCTGGTCGGCCATGCCCATGTTGGCGCCGGAAGCGGCCTGCTGGAACTGGGCCGGCAGCTTGTCCATCAGGCTGGCCATGCCACCCATTTTCTTCATCTGCGAGATCTGGGCCTTGAAGTCGTTGAGGTCGAACTTGCCGCCGCCCTTGATCTTTTGCGCCAGGTCCTGCGCCGCGGCGACGTCGACACCCTTGCGGGCTTCCTCCACCAGCGCCAGGATGTCGCCCATGCCCAGGATCCGGTCGGCCATGCGTTGCGGATCGAAGGCTTCGAGGCCATCGAGCTTTTCGGCCACGCCGGCGAACTTGATCGGCTTGCCGGTGATGTGCCGCACCGACAGCGCGGCGCCGCCACGGGAGTCGCCGTCGAGCTTGGTGAGCACGATGCCGGTCAGCGGCAGGGCGTCGTTGAAGGCCTTGGCGGTGTTGATCGCATCCTGACCGAGCATGGCGTCGACCACGAACAGGGTTTCGATCGGCTTCAAGGCTGCATGGAGGGCGGCGATCTCGGCCATCATCGCTTGGTCGATGCCGAGCCGACCGGCGGTGTCGACGATGAGCACGTCGTGATAGTGCTTTTTTGCGTAGTCGAGCGCGGCCAGCACGATATCGACCGGTTTGTCAGTGGGCAGCGACGGAAAGAAGTCGGCGCCGACTTGCTTCGTCACCGTCTCCAGCTGGCCGATCGCGGCCGGCCGGTAGACGTCGGCGGAGACCGTCAGCACCTTCTTCTTTTTCTGCTCGCGCAGGTACTTGGCAAGCTTGCCGACGGTGGTGGTCTTGCCGGCGCCCTGCAGACCGGCCATCAGGATCACGGCCGGCGGCTGGGTGGCGAAGCTCAGCTGCGAGGCTTCGGGACCGAGGTCGGCACCCATGATGGCCGCCAGTTCGCGCTGCACCACGCCCACCAGCGCCTGGCCCGGCGTGAGCGAGCCGATGACGTCCGTGCCCTGGGCCTTTTCCTTGACGCGGCTGATGAATTCACGTACCGCCGGCAGGGCGACGTCCGCCTCCAGCAATGCCAGGCGCACCTCGCGCAGCATCTCGGCGGTATTGGCTTCGGTCAGGCGGGCTTCGCCGCGCATGGTCTTGACGACTTTGGCAAGTCGCTGGGTCAGATTGTCGAGCATGGGAGTGGGTCGTTCCGAAAAGTGGGAGCACTGCTGCAAAGCGCTATCTTACCCGATCGGGACCCCCATTCCCGCAGCATCCCGGCCTGTTTTGGCCGACCGGCATGCGCTGTCAGGGAATGCGCGATAAGGATTATCCGCAGTGGTGGGCCTGGTTTTTTACGGGCACAATGCGCGGGACTAAAAATAAATCAACAAGCTGCGCCGCTGGCCGGGTTGCAGTGGATCGATGCCGTCGTGCGCTTCCCAACATAAATTTCTGGAGAAAACAGTGAAATACACCGTCTTTAACCGAATGATGATCGTGGCCCTGGCCAGTACCTGCGGGCTTGCCGCCACCGTCCGCGCCGAGGACGTGGTTCGTCTCGGCAACCTCAAGCTGGCGCACTTTGGCGCCGTGTCGTACATCAAGGAAATCGCGCCGAAATGCGGCATCAAGGTCGACGAGCGCACCTTTGCCAAGGGTCTCGACGTCATGCAGGGCATCATCGCCGGCGAACTCGATGTCGGCGCCACGGCATCCGAAGCCGCCATTTCAGGTCGCGCCAACGGCACCCCGATCTACATCGTGGCCGGCTTCGCCAAGGGCGGCGCACGTCTGGTGGCGCGTCCCGACGCCGGCATCAAATCGGTCAAGGACCTGAAGGGCAAGAAGGTCGGCGTCACTCGCGGTGGGATCCAGGAAGTGCTGCTGGCAGCCGAACTGGCGCAGAACGGCCTGACCTCCGCCGACGTGCCGGGCAAGGACGTGCAGATCATCTACCTCGGCTATCCCGACCTGAACCAGGCGCTGCTGGGCAAGAACCTCGACGCCATCATGCAGACCGAGCCGCAATCCTCGCAGGCCATCAACAAGGGCTTCGGCGTCGAAGTGATGAAGCCTTACGACACCCCGATCGGCGAACCGATCCGCACGCTGGTCATGACCGAGAAGTTCTACAAGGAGCAGCGGCCGCTGGCGGAAAAATTCATGAAGTGCTTCGTCGAAGCGACCCGTACTTTCATTGAAACCAAGGGCGCGGCGGAAAAATACGTCACCCAGACTATCTTCAAGGGCCAGATCAGCAAAGAAGATTTCAATGATGCGATCGGCAATTCGCCGTACTCCTATGACATCACGCCAGAGCACATCCAGACCACCACCGACGTGATGGCCAAGTACGGCACCGGCAAGATGGCCAAGCCGCCGGTGGCAAAAGACTGGGTCAAGACCGACCTGCTCGACGGCGCCAAAAAAAGTCTGGGCGTCAAATAATGGCGAATTTTAATCTGCGTGAGATGTGCACCGGACTGATCGTGCCCGTCGCCGCGATCGCGGTCTGGCAGATGTTTTCGTCCATGGGCTGGGTCAATCCGCTGGTGCTGCCGTCGCCGCTGGCGGTGGTGCGCAAGTGGTTCGAATACCTTGCTCCGACCGAAGCCTACGGCGGCGGCAACTGGCTCATGTGGCTGGTCTCGGGTGAACTGATCCGCGATACCATGGGCAGCATGTACCGGGTCGTGACCGGCTTCGTGGTCGGCGCCGGGCTGGCCCTGCCGCTCGGCCTGTCGATGGGCTCGAGCCAGCGCGTCTATGCCTGGATGAATCCGTTGATCCAGGTCCTGCGCCCGATCCCGCCGATTGCCTACATTCCGCTGTCGATCCTGTGGTTCGGGCTGGGCAATCCGCCGGCCATCTTCCTGATCGCGATCGGCGCGTTTTTCCCGGTCCTGATCAACACCATCGCCGGCGTGCGTCATGTCGACGGCATCTACCTGCGGGCCGCCCGCAACCTCGGCGCGAGCCAGCGCGTCCTGTTTACCCGTGTCATGTTGCCGGCGGCGGTACCTTACATCCTCTCGGGGGTGCGAATCGGTATCGGCACTGCTTTCATCGTCGTGATCGTGTCGGAAATGATCGCCGTGAACAACGGCCTCGGTTTCCGCATCCTGGAGGCGCGCGAGTACTTCTGGTCCGACAAGATCATCGCCGGCATGATCAGCATCGGCATGCTGGGCCTGGCCATCGACTACGGCGTGACTCGCCTGAACAACCATTTGCTGCGCTGGCACCGTGGCCTGGAGAATTGACATGACGACCCGCTACAACGCTTCGCAGATCAGCATCACCGGCGTCAACAAGGTCTTCAAGACCAGCGACCGCGATGTCGTGGCGCTCAAGGACATCAACCTGGAAATCCCGAGCGGACAGTTCGTCTGCCTGCTCGGGCCCTCGGGCTGCGGCAAGTCGACCCTGCTCAATGCGGTGGCCGGATTTTCGCTGCCGACTTCCGGGGCGATCACGGCTGAAGGCAGGACGGTGGTCGAGCCCGGTCCCGATCGTGGCATGGTGTTCCAGGAATATGCATTGTTTCCATGGATGACGGTCGAAGAGAACATCGGCTTCGGCCTTGAGATCAAGGGCATGCCCAAGCCGGAAATCGAGCAGCGCGTGCTGGGTCTGCTGGGCATGCTGGGACTGACCGATTTCCGCAGCCGCTTCCCCAAGGACCTGTCGGGCGGCATGCGGCAGCGGGTCGCGATCGCACGGGTGCTGGCGCTGGATTCGCCGATCATGCTGATGGACGAACCGTTCGGCGCGCTCGACGCGCTGACCCGGCGCAACCTGCAGGACGAGTTGCTGCGCATCTGGGCCGAACTCAAGAAGACCATCATCTTCGTCACCCACAGCATCGAGGAGGCGATCTACCTGGCCGATCGCATCATCGTCATGACCTACCGTCCCGGTACCGTCAAGCGCGACATCACGGTCGATCTGCCGCGCCTGCGCGACCCGTCGGCGCCGGAATTCAATGCCTTGAAGCGCGAACTGGGGCATCTGGTCATGGAGGAACAGCAGCGCCATCACAACGACGAACTGCGCTTGGCGGCGGTGGACTGAGGCAGTGGACTGAGGCGGTGGACCCGGGCGAACCGGGGCCCGGATTCGCCGGTCGCAGCACGTGCGCGAACCCGGTCCGACAGCGCGGCGCGGCGATGACTTGGTGTAGACTCGGCGAATGCAAATGACACTCTTTATTGCCGCCGCGCTGATCTATCTCGCCTGCGCGTTTCTACCCGCTCGCCATGCCGGTCCGATCGCCGCCGGTACTGCCCTGGCCTGGCTTCTCCATGGCGGCGCGCTGGCCTCGGACGTCATTGCGCCCGGTACGCTGCGCCTCGGTTTTGCGGTGATCCTGTCGTCGACGCTGTGGGTCTCGGTAGCCGCCTACTGGGTCGAGAACCGGAATTTCGCACTCGACGGTTTGCGGGTGCTGATGCTGCCGGTCGCGGCGCTGGCCGCCTTGCTGCCGATGATATTTCCCGGCAATCTGGTGCCGATGGAAGGCAAGTCCCCGATCTTCGCCTGGCATGTCGCCATCGCCATCCTGGCCTACAGCACGCTGACCGTGGCCGCTTTCCACGCGGTCCTGATGGCACTGCAGGAATCGAAACTGCACGCCTTGCCGTCGTCGCCCGGCGGTGGTTGGCTGGCCAGCGCCATCGAACGGCTGCCGGCGTTGCTGACCATGGAAAAGCTCCTGTTTCGCTTGATTGCATTCGGGTTTTTCCTGCTGACGCTGACCGTGGTGTCAGGGGTGCTGTTTTCTGAAGAAATCTTCGGTACGCCTCTGAAGTGGGACCACAAGACGGTCTTCACGCTCATGTCGTGGGCCCTTTTCGGCATCTTGCTGGCCGGTCGGAAATGGCGCGGCTGGCGTGGCAAGACTGCGCTCAGTTTTACCTTGACCGGGTTCGCCACCCTGTTCCTGGCCTACGTCGGCAGCCGTTTCGTGCTGGAAGTGCTGCTGCATCGGGGTCTGGCGTGAAATTCGGGATCTGGCTGCTGATCGCGGTTGCGGTCGTCCTGTGGCTGAACCACGCCAAGCGGCAGCGGCTCAAGCAGCGCGCGGCGCCGCCCGCGAAAGCGCCGCCTGTGGCGACTGGCGCCAAGGCCGAGCAGGTGATCGCCTGTGCCCATTGCGGCTTGCACGTGCCCCTTTCGGACGCGGTGCTGACGCTCGACGGCAGCGCCGTGTACTGCTCGGAAGCGCATCGCCGCTTGCATTCGTCCGCATGACAGGTCTGGCTCCGGGCACGGCGCTGCGCTCGCGCGAGACCTTCTGGCGTACCCTGACGACCTTCACCGTCACGCGTGCCCTGATTTCACTTGCGCTGCTGCTGTACATTTTTTTCAACCACAAGAAGACCCTCGATGCGCTCCACCTGATCTATTGGGAGACGTGCATCGGCTATTTCCTGATGTCGATGTCGTTCATCGGACTGGCGGTGTTCTTTCGCAAGCGTTTTCTGGCGCAACTGACCGCCCAGGTCATCGGCGATATCGCCGTCATCGCGATCCTCTACATTGCCGCCGGCGGTACCAAGAGTGGGCTGGCGATCCTGTTCCTCTTTCCGCTAGCGGGCGCGGCGATCCTGGCGCCGCTGGTGCCGGCGCTGTTTTTCGTCGCCTCCGTCACGCTGATCCTGCTGGTCGAAAGCGGCTATGCAATGCTGGAATCAGCGAGCGATGCGTCGATCTCGCAGGCCGGATTGTATGGCGCGGCGTTTTTCGTGGCGGTGTATGCGATCAACCGCCTGGCGGCGCGCCTGATCAACCAGGAAGAACTGGCTACCGAGCGCGGCTACGCGCTGGCCTTGCAGGAAGCGATCAACCGGCTGGTGATCGCCGATACCGGCGACGGCATCCTGGTGGTGACCGGCGACGGCACGCTCGTGACGGCCAATCCGGCGGCCGAGCGGATGCTGCGGTTTCGCATTCCCGACGGTCCCCGCTACCGGCGCTTGTCGGAAAACACGACGTTGGTGCCGATCGCCGACGCGTTCTTTGCCTGGGTCGGCCGCCCGCCTGCGGTCAGCGGCGCGTCAGCGAACGATCAGGCGTCGATTTTTGTCCTGATCAAGCCGGTCGATCTCGCACCCGATGTAACGGCGCAGCAGGCGCTGGCCGGACGCCGCGAACTGACGGTACATCTGAAGCTGCGCTTCGCCCAAGTCAATGCCGGGCTCGATAACGACGAGCGGACGGTGATTTTTTTGCAGGACGTGAGCGAAATCGACAACCGGGCACAGGAGCTCAAACTCGCTTCGATGGGACGGCTCACCGCCAGCATCGCCCACGAAGTGCGCAATCCGCTGTCGGCGATTTCGTATTCGACCTCGCTTCTGACCGAAGAACTTGCCGATCCCGGCCAGCTGCGGCTGCTCAGTATCGTCACCGACAACGTCAAGCGTCTGAACCGGATGATCGAGGATATCCTGCGCCTGTCCCGCAAGGCGCATCGACCGGAAGAAGCGCAGGCGCTGGCACCCATCATCGGGACGACCGTTGCGGAATTCGTCGAGACCCATGTGGTGCCCGCCGGACTGATCCATATGACGCCGATCGGCGCCGACCGCGTCTGGTTCGACACGCTGCATCTGCAGGAAGTGATGATCAATCTGCTGTCGAACGCCCTGCGCTACGCCAGCGGCGCGCCTGGCAGCATCCGCATTGAGATCGTGCCGGCAGCGGCGGGGCGGCTCGAGCTGCATGTCCAGGACGACGGACCGGCGATCACACCGGCGGTGCGGGCGCACTTGTTCGAGCCGTTCTATACGACCTCCAGCAAGGGCACCGGGCTGGGACTGTATTTGGCGCGCGAACTCTGCCTGAACAATGGCGCCGTGCTTGATTATGAATACCGCGGCGATGGTCCTTCCGCCACCGATTCCACCAATGCTGCTGGCGTGCCGAGCGGGCGCTTCGTCATCACCCTGGCCACGGCCGGTGCCTGAGCGCGCGACCAGTGCTGGCGCAGTGCCGCATTCTGATCATCCGCCTGTGGGCGGGATCGTCCGCAACCCTTATCATTGAACCTTCAACGCAAAAGAAGACACGCTCATGGCCTCTCCCCGGATTCTGATAGTCGACGATGAGGCCGACCTGCGCGAACTGGTCGAAATCACGCTGGTGCGCATGGGGCTCGATGTCGACAGCGCCGAGTCGCTGGCCGTCGCGCGGCAGCATCTGGCGCGCACCGACTATGCACTGGTGCTGACCGACATGCGCTTGCCCGATGGACTGGGAATCGAGCTGGTCCAGGAAATCGCCGCCACGTACAAGAACACGCCGGTCGCCGTGATCACCGCATTCGGCAGCGCCGACAATGCCGTCGTCGCGCTCAAGGCCGGCGCATTCGATTACCTGTCCAAGCCGGTCGGCCTCGACCAACTGCGCGCCATGGTGCAATCGGCGTTGCGTACCAGCGCCGGGCCGGCGCCGGTCGCCGGTTCGGCTGCGCAGGTACCGGCGGCGGAGCCTTTCCTGCGACTGCGCGGCCAATCGCAGGCGATGCAGGAGCTGCGGGCCCAGATCGTGCGGCTGGCGCGCAGCATGGCGCCGGTGGCGATCAACGGCGAGTCCGGCAGCGGCAAGGAACTGGCCGCGCGCGATATCCATGCCTTGAGCGCACGTGCCGACAAGCCCTTCATCGCCGTCAATTGCGGCGCGATTCCGGAAGCCCTGATGGAGGCCGAGTTCTTCGGTTACCGCAAGGGTGCCTTCACCGGGGCCGCGGACGACCGGGAGGGATTTTTTCAGGCGGCCAATGGCGGCACGCTGCTGCTCGACGAAGTCGCCGATCTGCCCTTGGCGATGCAGGTCAAGCTGCTGCGTGCGATCCAGGAACGCCGGGTGCGCAAGGTCGGCGCCACGACGGAAGAGCCGGTCGACGTGCGCCTGATCAGCGCGACCCATCAGAATTTGTCGGCCTGCGTCGATCGCGGCACATTTCGGCAGGATCTGTTCTATCGCCTCAATGTCATCGAACTCAAGTTACCGCCGCTGCGCGACCGGCGTGACGACATTGGCTTGCTGGCCGAAACGATCCTGGTCCGCCTGGCGCAGGGTGGTACGCCAACGCTGCTGGCTGGCTCCGCTTTGCAGGCGTTGCGGTCCCATTCGTTTCCGGGCAACGTGCGGGAACTGGAAAACATCCTGGAACGCGCCATGGCCTTCGCCAATGGCGGCGTCATCGAGATCGAGGATCTGGCCCTGCGTGGCGGCAGTGGTGCAACGCCGAACAGCACCGACAGTTCTGGTCAGGTCGACGCGCCGATCGTGGCGTCGAGCGTGCCGGTCGTTGCCGCAGCATCGTTACCGGAGCTCACGCCGGCGGCGACGCAGGAGTCGGTTCAGGAGCCGGTTCAAATCACGATGCCACGGCCGGTGGTGCCGGCATTCGACCTGCCGCTGGCATTGGAAGACTATCTCGATGAGGTCGAACGTCAGATCATCCGGCGCGCGCTCGGGCGCACCCGTTTCAACCGGACGCAGGCGGCGGAATTGCTGGGCTTGAGTTTCCGGCAGTTGCGCTACCGGATGCAACGGCTCGACATCCATGAACCGGAATGAGGCTGACAAGGCCGTGAGCCCAAGCGCACCGTCCTTGCTATCGATGGAAATCGGCAGCGACGGCTGGTGCCTGCAGGCGCAGCGCCACCCTTCGTCGAACTGCGACCCGCGCGCTGCCGACGTGGTGGTCGACCTGCTGGTGATCCACAACATCAGCCTGCCGCCGGGACAGTTCGGCGGACACTATATAGAAGACCTGTTTGCCAACCGGCTCGATTTCAAGGCTGATCCGTATTTTCAGCAATTGCAGTCGTTGCGGGTCTCTGCCCATTTCCTGATCCGGCGCGACGGGATGCTGCTGCAATTCGTGCCGACCGTCGCGCGGGCCTGGCATGCGGGCGTGTCCTGCTTCGCGGGACGCGAGCGCTGCAACGATTTTTCGATCGGGATCGAACTGGAAGGCACCGACTTCATCCCCTTCGACCCGGCGCAGTACCGGACGCTGGCGCTGCTGACCGGGGCGCTGCGGACGCGCCACCCGCTGACCACCGTGGTCGGACATGAACATGTGGCGCCGGGAAGGAAGACCGATCCCGGTCCGTTTTTCGATTGGGACGATTACCGTAAATTGTGTATTGCAAACGCCAAAGCCAGTACTGGCGCGGGGTGCGCGGGCATGGCGTTGCGGTTTCACGGCGATGCTTCCACAACGCCGAAAACCGACGCCTGAATTCGTCCGGATGCAACCGAAATATCTGAGATTTTGACGGATTTAAGAGTTGCGTAGCCACCAATCAAGCACTAGAATTAGTGCAAATACTGAAAAACACACTAGATATAGTGGTTTAGTCGTCAGTAACCACACGGACGCACGCACCCCTGCGCGCTCTAGCAAAATCACAAATAACCATCGCGCGCAGCATCGATGCAGCGTTGGTCGTCTCAGGAGGCTGAATGCACACTGGTCTGGAAACATCCTTGAAGTCCCCCGCCGAATTCGGCATCGTGCCCCCTCAAGCAGGTTCAGGTTCCGCTGTCTCTTCCAGCCATAGCGTCTCGCTTGCCGACTACCGGATCATCCGTCGTAACGGTGGCGTCGTCGGTTTCGAGCCGTCGAAGATTTCGATCGCGGTGACCAAGGCATTTTTGGCGGTCAACGGCGGCCAAGGTGCGGCATCCGCACGGGTACGCGAACTGGTCGAGCAGTTGAGCTCCAGCGTGGTTACCGCCCTGGTGCGCCGGCAGCCGGGCGGCGGCACTTTCCATATCGAGGACATCCAGGACCAGGTCGAACTGGCGCTGATGCGTTCGGGCGAGCATGACGTCGCACGCGCCTATGTGCTGTACCGCGCCAAGCGCATGGAAGAGCGCGCCCAGCAGCAGGCCGCCAAGCCGGCCGCGGTCACTGCGCAGCTGCATGTGACCGAAGGCGGTCAGCGCCGTCCGCTCGACATGAACCAGGTGCGCGACCTGATCGGTGCGGCCTGCATCGGCTTTGAAAAGCACGTCGATGCCGAAGCGATCCTGGCCGAGACCGTCAAGAATCTGTACGACGGCGTACCGGTCGAGGAGCTGCACAAATCGGCGATCCTGGCCGCGCGCGCGCTGATGGAAAAAGATCCCGCCTACAGCACCGTGACCGCACGTCTGTTAATGCACACGATCCGCAAGGAAGTCTTCGGCCAGGAAGTCGCGCAGAACGACGCGCCGGCGCATTATCTGGAGTACTTCCCGAAATACATCAAGAAAGGCATCGAGGCCGATCTGCTCGACGCCAAGCTCGCACAGTACGACCTGGCCAAGCTGGCTGCCGCCATCAAGCCGGAGCGTGACCTGCAGTTCGGTTACATCGGCCTGCAGACGCTGTACGACCGCTACTTCCTGCACATCCGCGACATCCGCATCGAAATGCCGCAAGCGTTCTACATGCGGGTGGCGATGGGCCTGTCGCTGGGCGAGGTCGACCGCGAAGCGCGCGCCATCGAGTTCTACGACCTGCTGTCGTCGTTCGATTTCATGAGCTCGACGCCGACCCTGTTCAACTCCGGCACCCAGCGCTCGCAGCTGTCATCGTGCTACCTGACGACCGTGGCCGACGACCTCGAAGGCATCTACGACGCCATCAAGGAAAACGCGCTGCTTGCCAAATATGCCGGCGGTCTCGGCAATGACTGGACACCGGTGCGTTCGCTCGGCGCCCACATCAAGGGCACCAACGGCAAGTCGCAAGGCGTGGTGCCGTTCCTGAAAGTGGTCAACGACACGGCTGTCGCGGTCAACCAGGGCGGCAAGCGCAAGGGCGCCGTCTGCGCTTACCTGGAAACCTGGCACATGGACATCGAGGAATTCCTCGACCTGCGCAAGAATACCGGCGACGATCGCCGCCGCACCCACGACATGAACACCGCCAACTGGATTCCCGACCTGTTCATGAAGCGGGTCATGGAAAAGGGCGATTGGATGCTGTTCTCGCCTTCCGACGTGCCGGACCTGCATGACAAGGTCGGGCGTGATTTTGAAGCGGCCTACACTGGCTATGAAGCCAAGGCCGCCCGCGGCGAACTGCGCCTGTTCAAGAAGATCGCTGCCCTCGACCTGTGGCGCAAGATGCTGTCGATGCTGTTCGAGACCGGCCACCCTTGGATCACGTTCAAGGATCCATGCAACATCCGCTCGCCGCAATCGCATGTCGGCATGGTCCACAGCTCGAACCTGTGCACCGAGATCACCTTGAACACCAATGAGTCCGAAATCGCGGTCTGCAACCTGGGTTCGGTCAACATGCCGGCGCACATGAAGGACGGCAAGCTCGATCACGTCAAGCTGCAGTCCACCATCCGCACCGCCATGCGCATGCTCGACAACGTCATCGACATCAATTACTACGCGGTGAAGAAAGCGCGGGACTCCAACCTGCGCCATCGTCCGGTCGGTCTGGGTATCATGGGCTTCCAGGATTGCTTGCACATGATGCGCATCCCTTACGCGTCGACGGCAGCCGTCGAGTTCGCCGACAAGTCGATGGAAGCGGTTTGCTACTACGCCTACTACGCCTCGACCGAGCTGGCCGAAGAGCGCGGTCGTTACAGCTCGTACCGTGGCTCGCTGTGGGACCGGGGCATCCTGCCCCAGGATTCGCTGAAGCTGCTGGCCGAAGAGCGCGGCGGTTACCTGGAAACGGACATGTCCGAGTCGATGGACTGGGAGCCGCTGCGGGCCCGGATCCGCGAATTCGGCATGCGCAATTCGAATTGCGTGGCGATCGCACCGACTGCGACGATTTCCAATATCATTGGGGTAGCGGCGTGTATCGAGCCGACCTATCAGAACCTGTACGTGAAGTCGAATCTGTCTGGTGAATTCACCGAGATCAACGAGTACCTGGTGCGGGATCTGAAGGCGCGTGGGCTGTGGGATGAAGTCATGATCTCCGACCTCAAGTATTTCGACGGTAGTCTGGCCAAGATCGATCGCATTCCGCAGGACCTGCGCGAAATCTACGCCACTGCTTTCGAAGTCGGGCCGTCGTGGTTGGTGGAAGCGGCGTCGCGTCGCCAGAAATGGATCGATCAAGCACAGTCGCGTAACATCTACATGGCGGGCGCCTCTGGCAAGACGCTCGACGAGACCTACAAGCTGGCGTGGCTGCGTGGTCTGAAGACGACCTACTACCTGCGCACCATCGGCGCCACGCATACCGAGAAGTCGACTTCCAAGACCGGCGCCTTGAATGCGGTATCTGCCGACGGCGGCCTGTCGAATGGCGCGGCGATGGTAGCGGTCAACTACGCCGCTGCCGAAGTCGATGGTCCGGCCTGCGTGCTGCGCCCGGGCGATGACGGATTTGAGGAATGTGAGGCCTGTCAATGAGTGGAGTCGACATCGGCTCATCATCGGCGACTGGCGCGAATTGAAATGAATAACAAGCAATCCAGCATAAACCAGGGATAAGGAAAACAATCATGCTAAGTTGGGACGAAGAAATTACACCTGCAGCCAAGTCGCCGCAATCAACACAACCACTGCAATCATCGCAGCCAGCCGTCCAGCCCGCACTGCAGGTAGCGCAACCGGCACTCGACCAGGTTCCGCCGCTGGCGTCGCTGGCGCGTCCGGGTAGTGCAGCCAATGCGCCCGTGGCCGATCCGGCCCGCCGCATGAATGCCGCCGACAAGCGCATCATCAACGGCAGCACCGACGTCAACCAGCTGGTGCCGTTCAAGTACAAGTGGGCATGGGACAAATACCTGGCCGGTTGCGCCAATCACTGGATGCCGCAAGAGATCAACATGCAGCGCGATATCGAGCTGTGGAAGAATCCGAACGGCCTGACCGATGACGAGCGTCGCCTCGTGAAACGCAACCTCGGCTTTTTCGTGACGGCTGATTCGCTGGCCGCCAACAATATCGTGCTCGGTACCTATCGCCACATCACGGCACCGGAGTGCCGCCAGTACCTGCTGCGGCAGGCGTTCGAGGAAGCGATCCACACGCACGCCTACCAGTACATCACTGAATCGCTCGGCCTGGATGAAGCGGAAATTTTCAACGCCTATCATGAAGTCAAATCGATTCGTGACAAGGACGAGTTCCTGATTCCATTCATCGATGCACTGACCGATCCGGACTTCACGACCGGGACGACCGCCAACGACCAGAAACTGCTGAAGTCACTGATCGTCTTTTCGTGCCTGATGGAAGGGCTGTTCTTCTATGTCGGCTTTGCGCAGATCCTCGCACTCGGACGGCAGAACAAGATGGTCGGCGCGGCGGAACAGTACCAATATATTCTGCGCGACGAATCGATGCACTGTAACTTCGGCATCGATCTCGTGAACACGATCAAGATGGAAAATCCACAGCTGTGGACGCCCGAGTTCAGAGATGAAATCAAAGCGTTGTTTTTCAGCGCGGTAGAGTTGGAATATCGTTATGCAGAGGATACAATGCCGCGTGGAGTGCTCGGCTTGAATGCACCAATGTTCAAAGGTTACCTTCGATTCATCGCGAATCGCCGCGCACAACAGATCGGACTCGATGTACTGTTCGCTGACGAAGAAAACCCTTTCCCTTGGATGAGCGAGATGATCGATCTGAAAAAGGAACGTAATTTTTTCGAAACGCGCGTGATCGAGTATCAAACCGGTGGTGCATTGAACTGGGAATGACGGCATGTTGGGCTGCCTGAAAAATAGGCAGCTCACTGCAAAAAAACGAAAGGCTTTACCCGAATTTAATGAACAGTAGAAGACCGATCCGATCTGATCTGCTCGCGCCGCCCCACCTGACCTTGTCGGGTAAGGCGGCGTTTTCTTTGGAAAACGGGTTTTCTTTCGACAACAAACTTCCCAATACCGGCACGTGTGCCGGTATTTTTTATAGCTGAAGTGCTGCATTTGCGAGGGGATGCAGCAGTTCAGCTGGTGCCGAATTCATTAGCGCAAACAAGAACACGCTTGTGCCGATGAATAATCCACCTGGATCATCGCGATGATGCAGGGGGATTTCAGAGAAGCTTGATTTTTTCCATCACGTGAAGGAGAAACACAATGGCAACAGCAACGAAGAAAGCTGCAGCGAAACCCGCTGCCAAGAAAGCCGCTCCGGCCAAAAAGCCGGTAGCAGCCAAGAAGCCTGCTGCGGTGAAAAAACCGGTCGCAAAAAAAGCAGCAGCG
>JACMRD010000012.1 GCA_014376645.1 Herminiimonas sp. | reverse complement strand
GTTGGTGTTGGTGTTGGTGTTGGTGTTGGTGTTGGTGTTGGTGTTGGTGTTGGTGTTGGTGTTGGTGTTGGTGTTGGTGTTGGTGTTGGTGTTGGTGTTGGTGCCACGGCCGCTGCCTCATAGGCGCCGATATCGATTGCCCCTGCAACCGGACGCGTCGTCGATTGGGCGACGTGCCGGTACTGCGCGGTCGGTGCCAGTGACAGTCCGGATGCCGACAGGCCGACCGGCGATCCGGCATCGATCACGGCAGATCCAGGCGCGGGAGTCAGGTTGTAGCCGGCACGATCGACGAAGGCCGGGCTCAGGGTGCGGTAATTGGTTTTGTCGATGGCATTCGCCTGGGTCGTTACGGAACCGACGCCGGCGAAGATGTTGTTCTGCATGAGGATCGGCGTCGTGACGCCGCCGCCGACGAAAATGAAGGTGCCGCGGCTGCTGTCGTCATTGATGAAGGTGTTGTTGACCACGTACAGATCCTGCGCAGGGTTGCTGGCGCCTTCTTCACCATAGGCCAGCATCGAGGGATTCTGATTGATCGACGGCTGCTCGATCACATTGCCGATCACGTAAGCGGTACCGGCATTCGGCAGGTCGATTTCATAGCTCGGCTGGCCGCTGGCGGTCGATCCGATCTGGCCCGGTGGCGTGCTGGAAAAACGGTTGTAGGCAATCGTGTTGACCAAGGCGCGCGATTTCAAATTGTGGCCGACATTGGCGTCGTGGGAGTAGTTGTAGCGGAAGGTCAGGCTGCCGACATTGCCGATGTACAGGTTGTGGGTAAAGCCGGTGCCGAATCCGTTATGGCCAAATTCGGTGTTCTCGATCAGGATGTTGCTCGACCTGGTCAAGCCGCCCAGGATACCGTTTTCGTTATCGTGCAAAAAACTACCGCGCAGCGTGAAATTGTTTCCCTCAAGGCGAAGCGCCGCGCCGTTTTGATCCGGTACCTTGGCGCCGAACATTTCCACATTTTCGACGACCACGTCATTGCCGATAACGACCCAGGTTGCCTTGCCCATGGCGTTGTTGCCGCCGGCGTCAATCTTTGGTCGGCCATTGACGCCGCGAATGGTCAGGTTGCTGGTGCCGATGCCGCACACATCGCCGGTGTAAGTCGCAGAGCCGTCGATTTCGACGATGTCGCCCTGCACCGAGGCGGCGAACGCGGCGCATGGCGTGGCAAAGGTTTTTCCGGGACCGACGCTGCGGGTGGTGGCGTTGGCACTCATGGCGACGGTGCCGAAGAGGGCGACGGCGATCGTGGCGGCGATGTGCGGACGACGGACGGAACAGGCAGGCAGAGAGGTGCGGTTCATGGAAACTCCTGATGTGGATCGCTGTTGATCTCATTAAACTGCGGAAATATTTACTTATGGAAACACTGAATTGTTTCTACACAAAAAGGAAATTTGTAACGATTGAAGACTGTATTTCTTCGGCCACACAAGTGTTGCTTTGACGCAAACATGCGCGCCGAATGACGCCGAATTAATGGGAAAAGCAGGAATTAACGATGATTTATTGAACTATTGCTCGCGCGCAGAGTCCTGCGGCGGCGTCTTGAAGAGAGGTTCTATCCTGAGGCAGGATTGCTCAGATTGGCTTGACCTGTCGCACATCAGGTTGTTCGATGAAGTGGACGAAATCATCCCTGAGGCGCTCACCTTCGCCGACTGCCAGGCGCCAGTTCTGGATCCGGAAATCGTGATTCAGGCCGTAGTACAGGAAGTCCTTGCGATCGGGCAGCTTGCTACGGGATAGCGTTTGCAGGAATGCGGGAGACGGCGAGATCAGCAGGACATTGTCGAGCCATTCCCGATTGCGACCGAGCCCTGCGCGGCGCCACGGTAACGGCTTGTCGAACCAGCCCGGTACGATGTGGTCGGTAAAATGCGGATACAGCACCAGCCCGCCGTCCAGGTTGCCGGCCACCCGGGAATACGGCAGGGCCAGATGGTAATCGATCAGGCCACCATCCCAGTAAAAGCCGGCGGGCGCATGCGCGATCTCGGTCACCGGTGGCATGATGAAGGGCAGGGTACCGGATGCCAGCAGGGCGTTGAACAGGTTGTCTTCCTGCAGCGGCGCGAAATAGGTATCGAAGGCATCGAACTTTGCCTTGAGCCAGAATGCCGGGTCGCGCGGGTCGCCGATGACGATGCGCTCCAGATGCGCTGCCAGGCGCGTGCGGGATGCGGCGTTGGCCAGTCCGGCGGCTGCGAAGCCGGCTATGGTGGCAAGCCGATGGCGCGGTGCCGCCAGAAGACGGCGTCCGCGCACGGTCAGGATCTGCACGCGATGCTGGGCATGGTGGACAATCTCGGCTTCGTGACCGTCAAGAAAATCATGCAGCAACTGGCGGCAGACCTCGGCCACGTACTCGGCCGAGGGCTTGTGCGGATAGCGCTGTTCGCAATAGAGGTGACCGAGCCGCTCGAAGGCAGCCACCGGATCGGCATGTGCCCCCGCCGCCATCCGCCAGGCCCCGATCGAGGCACCGATCAGGGTCCGCTCGCGCGGCGCCGAAGGCAGCCAGTGACCGAACAGCCACTGGTCGAGGGCCTGCAGTATCAGGCCCTTCGGCCCGCCGGCCGCCCCGGCGACGATGGCGATGTCACATGCCTTCAGGCCGCGTTCACGGATATGTGCCAGCGCCTTGGGCCCGGCATGGATTTGCAATGACTTCATTGCGCTGGCGGGGATGTCTGTTTCAGTATGGTGATGCCGTCGGGCAGCGAGATCGTCCTCGGTTCCAGTACCCGTCCCAGCATGCTCCAGATAGTGGCGCCCAGGCCGATACCAAGAGCGGCGCACAGAATACCCGCGGCGCCGTAGGCCAGTCCGAGCCTGCGCGCTTTCAGACCCCGCACGATACGTGCCGGACGCCACAGCAGGGCGCCCGGCGGCGGCACCTGCCTGCTGCGCACGATGCGCCAGCCACTGACCGTCAGCGCCACGGCCATCATGGTCACGATGGCCGAGAGAGCCGCGAAGCCCGTCTTGATTATGTTAAGCGCATGCGCCGATGGCGTCGGGCCGAAGGCCGCATCCATGTTCGGCACGATCAGGGCCACGAAGCCGGCCAGCCCGATCAACAGCAGCGCGATCATGGCAACGCCCAGGCGCCGGCCCGCCGGGTTGGCAGGCATCAGTTCGAGTACGGTTGCATCTTTAGGCCTGGCGGCAGATCCGGTCTGGTCCATCTGGTTGGCCTCGATGAGGGAAGGGCGATCAGTAGAGCAGACATCGACCCGCATGTCACCCAGGGTTACAACGCTATTTTGCCGTATGGAGCTGCAGCATCGCGGTGTTGGTCTCGCCGCTGCAGATCAGGGGCATGACCGCCAGCGCGTCGTCGATCGCCTCGTTGATGCGCGTCTGCTCTTCCTTGCGCGGCCGGTGCAGCACGAAGTCCGCGACCGGCTGCTGCAGGCCGAGTTCGCGCGGGTGCCCGATGCCGATTCGCAGGCGCCAGTAATCCTGGGTGCCGAGCGCTGCGGTGATGTCCTTGAGACCGTTGTGGCCGCCGGCCGAGCCACCTTTCTTCAAGCGCGCCACACCGGGGGCCAGATCGAGTTCGTCGTGGACGACTAATACCTCGGCTGCGGCGATCTTGTAGAAATTGACCAGCGCGCCTACCGATTGCCCGGAGCGGTTCATGAAGGTCTGCGGCTCGAGCAGCCAGACTTCCTGCGCCTTGACGGCGGTCTTTGCGACCAGGGCCTGAAAGCGGCTTTCGCGCACCAGGCGCGCGCCGCAGGTCTGGGCCAGATTATCGACCAGCCAGAAACCGGCATTGTGCCGGGTCTGTTCATATTCCGGTCCCGGATTGCCGAGACCTACGATCAAGCGAATTGGCATGAGGAATTTAGCATGGAGAAAGGATCGCCAAAAAAAACCCGCCGTCGGCACGAGACACCGAGGGCGGGCGGGAGCGTATCGGCGACCGGCGCAAGTTGCAGCGCACGGTCGCCGGCAGCGGATTACTTCTTGTCGGCAGCAGGTGCTGCGGCAGCGGCAGCAGCAGCGGCGGTTTGCGACGCAGTTGCTTCGCCTTCGGCTTCGACCTTGCCAGCTGGGATCGATGCGGTCGCGATCGTCGGATTGTCGTCACCACCGTGGATCACGGCTGTCACCCCTGCAGGCAGTTTGACATCGGAGAGGTGGATCGAATTGCCGACTTCCAGTGCGCCCAGATCGATCTCGACGAACTCAGGCAGGTCTTTCGGCAGGCAGGTGATGTCGAGGTCGGTCAGGACATGACTGATGATGCCAGCCGACAGCTTGACCGCTGGCGACGTATCGGCGTTCACGAAGTGCAGGGGCACTTTCACGTGGATCTTCGATTTCGCGTCGACGCGCTGGAAATCGGCGTGCAGCACCAATTGCTTGAACGCGTGCATCTGGAAATCGCGCAACAGGACTTGTTCCACTTTGCCGTCGACTTCGAGGTCGAGGATCGAGGAATGGAATGTTTCCTTTTTCAGCGCGTGATACAGCGCGTTGTGGTCCAGCGTGATGGAGACCGGGGCAGCAGCGCCGCCGTAGACGATACCAGGAGTTTGGCCAGCGATACGCAGGCGGCGGCTCGCTCCGGTCCCCTGCAGATCACGTGCAAATGCGATGACTTTCATGTGTTGCTCCAAAAATTCAGGACAGATTCCTGTCCTGTGGTTGTGATCCCCCGCGACCAGGGGACCGTAAAGCAGATGCGGCAGTTGCCGCATCCGTTGAATTCAATCTGCGAACAGCGACATCACCGAGTCGCCCGTGCTGATGCGGCGGAATGTCTCGGCCAGCACTTCAGCGCACGACAGCACCCGGATCTTGCTGCAGGCGCGGGCGGCAGCCGACAGCGGGATGGTGTCGGTGACTACCAGTTCGTCCAGCGGCGAATTGCTGATGCGTTCGATGGCCGGACCCGACAGGACGGCGTGCGTGCAATAGGCGACCACCTTCTTTGCGCCGCGTTCTTTCAGTACCTCGGCCGCCTTGGTCAAGGTACCGGCGGTATCGACCATGTCATCCATGATCACGCAATTGCGGCCATCGACTTCACCGATGATGTTCATGACTTCGGAGACATTCGCTTTCGGCCGTCGCTTGTCGATGATCGCCAGATCACAGTCGAGGCGCTTGGCCAGCGCCCGTGCCCGGACCACGCCGCCGACGTCCGGCGACACCACCAGCAGATCGCCGTAGTTCTTGCTCACCAAATCGGTGAGCAGGATCGGCGACGCGTAGATGTTGTCGACCGGGATATCGAAGAAGCCCTGGATCTGATCTGCATGCAGATCCATGATCAGGACCCGCTCGACGCCTGCTTCCTGCAACATGTTGGCAACTACCTTGGCCGAAATCGCGACCCGCGCCGAACGCGGACGCCGGTCCTGGCGGGCGTAGCCGTAGTATGGAATGGCTGCGGTGATGCGACCGGCCGATGCGCGCTTCAGTGCATCGACCATCAACATGATTTCCATCAAGTTGTCGTTGGTCGGCGCGCAAGTCGACTGCAGGACGAAGACATCCTTGCCGCGCACGTTCTCGTTGATTTCAACGACGACCTCGCCATCGGAAAACTTGGAGACCACGCATTTTCCAAGCGGAATGCCAAGATGCCGGGCAACCCCAACAGCCAGTTCCGGATTTGCATTACCGGTAAAAACCATCAGGTTTTCGAGCGCCATGGGATTCCCTGAAATTCAAAGATTAAAAACAATGCGACAGCAGTAAAAAGCCGCCATGCCTGACTGTAACAGTCGCGCAGTGGCGGCTTTCCCGGAAGTCTCACGGGCGGCTGGATGTCGTTGGTAACAAAACGTGATGAACATGATGAATGGCAGGGGAAGAAGGATTCGAACCTTCGAATGCTGGAATCAAAATCCAGTGCCTTAACCGGCTTGGCGATTCCCCTACGCAACTGGTTGTTTGCCTTCGTATTTTCGCCAGTACTGGCGCTCAATGCAATGACAAACGAATTCTTTGACTACGGATGCTGCAAATCCAGCATCGGGTGTTGCGCGAGCGCTCGCGCTTTCCACGCTTTCCAGTACTTCGGTACTGCTGCAAGTATTGCATCGGCTTGATGTTCGTGCGCAATGGCGCAAAACACACAGGAGCCGGAGCCGGTCATGCGGGCGTCGCCCTTGTTACCGCTGGTGCGATCAAGCCACGCAACCGCTTCGGCGACCGGGGCAAACAATGCCATGGCAACACTTTGCAGATCGTTTTTCCCGAACCCGATAGGCGCTCTGGAAAAGTCCGCTATTTTGACGGGTTTGGTATCTCTTGTCAAATCCGTTGAGTCAAAGATGACTGGGGTGGGCACGGGCACCCCCGGTTCGATCACGACGTACCACGTGTCGGGGGTATCGACTGCGACCAGCTGTTCGCCGATTCCTTCGGCAAAAGCGTTGCGGCCGAAGATGAAGAATGGTACGTCGGCGCCCAGTTGCAGGCCCATTGCCATGAGTTCGGCGCGCGTGAGCGCATCGCCCCACAAGTGATTGAGGGCCATGAGCGTGGTGGCGGCGTCGGAAGAGCCGCCACCCAGTCCGCCGCCCATCGGCAGTCGTTTGAGGATGCTGATGTCGGCGCCGGTTACAGGGCCACCACGACGGGTGGCAACCGCTGCCTGTAACAGGCGGGCTGCACGGACCGTCAGGTCGTCGGCCGCGGCAACGCCTTCGAGCTCGGTCACACGTACGATACGGTCGTCTTCACGCAAGCGGAAATCGAGCGTGTCGCCATGATCGATCAGCTGGAATACCGTTTGCAGCAGATGGTAGCCATCGGCGCGCCGCCCGGTCACGTGCAGGAACAGGTTCAGCTTCGCAGGGGCTGCGCAGCCGCTCAGCGAGCGCAGCGTATTTTCGGCAACGTCGGACTGCATCCGCGTCTGCATCAACGCGGCTGCCACTGGTCGAGCACGATGCGCAGGGTGACGTTACCGGCCTGGTTGGTCAGGCGTTGCAGGTCGATGCGTTTCGGCCGGGCGCTCTCCGATGTGGCAGCCGGCTCCCAGGTCGGGTAATGCAGCAGCCAGCCATCGGCAGTCTCAAGGTAGGCGGCGTCGCCCAGGGCATCGGCACGGGCTATGCGACGGGTGCCTTGCGCATCGGTGGCAAAGCCCTGCAACCATTCGCGCAGGCCTGAAACCGGCAACGGCCAGCCCAGTGCCGCAGCGGCCAGGGCATCGACATCGGCTTCCTGTCGCGGTGGCTTGCCGGACTGTAGCAGGGTCGAGCCGGTCGGAGTAATGTCGATGGTGGCGAGCGTCTGGCCGAAGGGCGACAGCAGGGTAACCAAGGTACGTCCGGGTTCCTGTGTCCAGGTGAACTTGCCGTCAAGCGCCTGATCGTTTCCGTTGAGTTGATAGCGTACCGACAGCCGGCCGCCGATGTCGATCGCGTCGCGGTAGGGGCGACCAGGCGTTGCGACAGGGCCGGCCGTATCGCTGGCTACCGGTGGCGCGAGACTGGTGCATCCGCTCATCAGGATGATGACGCCTATCAGCACGATGCGGCGCCCGGCCAGCAGCCGGGACGATCTGGTCGAGAACATTTACAGACTCACGCGCAAACGTGCAAGGGTGCTCTTCAAGGTATCGTTCTTCGGGTCCCTGGTATTGGCATCGCGCCAGAGCTTCTGTGCGTCGTCCTTCTGGCCTTTTACCCACAGTACTTCGCCGAGGTGGACGGCAATTTCCGGGTCGGGACGGGCGGCGTAGGCGCGGCGCAGCAGGTCTTCCGATTCCTTCAGTTTGCCAAGACGAAACTGGACCCAGCCCAGGCTATCCATGATGAAGGGATCGTCGGGTGCGATGGTCAGCGCCTTCTCAACCAGGGCGTAAGCTTCCGGCAAGCGGATATTGCGTTCGGCAAAGGAATAGCCAAGCGCGTTGTAAGCGTTCTGATTGGTCGGCGCCAGTTCCATCACGCGCCGCAGTGCTTTTTCCATCACGTCCAGGTTGTTGGCTTTCTCGGCCACCATGGCGTAGTCGTACAGCAGGTCGGTATTGTCGGGATAGCGCTTGAGCGCGTCGCCGAGGACTTTGAATGCTTGCGCAGCCTGGTTGGCGTCACGCAGGATCTGCGCTTCGGCCAGCGTCACCTGGGTCTGTTCGCGCTCGCTATCAGCCGAGATCTCGCGCAGGATTTTCTGACCCTCGGCGAGATTACCGCGCTTGGCCACGATCTGGGCACGCTTGATCTGCGCATTGAGCACGCCTTCACCGGAATCGACCTGGGCCAGCCAGTTCAGGGCTGCCTCGGTATCGTTGCGGTCTTCGGCGATCTGGGCCAGCACCAGCAGCGCCTGGTTCGGATCCCGGTCTTCATCCGGCGCGGCGGCAAGCGCCTTGAGATAGCGGGTCAGGTATTGCTCGGCTTCCGGCAAGTGGTTGGTCTGGATGCCCAGCATGCCCAGTGCATACAGACTGGTCAGATTACCCGGCTGCTGCGCCAGCAGCTTTTCGAACTCCGTGCGGGCCAGGTCGTATTTTTTTTGCTCGACCAGGCTGCGCGCAAAAGCGGTTCGTACTTCAGTCGCTTTCGGATAGGTGGCCAGATAACTGGTCAGTATCCGGGCGCCCTCGGCCGGGTCCGGCGTGACCTGCGCCAGAGTCAGGATGGCCATTTCCGAGTCCGGCTTGATGGCTAGCGCCGCGCGTGCCTCGCTGTTGGCGCGCACGGCGTCGTTCTTGAGGAATGCGTTCAGCGCCAGGGCGATATGACTTTCGGCCAGCGACGAGTACGGTGCGACCAGCGACTCGAGCAGACTGAATGCGGCATCCTTGCTCTTGGCGTTGGCCAAGAGGCGCTGGGTCTGCAAGATCATGATCGGGCGCATCGCCGGGCGGGCTTCGGCCAGGCGCTGCGCCAGGATCGACCGGGCTTCCTCGAGGTTGTCGCTCAACAGGACGAAGCCCAGATAGTACTGCGTGGCTTCGGCGGAAGTGGGCGCCAGTTCGCGCCACAACCGCACGGCGCTCATGGCTTCGCCGGCCTGTTTTGCGCTCAGGGCAATTTCAGCGGCGCGGCGGGCGAGACGCGGATCGCGGGTCTGCTGGGCGGCGCTCAGCTCGGTGACATAGGCGTTTTGCCAATCCCCCCGTTGAAATGCAATTTCCGCCGACAGCAGGCGGAACAGCAAGTCGTCGGTCAGCTCGGCCGCAGGCAACGCATCCTCGACCGGCTCGACACTGCCACGGTCGCTGTTCTTGCCCTGCTTGATCGCCGCCGTGCCCGTTGGCATGTCAACGCTCGCACGCGAATCGCTGCCGGGTGCGACGCCGGTCTGCGGCGCCAGACCTGCACAGGCTGTCAACAGGGACGACAGCGTTACAATGACGAGGGCGTTTTTCAAGGCAGTTCCTGGGGGATCAAACGAGATTCGATTCTACGCCCAAGTCGCTCCCCGTGCGCTGCCGGGACCGCGCGCAGAGGCCCCGCGTGCCGGCTCCAGATGATTATTGTGTTTCCAAAAGTTGCGGGGAACTTCACGCCCAGCCACCCTTCAACAGCAGGTTTGAGAAAGTCCTTTGCGCGATGCCAGAATTGCCAGAAGTGGAAGTAACACGGCGCGGTGTGGCGCCGCATCTCGAGGGCCGGATCGTCACCGATGTGGTGCTGCGCCACGTCGGCCTGCGCTGGCCGTTTCCAGCCGATCTGGTGCAGCGGCTCGGCGGGCGCATCATCCGCGCCACCGGCCGCCGCGGCAAATACCTGTTGCTCGATTTCGAGCATGGCACCCTGATCATCCATCTGGGCATGTCGGGTCACCTGCGTATCCTGCCGAATCCGACGCTGCCGGCCAAGCACGATCATTTCGATCTGGTGGTCGGCGACCACCTCATGCGACTGACCGATCCGCGCCGCTTCGGCGCAGTCCTCTGGCATGGCATGGAGGAAGGCGATGTCGGCACGCATCTGCTGTTGCGCGGCCTCGGCGTCGAACCGTTGGAGACCGGCTTTACAGCCGAGTTGCTATACCGACAAACCCGCAACCGGAGCTCACCGATCAAGCAAGTGTTGCTTGCTGGTGACATCGTCGTCGGCGTGGGAAATATTTACGCATCCGAAAGCTTGTTCCAGGCGGGTATCAATCCGAAGACGCCGGCACGGCGCATCAGCCTGGCGCGCTACGAAAAGCTGGCCGTGGCGATCCGCGAGATCCTGGCGGCCGCCATCCTGCAAGGAGGCAGTACCCTGCGCGATTTCGTCGGCGCCGATGGCCAGTCCGGCTATTTTCAGCAAAATTATTTTGTCTACGATCGCGCAGGTGTTCCATGCCGCGTCTGTGGCGCGCCGGTGCGCCAGATCCGTCAGGGTCAACGCTCGACCTTCTATTGCGTGAATTGTCAAAAGTAGTGGCCGGTGCTAGATTGAACCATTGATATATTGCATCTGGGAAAATCGTGAGCGATCTGGTTCAAATCTTTCAACAATACAGTGGCTGGCGCGAAGCCGTCGCGACCGCTCTGAGTCATTACCAAGGTTGCATTGACGCCGCCGCGCTGGCCGATGCCGGCAGCGACGAACGGATCAACCAGTTACGCGCTCGGCTGGCCCAGGACAAGCTGTCGATCGCGTTCGTGGCGGAATTTTCACGCGGAAAATCCGAACTCATCAATGCCATTTTCTTCGCTGATTATGGCCGGCGCATCCTGCCGTCGTCCGCCGGGCGCACCACCATGTGCCCGACCGAGCTGATGTACGACGAAACCTTTCCGCCTTGCATACGCCTGTTGCCGATCGAAACCCGAGCCGAATCCCGCAGCACCAGTGACTTCAAGGAGCAACCGCAAATCTGGACCGTGCTGCCGCTCGATCCGTCCTGCGCCGATGGCATGCTCGACGCCTTTCGCCAGGTCAGCCTGACCAAGCGCGTGCCGGTCGACGAAGCGGCACTCTACGGCCTGTTCGATCCGCAAGACCCTGACGCCGCCGGCAGCGTCGACGCCGAGGGTACTGTCGAGATTTCCTTGTGGCGTCACGCGATCGTCAATTTTCCGCATCCGCTGCTCAGGCAAGGCCTGGTCATCATCGACACACCGGGCCTCAACGCGATCGGGACTGAACCGGAACTGACCCTGAACCTGATACCGAATGCCGATGCGGTGCTGTTCGTGCTGGCCGCCGACACTGGCGTGACCAAGAGCGACATCACGCTCTGGCGTGACCACATCGGGGGCACCGGCGCCGGCCGTCTGGTGGTCATGAACAAGATTGACAGCATGTGGGACGAGTTGCGCAGCGACGAACAGGTGACGCAACAGATCGATGCCCAGGTCGACACCGTCGCTGCCGCGCTCCGGTTGGAAAAGGCCCGGATCTTCCCGGTATCGGCCCAGAAAGGCCTGGTTGGAAAGATCCAGAACGACCCGGCGCTGCTGGCGAAGAGCCGGTTGCCGCTGCTCGAAAATGCGCTCTCGCACGAGCTGATCCCGGCGCGCCGCGAAATCGTGCGCGAACTGCTGGCGCATGACATCGGCGCGCTGGCGGCGTCGCGCCAGGCGCTGATCGATGCGCGCTTGCGCAACGTGGTCGGGCAATTGTTCGAGCTCAAGAGCCTGCGCGGAAAAAATCAGAAAATCGTTGAACACATGATGAACCGCATCGATGTCGAAAAGAAGGAGTTCGACGCCAGCCTGTTCAAGCTGCAGGCCACGCGTGGGGTCTTCGCGCGGTTGTCGAACGAGGTCTTCACCAGTCTCGGCATGAATATCTTGAAGCGCGACACGCGGCTGGCGCGCGAGGCAATGGACAGCAGCTTTTTCAGCGCCGGGCTGCGCCAGGCAGTGCGGCAATTCTTTCAGCAGCTGCAGGCGAACCTGATCCTGTCCGGTCAGAAGACCGACGAGATCAGTGAAATGATGACGGTCATGTACCGCAAATTCTCGACCGAGCACGGCCTGGCCGTGTCGACCCCCATGCCGTTCTCGCTCGATAAATACCGCAAGGAGATCATGCTCATCGAGACGATCTACCAGAAGCAGTTCGGCGCCGCGGCCATGATGACGATGCCGCAGGTCGCCCTGATGCAGAAATTTTTCGATTCGATCGCCTCGCGCGTCAAGCAGAGTTTTGCGCTGGCCAACCGGGACGTCGAAACCTGGCTCAAGGTCGTCATGGCGCCGCTCGAAGCCCAGATCCAGGAACACAAGCTGCAGTTGAAGCGCCGCAAGCAGTCGATCGCGCGCATTCATACGGCGACCGACACCCTGGAAGAAAAAGTCGATTCGCTGGAAATCCTGCAGGCCGAGCTTGACGCCATCAAAGCCCGCGTGAACGCGAGCGAACTGGCGTTGAAGCAAACCCTCGCCACGGATTTCGCGCCGCTGCGGGTCGCCGCCTGATGAAGCGTGTCGTGCTGCGGGACGCGGAAGAGGGCTTGTCGGCGGCGCGTGATGCCTTCGCCGATCCGAGTTTTTCGGCGCAGGTGATCGACTGGCAACGGACCCATGGCCGGCATACCCTGCCGTGGCAAAACACCGACGACGCCTACCGCATCTGGCTCTCCGAGATCATGCTGCAGCAGACCCAGGTAGCAGCGGTGATTCCCTATTACGAAAAATTTCTGCGCCGTTTTCCGACGATCGAATTGCTCGCCGCAGCGCCCGGCGAAGACGTGATGGCGCACTGGAGTGGGCTTGGCTACTACACACGGGCGCGCAATCTCCATCGCTGCGCACAACAGGTGGTGGAGTTGCATCAGGGCGTGTTCCCGGCCGATCCGGCGCTGCTGGCCGAGTTGCCGGGGATCGGACGATCGACCGCTGCGGCGATCACGGCATTCGCTTACGGGACGCGGGCGGCCATCATGGACGGCAACGTCAAGCGGGTATTCGCCCGTGTCTTCGGCGTGAGCACCTATCCCGGCGAGAAAAAAACCGAGGCGCAGCTTTGGGAGCGCGCCGTGGCGCTGCTGCCGGCCAGCGGCGAGCAGTCGAGCACGCAATCCCGCATGCAATCCTACACGCAGGGGCTGATGGACCTGGGCGCGACGCTCTGTATTCGCAGCCATCCGGCGTGTCCGCGTTGTCCGCTGGCGTCACGCTGCGTGGCCTTGGCGACCGATCGGGTGGCCGAGTTGCCGCTGCGCAAACCAAAAAAAGCGGTGCCGGAAAAACATGCCGTCATGGTGGTGGTTACCGACCGCCAACAGGTGTTGCTGACGCAGCGGCCGGACCATGGTATCTGGGGCGGGCTGCTGTCGCTCCCGGAGCTGGGCGGTTTTACCGCCACGGCACCCGACGCGCTCGACACGGCGGCAGCGCAGCGTGCATTCCAGGAGCAGGTAAGTGCGCTGGTGGCGCCCTTCGGCACGGTGCAATCGTGTGCCCGGCTGCAGCCATTTTCCCATGGCTTCACCCACTTCAAGCTGCATGTGACGCCGTATCAGGTCATCCTCGATCAACGGATCGCCTCGGTCGGACAATCGCAGCAGAGTTGGTGGGATGCGCGCCGGCTAGCGGACGCGCCCTTGCCGGCACCGGTCAAGAAGCTGTTGCTGGCGCTGTTTTCCAGGGATGATCTGTTTGCTGCCTGAGTACCGCCTGAGCGGAGTGTGGACTCAGGCCAGTACCTGGTGCTGCTGCAGAAACCGGTAAACGATTTCCAGGCGGCTCTGCGCGTCTGCCAGCTCCAGCAATTTCCGCCGCGCCTTCAGGCGTTATCTCAGGTGCCGGCCAGCTCCCGATGCCGCAACAGGATGCGCTCGCTGGTGCGGAAATATGCCGCCAGCTGTTCGGCGAAATACACCGAGCGGTGCTGGCCGCCAGTGCAGCCGATGGCCACGGTCAGGTAGCTGCGATTGTCGCGCTTGAATGCAGGCAGCCATTTTTCGACGAAACCGCGGATGTCATCGAACAGTGCCGTGGCCTCGGGTTGTCCGGCCAGGAATGCCGCGACCGGCGCATCCTTGCCGGTCATCGGCCGCAGGCCGACGTCGTAGTAGGGATTGGGCAGCATGCGCACGTCGAACACCAGGTCGGCGTCGAGCGGCACGCCGAACTTGAAAGCGAACGACTCGAACAGCACGGTCAGTGGCGCATGTTCGGTGTCGACCAGATCCTTGAGCCACAGGCGTAATTTGCTGGCCGACAGGCCGGAGGTATCAACCACATGACCAAGGCCCTCGATGACCACCAGCATTTCACGCTCACGCAAGATGCACTCGATCAGCGTCGGCCGGTCTGCGGGGTCCTGGTCTGGACGAATCCGGTGCGACAGCGGATGGCTGCGCCGGGTTTCAGAAAAACGGGCGATCAGGGATTCGGTCTTTGCAGTAAAGAACAGCACCTTGACGTCGTGACCATCGGTTTTCAGGCGCTGTATATCGGCCGGCAGTCCCGCCAGCGAATCAGCGCTGCGGGCATCCATGGCGACCGCCAGCGCCATCGCGCCTTCCTTCATGCGAGTCGCCACCAGATCGCGCAACAGCGTGGGTGGCAAGTTGTCGACGCAGAAGTAACCGGCGTCTTCCAATGCATTCAATCCGACTGATTTACCGGACCCGGAAATGCCCGTGATAAGAATAATACGCATGGGAAATATGATACCGCAACGGTACCGGTTGCGTGCCGTGATGTGCGGAAAGCGATGGACTTAATCCGCGTCCATGGCCCTTTGTTGGCGATCCATAAATTCTTTGAGCGTGTCGATGCCACGAAGTTGCAGGATCGTATTGCGCACGGCAGCCTCCAGCAGCACGGCCAAGTTGCGCCCTGCCTCCACCGGAATGACAACCTTGCGGATCGGCAGGCCCAGCACGTCCTGGGTCTGGGAGTTCAGCGGCAGGCGTTCGTAATTTTCTTCCAGCGTGCTGCGCCGCACCAGGTGCACGATCAGTTTCAGGCGCATCTTGCGCCGCACTGCGGTTTCACCAAAGATGGTCTTGATGTCGAGCAGTCCCAGGCCGCGCACTTCCAGCAGGTTCTGCAACAGTGGCGGGCAGCGGCCTTCGATCATGTTGGGTGCGATACGGGCAAATTCGACGGCATCGTCGGCCACCAGGCCGTGATTGCGCGAAATCAGTTCCAGCCCGAGTTCGCTCTTGCCCAGACCGGATTCGCCGGTGATCAGCACGCCTACCCCTAGCACGTCCATGAACACGCCATGCATGGTCATGCGCTGCGCCAGCTTTTTCGACAGATACACCCGCAGGTAATCGATCACCTGGGCGGCTGGCAGCGGCGTGGAAAACAGCGGGATGTTCTTTTCGTCGCAGATGGCGAGGATGTAGGCCGGTGTCTCGAGGCCCTGGGCGATGATGAAGGCCGGCGGCTCGCCGGCGACGAGTTCCTCGGTCTGGTGCACCCGGGCCGACGCCGATAGGCGCTGGTAGTACTCGGTTTCCTGGTGGCCGAAAACCTGGATACGGCCGGGATGGATCAGGTTCAGGTGGCCGACCTGGTCGGCGGCCGATGTGGCGTCGCCGGTAATGCGGCGCTCGCCGCCCGGAAAGCCCGCAAACCAGCCCAGCTGCAGCGATTCGCGGTTGTCGTCGTAGAGTTGTTGAATCGTTAGCAGGCTACTCGAATGCATGTGCGGACTTCCGGTGGCGGCAAATCAGCCCATGCTTTGCAGGCTGGGTTGCCAGGTGACGATACGGGCGTGCGCGGAAGCGGCATCGGGGGCGTGGGTCAGCACCTCGCGGAATGCGGCGTCGGAAAACATCTCGGCGACTTCGGACAGGATTTCAAGATGCTGCTGGGTTACGTGGTCCGGAATCAGCAGGAAGACCAGCAGATGGACCGGCAAGCCGTCCGGCGACTCGAACGGGATCGGCGCGGCCAGGCGGACGAACGCGGCGATCGGCGCCTTGAGTCCCTTGACCCGTCCGTGCGGCACGGCCACGCCGTGGCCGAGGCCGGTGGAACCCAGGCGTTCGCGCGCAAACAGGTTGTCCGAGACGGCCGACCGGGCGATGCCGGCGTTGTTTTCGAAAATCAAGCCCGCCTGCTCGAACGCACGTTTCTTGCTCGACACATCGAGGCCGAGCACGACGTTGTCGGCGGAAAGGATCTGGCTGAAATAGGTCATGGTGCAATGCAATAATTAGCTGCCGTAGAGAATTATAGGCTTATTTTAAAATGGTACTGTTGCTCAACAAGAGGAAACGTTTCTTTGGTTCTACTGCCTGGCATTGCGGCTGTTCGGCGGTTTCTGGCCGGTCGAAAAATTGCTCCGCCACGGGTTGATATCCAGCCCGCCGCGCCTGGTGTAGCGGGCGTACACCGCCAGCTTTTGCGGTTTGCATTGACGCATGATGTCCATGAAGATGCGCTCCACGCATTGTTCGTGGAATTCATGGTGCTCCCGAAAGCCGATCAGGTATTTCAACAAGCCCTCCTGGTTGATCGGCGCGCCGACGTAGCGTATCTGTACGCTGCCCCAGTCCGGTTGACCGGTCACGAGACAATTCGATTTCAGCAGATGTGAAATCAATGTCTCGTCGACCGGCGCCTCCGAATGATCGGCGTGCAGCAGATCGGCGTCCGGCAGGTAGCCGGTCACCTCGATGTCGAGGCGGTCCAGCAGCAGGCCCTCGAGCTCACCCATGCGCAGGCGCTCGAAACCGTCGGGCAGCGTCAGGCTGACCTGGACCGGTGCGCCGATCGCGCTCGACAGGTCGGTGCGCAGCAGGTCGAGCACGGCATCGCTGCCGGCCAACCGCGTCTGGTTCAGGGCATTCAGATACAGCTTGAAGGATTTCGATTCCACGATGTTGGGCGAGTCGGCCGGCACCATGACTGTTGCGATCGCGATCTGCGGCTTGCCGCGCAGGTTCAGCCACGACACTTCGTAGGCGTTCCAGATATCGATGCCGAAGAACGGCAGCGTCCCGGTAATGCCGAGCTCATCCCGCTTGGTCTGTCGTGCGATCGGATACAGCAGGCTGGCGTCGTAGTGGGAGAGGTAGGCGGAGGCCTTGCCGAGGGGCGAAGCACTCGGGTCCAGGGCCGAAGCCAGGGCGGGCGTCGACACCGGCGGCGAGCGCGGATCAGGGGGCGAGGCGATGGTCATGGACAGGGTTGCCGGCGCAGGGCCGGGCTGGGTACCAGTGCGAAAAGCGGTATTTTGACAGAACGGTGAAGCGGCGTATTGAGAGCCATTTCGACAGGTCAGATCGCCGGCCTCAGGACTTGAGCTTGAACGGGTTGAAGTCGGTGCCGCGATCGAAGTAGTCTTCGCGCTCTTTTGCCTTCAGAAAATTCACGACCTTGTAGGTTACCGGCGTCATCACGACTTCCCAACCGGTCTTCAGGAAATACTGCGCCACGATCACGCTGACCAATTGCTGGTTCGACCAGATGCCGTAGAAGGCAATGACGTAGAACAGGCCAGAGTCGACCAGTTCGCCGCAGATCGTCGAGCCGATGGTGCGGGCCCACAGGCGGCGGCCATCGGACCGGACCTTCATCTTGGCCATTACGTAACTGTTGATGAAACTGCCGGCCCAGAACGCCAGGATCGACCCGAAAATGATGCGCGGCGTGTTGCCGAAGACGGCAGCCAGGTGGGTCTGATACTCGGTATTGAACGGGTCGGCTGCCGGCTTGAGCCACAGCACCACCGTCGACATGACGGCAGCAAACACCAGCGCGCCGAAGCCGGCCCAGATGACCCGGCGGTCGCGGCCATAGCCGTAGACCTCGGTGAGAATGTCGCCGAAGATGTACGACACCGGGAAGAACAGCACGCCGGCGCCGAAGGTGACGGTACCCAGCAACGGCAGCGTCACTTCGGCCGCCTTGGCCGCACCGATCAGGTTCGAGCAGAGCAAAATCGCGACGAAGGCCGCCATGACGAAATCGTAGTACTTGTATTGCTTGTCCTGCTTCAGGGGTGCAACGGTGTCGTGCGGCATGGCGTCCTCGGGCGGCAATCGGCCGGGCCTACAGAAACAGTTTGTAGACCGGATTTTCTGTTTCGTTCCAGAAACGATACCCCAGACCGGCCAAGGCTGCATGGAAGGCTTCCATGTCGGCGGGCGGCACCTGCAGGCCGACCAGGATGCGCGCCACGTCACCACCTTGATTGCGGTAGTGAAACAGGCTGATGTTCCAGTTTGGCGCCAGGCCATCCAGGAAGCGCATCAGTGCACCAGGGCGCTCGGGGAATTCGAAGCGGTATAGCAATTCGTTTTCCGCCAGCGCGCTATGCCCGCCGACCAGGTGCCGGATATGCAGCTTGCCCAGTTCGTCGTGGGTCAGGTCGAGGGTATCGAAACCCTGCGCCATGAAATCGCGACTGATCGTACCCGACTCGTCGCGCCCGGCAATCTGCAGGCCGACGAAGACATGCGCCTTCTTCGAATCGCTGATCCGGTAATTGAATTCGGTCACGTTGCGTGGCCCGACGAGCGTGGCAAAGCGCCGGAAACTGCCGCGTTCTTCTGGAATAGTGACGGCAAACAGGGCTTCACGCTCCTCGCCGACTTCGGCACGCTCCGCCACATAACGCAGGCGGTCGAAATTCATGTTGGCGCCGCAGGCGATGGTCACCAGGGTTTCGTTGTGTAGCGGTTTGTTGCTGCGGCGGGCGCGTTCGATGTATTGCTTGGCGCCGGCGATGGCCAGTGCGCCGGCCGGCTCCAGGATGCTGCGGGTGTCGGTAAATACGTCCTTGATGGCAGCGCAGACGGCGTCGGTGTCGACGATGATGACTTCGTCAACATATAGCTGCGCCAGGCGGAAGGTCTCTTCGCCGACCAGCTTGACGGCGGTACCGTCCGAAAACAGGCCGACATCGGCCAGCGTCACACGGTGTCCGGCAGCCAGGCTCTGCGCCATCGCGTCCGAATCGACGGTCTGCACACCGATCACCTTGATGTCCGGGCGCACTGCCTTGACGTACGCCGCCACGCCGGCGATCAGCCCGCCACCGCCAATGGCCACGAAGATCGCGTGGATCGGACCGGCATGCTGGCGCAGGATTTCCATGGCCACCGTGCCTTGCCCGGCGATCACGTCGGGATCGTCGAAGGGATGGACGAAGGTCAGCCGGAGTTTTTTTTCCAGGGTCAGCGCGTGCTGGTAAGCGTCCGAATAGGATTCGCCAAAGAGGACGACCTCGCCGCCACGGGCGCGCACCGCATCGATCTTCAATGGCGGGGTGGTGGTAGGCATGACGATCAGTGCACGGCAACCGAGGCGGGCCGCCGCGAGTGCAACGCCCTGCGCATGGTTGCCGGCCGAGGCGCAGATTACGCCGCGCGCCAATTGCTCAGGCGTCAGTTGCGCCATCTTGTTGTAGGCGCCGCGCAGCTTGAAGCTGAAGACGCTCTGCATGTCTTCGCGCTTGAAATAGATCTGGTTATCCATTCGCATCGACAAGGTCGACGCCAGTTCGAGGGGCGTTTCGACGGCGACGTCGTAGACCCGGGCGGTCAGGATTTTTTGCAGGTAGTCGATGGCCATGGGGTGTACGCGTCGCAAAACAGCGGTATGTCGGCATGAATGCAGCGTGAAGACGGGCAGATGCCGCCAATTGCCACGCGTAGCAACAAAATGCCGGGGTGAATCGGGCCCTCATTATAATGGAGCGCCCGATGGCAATGGTTCCCGTCAAGCCGTGCAAACGTGCGAATTTCGGTTTTTCGCTGTCAACATGCTTTATCTTTTGTCTGGAATCACATGATCGAATCCGCCGTTGCCTGGCTATTGCACCTGCTGTCTGCGCCGGAAGTCGGACTCGGCTCGGTCTTCGTCATCAGCCTGGTATCGGCTACCCTGGTCCCATTGGGCTCGGAACCCGCCGTCTTCGCCGCCGTCAAGGCCATGCCAGAGAATTTCTGGCTGCTGATCGGCGTGGCGACCCTGGGCAACACCCTGGGGGGTATCATCGACTACTGGATGGGGCTCGGGGCCCGCAACGCGCTGCTGGCGTCGATTCGGCCGGATGAGCCTTATGCCGCCGAACGCAGCAGTCGCTGGTTTGGCTGGCTGGAGCGTTTCGGCGCGAGGACGATGCTGCTGGCATGGGTTCCCGGCATCGGCGACCCGATCTGTACCCTGGCGGGTTGGCTGCGCCTGCCATTCTGGCCGAGCGTGGCCTACATGGCGATCGGCAAGTTCCTGCGTTATCTGACGATGACTTGGCTGCTGATGGAAGTGCCGGATGGTTTCTGGCGTCAGGTGGCTGGCTGGCTGAGTTGACCGCCTCGGGCCGGGCCTTGCCAGGCGGAGTCGCTGAGGCGCGGGTGGCCGTGCTGGTGCACCTCAAATTCCCTCTCCGCGCATAGCCGCTTCAGCCGTAGGGGTGTTCCGCGCCCTGCACGCCGATACGCTAGAATGGTCGTTTAGGGACAGCCAAAGACCACATGAACGCCCCTGCACAAATCGAAGTATTGCTTGCCGACGCAGACGCACACGCCGCCACCCAGTCAGGTGCATCGCGGCTGCGCGAGATTCCTTATAACTACACATCGTTTTCCGACCGCGAAATCGTGATCCGGCTGCTGGGCGAGGAAGCCTGGCGCCTGCTCGACGAGTTGCGCAGCGCGCGCCAGACCGGCCGCTCGGCGCGGATGTTGTACGAGGTGCTGGGCGACATCTGGGTGGTGCAGCGCAATCCCTACCTGCAGGACGACATGCTGGACAACCCGAAGCGGCGCGCCGAACTGGTCGCAGCCCTGAACCACCGGTTGGCCGAAGTCGACAAGCGGCGCCTGACCACCGACATGGCTGACCTTGGCGACGCCGATGCGATGCGGCGTAGTGCCAGTGTCGAAGCCCTGTTGCGGGCGGCGCGCAAGGCAGTGGCCGGTTTCGCCGAGGAATTCCGCAACACTTACGACCTGCGCAAGCGCACCAACCGCGTGCTCGGCCGCTACACGGAAAAAGACAACATCAAGTTCGACGGCCTGTCGCGCGTTTCACATGTCACCGACGCAACCGACTGGCGCGTCGAGTATCCGTTCGTGGTCCTGACACCGGATACCGAGGATGAGATGGCCGGCCTGGTCAAGGGTTGCATCGAGCTCGGCCTGACCATCATCCCGCGCGGCGGCGGCACCGGCTACACCGGCGGCGCGATTCCGCTGACACCGCTATCGGCCGTCATCAACACTGAAAAACTCGAAGCCTTGGGCGCGGTTGAAATGACCCGCCTGCCGGGTGTGGACCGCGATTACGCGACCATCTACTCGGGCGCCGGCGTGGTTACCAAGCGGGTGTCGGACGCGGCTGAAAAAGCCGGCTTCGTGTTCGCGGTCGATCCGACCTCGGCGGAAGCCTCTTGCATCGGCGGTAACATCGCCATGAATGCTGGCGGCAAGAAAGCCGTCTTGTGGGGCACCGCGCTCGACAACCTGGCCAGCTGGAGGATGGTCGATCCGAACGGTGACTGGCTCGAGGTGACCCGCCTGGAACACAACCTGGGCAAGATCCACGATGCGCCGATGGCCAAGTTCAGGCTCGAGTGGCGTCATCCGGCCAAGAAGGGCGGCAAGGTCGGCGAGATATTCAAGACCGAGCAGCTCGACATCGTCGGACGCACCTTCCGCAAGGAAGGACTGGGCAAGGACGTCACCGACAAGTTCCTCTCGGGTTTGCCCGGCATTCAGAAAGAGGGCTGCGACGGACTGATCACCTCGGCGCGCTGGATCCTGCACAAGATGCCGAAGTTTGCCCGCACCGTCTGCCTGGAATTTTTCGGCCAGGCGCGCGACGCAATCCCTTCGATCGTGGAGATCAAGGATTACCTCGACGCCGAAACCGCCAAGGGCGGCGCGATCCTGGCTGGCCTTGAACATCTCGACGAGCGCTACCTGCGTGCGGTCGGCTATGCCACCAAATCCAAGCGCGGCGTGCTGCCGAAAATGGCGCTCTTCGGCGACATCGTCGGTGACGACGAAACCGCCGTGGCGCAGGCGGCGTCGGAAGTCGTACGGATTGCCAACACGCGGGTGGGCGAAGGCTTCATCGCCGTCAGCCCGGAAGCGCGCAAGAAATTTTGGCTCGACCGGGCCCGCACCGCGGCGATTGCCAAGCACACCAACGCCTTCAAGATCAACGAAGACGTCGTCATTCCCTTGAACCGGATGGGTGAGTACACCGACGGCATCGAACGCATCAACATCGAGCTGTCGATCAAGAACAAGCTGCAGCTGATCGATGCGCTGCAGGTTTTCTTTGCGAAAGGCAACCTGCCGATCGGCAAGAGCGAGGACGCCGAAGGCGACGATATTCCGGATGCGGAAATCCTGGAAGACCGGGTGCATCAGGCCGAGCATCTGTTGCAGGGCGTCGGTGCGCGCTGGTCGTACCTGCTCTCGCACATGGACGTGCGGCTGCAGGATGCCAAGACCGATCTGCTGGCGCTGGGACTCGAGAAGCTGGAAGCAGCATTCGACGAGCGACTGCAGCGCCAGCCCGATGCCACCGTGTTCGACCTGGCCCAGGACCGCACGCTGCGGGTGTCCTGGAAAGCCGACGTACGCGCCATCCTGCGGCAGATTTTTGCCGGTGGCGCATTCCGCCTGGTGCTGGAAGAATGCACTGCGATCCACAAGAAAATCCTGCGCGGGCGCGTGTTCGTGGCCTTGCACATGCATGCTGGCGACGGCAATGTCCATACCAACCTCCCGGTCAATTCGGATCATTACGAGATGCTGCAGGACGCGCATGCGGCAGTCGCCCGTATCATGTTGCTGGCGCGCTCGCTCGACGGCGTGATCTCGGGAGAACATGGCATCGGCATCACCAAGCTGGAGTTCCTGACCGAAGCCGAGATCGGCGACTTCCGTGCCTATAAAGAGCGCATTGATCCGGAAGGCAGGTTTAACAAAGGCAAGCTGCAGAACCTGCCGGGCCTCGGGGCGGACTTGCGCAACGCGTACACGCCGTCGTTCGGCCTGATGGGCCACGAGTCGCTGATCATGCAACAGAGTGACATCGGCGCCATCGCCAACAGCGTCAAGGATTGCCTGCGCTGCGGCAAATGCAAACCGGTCTGCGCTACCCACGTGCCACGCGCAAATCTGCTGTACTCGCCACGCAACAAGATTCTGGCGACATCACTACTGGTCGAAGCCTTCTTGTACGAGGAACAGACCCGGCGCGGCGTCTCGATCAAGCACTGGGAAGAGTTCGAGGACGTGGCCGATCACTGCACCGTGTGCCACAAGTGCCTGACACCGTGCCCGGTGGACATCGACTTCGGCGACGTGTCGATGAACATGCGCAATCTCTTGCGCAAGATGGACAAAAAATCCTTCAATCCCGGCACCACTGCGGCGATGTTCTTCTTGAATGCGAAAGACCCGGCGACGATCAACGCGACGCGCCAGGTGATGATGGCGTGGGGCTTCAAGGCGCAGCGTTTCGGCCATGACCTCCTGAAGAAATTCGCCAGGAAGCAGACCAAGGCGCCGGCCTCGACGCACGGCAAGCCGGCGATCAAGGAACAGGTCATTCACTTCATTAACAAGAAGATGCCCGGGAACCTGCCCAAGAAAACCGCGCGTGCGCTTCTCGATATCGAAGACGACAAGATCATCCCGATCATCCGCGACCCGGCCACGACCACGGCCGATACCGAGGCGGTCTTCTATTTTCCGGGCTGCGGCTCGGAACGGCTCTTCTCACAGGTCGGTCTCGCCACGCAGGCGATGCTCTGGAACGTGGGTGTGCAGACGGTGCTGCCGCCGGGCTATCTCTGCTGCGGTTATCCGCAACGCAGCGCCGGTGACTTCGACAAGGGCGAGAAGATCATCACCGACAACCGGGTGCTGTTCCACCGCATGGCCAACACGCTGAATTATCTCGACATCAAGACCGTTGTTGTGTCGTGCGGCACCTGTTACGACCAACTGGCCGGCTACCAGTTCGACAAGATTTTCCCGGGCTGCAGGATCGTCGACATCCATGAATATCTGATGGAAAAGGGCGTGCGACTCGAAGGCGTCGCCGGTGTGCGCTACATGTATCACGACCCGTGCCACACGCCGATGAAGCTGCAGGATCCACTCAAGACCGTCAACACGCTCATCACCACGGTCGACGACACCAAGGTCGAGAAAAGCGACCGCTGCTGCGGCGAAGCCGGTACCCTGGCGGTTTCGCGCCCCGACATCGCGACCCAGATCCGCTTCCGCAAGGAAGAGGAAATGATCAAGGGCGCCGACAAGATGCGCGCCGACGGTTTCAGCGGCGAGGTCAAGGTACTGACATCCTGCCCGGCCTGTTTGCAAG
>JACMRD010000089.1 GCA_014376645.1 Herminiimonas sp. | reverse complement strand
GAGCCCATTCCCGGCGAGGAGCCCGAGCCGGACGAAGACCCGGTTCCGCACCCCGATCCGGTCATCCGCGAGCCGGATGATGCGTCACCGCCGCCGATGAGTGTCGCGACCACGCGTGCCCGCCGGATTGCATGCAACGACTTGGGAGCATGACGATGGACGCGATTGCTTATAAAAAAGGAAAACACCACGCCAATGTCGCCGTCATCGCCACCGAAGACGGTCGGTTCCAGGGTGTGGTCATGCTTTCTCACGAAGTTGAAGGCGAGGGGGCTACGCGTCATCTGGTTCCGGGCGCTTCGGACACGCAAGACGAGGCGTTCGATGAAGCCAAAGCATTGGCGCACCGGTTGCTGGCGAACCTGCAGTAAGCGTCCGTTGTGTTTTCACTTGGCCGCGCTGCATAGTGTATTACCATTGAATGCTTTGGCTAGGTACTCCGATGGAACAAATGCATGACGTCAAACCGGGGCAATCGATCGAATTGCTGAAGGAACTGCATATCCTCACCCGCGACGGCAAGATGAATCAGGACAGTCGCCGCAAGCTCAAGCAGGTCTATCACCTGGTTCAGTTCATCGAGCCCCTGCTGGTCGAACTGTTGCGCCACCAACCGGCGATCGACCTGGTCGACCACGGCGCCGGCAAGTCCTATCTGGGATTCCTGTTGTACGACCTGTTCTTCAAGGCGCGTGCCGACGGCTCCCACATCTACGGTATCGAGACCCGGACCGAGCTGGTCGACAAGTCGCGACAACTTGCTGGCTCGCTCGGTTTCGAGCGCATGTCGTTTCTGAATCTGTCGGTTGCGCAGTCGTCGACGTCAGACCAACTGCCGGCGCGCATCGACGTGGTTACCGCACTCCACGCCTGCAATACCGCCACCGACGACGCGATCAAGTTTGCCGTTCAGAAGCAGGCACGCTGCATCATTCTGGTACCGTGCTGTCAGGCGGAAGTGGCCTCGGTCCTGAAGAAAAACAAAAGCACGCAGCGGGCGCGTGATCCCCTGACCGAACTTTGGCGCCACCCCCTGCATACGCGTGAATTCGGTAGCCAGGTGACGAATGTGTTGCGCTGTCTGCAGCTCGAAGCGCACGGATATCAGGTCAGCGTCACCGAGCTGGTCGGCTGGGAGCACTCGATGAAGAACGAGCTGATCATCGCCACCTTCAAGGATCTGCCGCGCGAGAGGCCAGCGGCGCGGTTGAACGAGGTGCTGCGCTCGCTTGGGCTGGAAGAGATGCAGGCGCGTTTTTTCACACCGCTTTTGGTAGCCACCGATTCTGCGGTACCTGAAAACATCGATCAAGCGGTCCGATAACGCCCGTTAATTTCGGTAGAATCAGTCGCGTGCAAACCAAGGAGACCCCCATGTATCTGGATCACCCGCTCATTTCCGCCACCAACAGCGATACCGAGCCCGACCGCGTCGAGCGTCTCAACCGGGTCTACGGTTATGCGATTGCGCTGGCCGATGCCGATGGCAACCGCGATTGCATTGCCAAGCTGGTGCGTTTGCATGACCACAAGGGCAATCTCGTGGTCAGCTGGCGCTCGCCGCCGACCGCCCGTGAAAAGAGTTTCCTGCTGAAGGCATGGCAAAGTCAGGTCGGCGACTTGTCCGAAAACGTCTCGCACGAGATGGACGAGACGCCGGCCTGATCCTTCAGCGGCAGGCTGTCGAGCATCGTTGGAGGCCGTTGCGTTGACCACGCAGGACGACCTTCAGGATGCCACCGATGAACTACCAGGCGGACGACGAAAAGGCCCGGCGCCGGCTCAGCTTCGGCCTGCTGCCACGGCCGATTCCATGGTCAACAAGGTGCGTGGACAGGTCGGCTTGGATGAAACTGCATCCTGACCGAGCCCGTCCGGCAGACGCGATTAGACTTCAGGCCCGGTAGCCGGTAGACTTTGCGTCTTTTCGCCAGAGCACCGACCATGTCCAGCATTAACGATCTTCCCGCATCCGACCCTGCCGAGGGCGCCGAGGGCGCCGAGGCCGAGCCGACGCTGCGCAACGTTCCGGCCGAGCAGATTGCCCGGGAAGTCGCGCGCCGCCGCACCTTCGGCATCATCTCCCATCCGGACGCCGGCAAGACCACGCTGACTGAAAAATTACTGCTGTTCTCCGGCGCGATCCAGCTGGCCGGCACGGTCAAGGCGCGCAAGAGCGGGCGCCACGCCACCTCCGACTGGATGGAAATCGAAAAGCAGCGTGGCATTTCGGTTGCCAGCTCGGTGATGCAGTTCGATTATCGCGGCCACGTGGTCAACCTGCTCGACACGCCGGGTCACCAGGACTTTTCGGAGGATACCTACCGGGTGCTGACTGCGGTCGACTCGGCGTTGATGGTGATCGATGCGGCCAAGGGCGTCGAGGCGCAGACCATCAAGCTGCTCAACGTCTGCCGGATGCGCAACACGCCCATCATCACCTTCATGAACAAGATGGACCGCGAGACGCGCGATCCCTTGGAACTGCTCGACGAACTCGAATCGGTGCTGGCGATCCAGTGCGCGCCGGTGACCTGGCCGATCGGCATGGGCAAATCGTTCCGCGGCGTCTATCACCTGCTCAACGATGAAATCATGCTGTTCGCCGCAGGCAGTGAAAAAGCCGACCAGACCTTCGAAGTCATCAAGGGCATCGACAATCCACGCCTGACGGAAATGTTCCCGCTTGAAATCGAACAGCTGAAAATGGAAGTCGAGCTCGTGCACGGCGCCTCGCATCCGTTCAGCCTCGATGCCTTCCTGGCCGGGACGCTGACACCAGTGTTCTTCGGCTCGGCGATCAACAACTTCGGCGTGCGTGAAATCCTCAATGCGCTGCTCGACTGGGCCCAGCCGCCGCGCGAACGTGACGCCACGGTGCGCGCGGTGCAGCCGGAGGAGACCCCCTTCACCGGCTTCGTCTTCAAGATCCAGGCCAACATGGACCCCGCGCACCGCGACCGGATCGCGTTCCTGCGCGTGTGTTCCGGTCGCTTCGAGCGTGGCATGAAGATCAAGCATCTGCGCCTGAACCGCGATATCAAGGTCTCCAGCGTCGTGACCTTCATGGCGGCCAGCCGTGAGCAGGTCGAGGAAGCCTATGCCGGCGACATCATCGGTTTGCCGAACCACGGCAACATGCAGATCGGCGACAGTTTTTCCGAAGGTGAAGTGCTGCAGTTCACCGGCATTCCCTACTTCGCGCCAGATTTTTTCCGCGCCGTGCGCATCCGTAATCCGCTCAAGATCAAGCAGCTGCACAAGGGTTTGCAGCAGCTGGGCGAAGAGGGTGCGGTCCAAGTGTTCAAGCCGGTCCATAGCGGCGACCTGGTGCTGGGCGCGGTCGGCGTCCTGCAGTTCGAGGTGGTGGCAAGCCGTCTCCTCAACGAGTACGGTGTTGACGCCGTCTTCGAAGGCACCAGCATCAGCAGCGCACGCTGGATTTCCTGCGACGACAAGAAGATCCTGGCCGATTTCGAGCGCTCCTCGGCCGGTCATAACATCGCCTACGACGCCGCCGGCAACATGGCCTATCTCGCCAGTTCCGGCGTAAATCTGAAGCTGACCCAGGAGCGCTGGCCGCAGCTGACCTTCCACGCCACCCGCGAGCACGCAGTCAAGCTGGCCTGATGCACTAAGCTGTGGTTGTCAGGCTACTGCGCACCCGGATTCGTGTCTCCGATGCTCTGCGTACCTGCTTCGCCGTCCGATCCTCGGCACGAATCCGAGCTGCTTGCTAAGCCTGCCAAACACAGCCCGGTCCGGGTTTGGCCGGATCACGGAGGCAATCAAAATAGCAGGGGTCGGGGGTTCTTTCCAGTGCTGCGCCGCCGCATTGGCAGGCAGTGTAAATCGGTTTAAGCTTGATCAATCGGGCTGTTGTTTGCTGTCTCTACACTTACTCGACGAAATCTGATTTATTCGCGTGCTGATGGAAGGACTTCGGATGCTGACGGCGACCTACTCAATTGTGGCGATGGAAACCGAACAGACGCGAGCCTGCACGATTCTCGACGTAACCCGCGCCGGGATTGCCGCTTTATGGGGCAATCTTCAGAACGAGGATCCGCGGCGCATCGAGACGGTCCTGCTGGGCCTGGCCCGCTTCGACTGGTACTGCCATCAACGCAAGGTCGAGAAATATGTCATTCCTGCCGTGCGCGGTAGCTCGCATGAAATCGACGCCATCGTCGGCGACCTCGATTCGCTGAGCAGCGTCGGTATCGATTTTCTCGAACGGGCGGTGGAGCAGGGACGACTGATGTTTGATCGGCGCACCTCGCACCTGATCGATCTGTGCGGTGCGATGGAAGCGTATTGCGACTGCCTGCAGCAGCGTCTGCGCAAGGAAGAAGAAGAATTGCTGCCGCTGGTGTGGCGCATGCTGTCGGTCGAGGACTGGTTCCGCCTGGCCGCGCAGTTCCTTGATGACAAACGTGATGCGCGCCCCTGGCCGCCGACCGCTGTCCTCCCCTGATCGTTCATTCCTGTTCCCGGATTCCTCGATGCCGAAACTGTTGAAATTCACCGGGTTCGCCGTACGCGACTTTTTTGCGACGGCCGGTCCCACCGTACTCGCCATTGCGTTGCTGTGCGCGCTTGCGTACTGGCTGGTCGACCCGACGCCGCCTCGCCACGTCACGATTTCGACCGGGCAGGAAAACGGCGCCTACGAAGAGTTCGCCAAAAAATATGCGAGCGCACTGGCCGCATACGATGTCAAGGCGACGCTGCAGCCGTCGCTCGGCTCACAGGAAAACCTGCAGCGTCTGGCGGCATCGGCGACCGCGAAAAAGGCCGGCGCCAAGGACCTTGCCCGCACCGACATCGCGTTTGTGCAAAGCGGCTCGACCGAGGAGACGGACGCCACGCGCGAGGGCCTGGTGTCACTGGGCAGCCTGTTCACCGAACCGGTCTGGCTGTTCTTCCGCGATAACCACGACATCACCCAGTTGACGCAGTTGAAGGGCTTGAAGATCAATGTCGGACCGGACGGCTCCGGCGTGCCGCAGTTGTTCAAGAAACTGTTGTCCGTCAATGGCGTGGCGCCAGCCGATCTGACCCTGAGTGCCTTGCTCAATACGCCCGCCACGGTAGCATTGCTGGAAGGCCGGATCGACGGCATGGTCTTCAGTTCGGCGCCGGATGCCTTGCTGATCCAGATGCTGTTGCAGACGCCCGGCATTCGCCTTTTCGATTTCACGCAGGCCGAAGCCTATACCCGGCGCTTTCCGTTCCTGTCGCACGTAGTCCTGCCGCGTGGCATCGTTGACCTCGGGCGCGACCTGCCGGCCAAGGACTACCACCTGATCGCGCCGACGGCAACATTGGTGGCGCGGGCGTCATTGCATCCGGCCTTGATCGACATGTTCGTCCAGAGCGCGTCGGTCATTCATGGCGGCGCAGGCTGGTTTCGCAAGCAGGGCGAATTCCCGACCGCGAGTTACACCGAAATCCCGGTGGCGCGCGATGCCGCAAAATTCTACAAAGAAGGTCCGCCGTTCCTGCAGCGCTACATGTCCTTCTGGCTGGCCAATTTCCTGGAGCGCATGTGGGTCGTGGTGGTCGCGCTCGGCGCACTGTTGCTGCCGCTGTCGCGCGTAGTCCCGCCGCTCTATGTCTGGAAAGTGCGTTCGCGGATTTATAAATGGTATGGCGAACTGCGGACTGTCGAGCAAGCCATCGAGGACGTGCCGGTTGCACTGCGTGAGACGGTCTACGCACAGCAATTGGAGCGCTTGCGGGAAATCGAAGAGCGGGTCAACCAGATTTCGATTCCGCTCTCTTTTGCCACCGAGCTGTACGGCCTGCGCAGTCACATCAATTTCGTGCGCAACCGGGTCGTGGCGCTGACCAGGCTGGCGGCCGAAGGAAAGACGGTCGCAGTCGAGGCGATCGCCGTGCCGGGCTAGACCCAACCGCGCGCGGTGCTGGTGCTGCTCAGGCGCCGATCCAGGGCAGGCCGGCCGCGCACCAGCCGCCGACCGTCTTGCGGTGGCCGGCAGCGTCCGTGTCGCCTTCGAAGCCTTCCAGAATGTCGAAACAGTGCTGGTAGCCGTGTTCGGTTGCCAGTTTCGCCGCATGGCGCGAACGCACGCCCGAGCGGCACAGGAAGACCAGTACCTGGTTGGGTGCGGCGACCTGTGCCAGCTGTTCGAGGAACGCGGGGTTGGGGGTACCGCCCGGGTAGACGTTCCATTGCACCGCGGCGTGCTGCGCCTCCGGAATACCGACCCTGCCGATCCAGTCGCGTTCGGCCGTCGTGCGCACGTCGATCAGTTTGGCCGCCGGGTCGGCCTGCAGCAAGGCCAAGGCTTCGGTCGGTGAAAGCGCACCGGCGTAAGGCAAGGCGTTTGCCTCCTTCCTCTGGTGGGCGGTTGCAAGAAGGACTGCTGTCGTCGAATTTGTCATGGAAAAATTTCGGTGGGGGGGCGGTGAATCGATTATAAGGCGGCGTCTTCGCCGCAACCTTGTCCGTGTTGTCACGAATGATCGATCGCATCGAAAGGCGATCTACCACGTCGCACCATTAACTGGCACTGGTGTCCATTGGAGCTAGAGAACGCACCGAATTAAATCAATTGTACAAATACGCACTAAATTGGTGATTTTTGGTTCTTGCGATAATAATTGCTCAATTACCCACGCGACGGCATTTTGCATCATGGCGTGGCGGGATTCGCCAGCCGCGCTGGCAGTGCAGATTCCCAAGTTGGTGGCATGGAATATGCTAAAGATTCTGCTATGATTTCGCGTTGAGTTTTGATGTAACAAAATTCAAACGGAAGCTTCCGCACGAATCGCACGATCTGTTCATTTTTGTTTATTTTAGGAGAGTCGCATGGCAATGACGGCCGCAGAGGTCTTGAAAATGGTGAAAGACAACGAAGTCAAGTTCGTTGATTTTCGCTTCGCCGATACACGAGGCAAAGAGCAGCACGTGACCGTGCCCGTATCGCATTTCGACATGGACAAGTTCGAGTCCGGCCATGCGTTCGACGGCTCCTCGATCGCTGGCTGGAAGGGTATTGAAGCATCGGACATGATCCTGTTGCCAGATCCGAACACCGCCAACATCGACCCGTTCATGGAAGAAACCACGCTGTTCATGCAGTGCGACGTCATTGAGCCATCCGACGGCAAGGGTTACGACCGCGATCCGCGTTCGATCGCCAAGCGCGCCGAAGCGTACCTGAAATCGTCGGGCATGGGCGACACCGCCTATTTTGGCCCTGAGCCTGAATTCTTCATTTTCGACAGCGTGCGCTGGAGCGTCGGCATGGACGGCTGCTTCGTCAAGATCGGTTCGGAAGAAGCATCCTGGAGCACCGGCGCCAAGCTCGAAGGCGGCAATACCGGCCATCGTCCTGCCGTCAAGGGCGGTTATTTCCCTGTACCGCCAGTCGACAGCTTCCAGGACATGCGGTCGGAAATGTGCCTGATCCTGGAAGCCCTCGGGATTCCGGTCGAAGTGCATCATCATGAAGTTGCCGGTGCCGGCCAAAATGAAATCGGTACCCGCTTCTCGACCCTGGTCGAGCGCGCGGACTGGACCCAGAACCTGAAATACGTCGTTCTGAACGTGGCGCACACCTACGGCAAGACCGCGACCTTCATGCCGAAACCGATCGTTGGCGACAACGGTTCGGGCATGCACGTGCATCAATCGGTCTGGAAAGACGGCAAGAACCTGTTCGCCGGCGACGGCTATGCCGGTCTGTCGGAGTTCGCCCTGTACTACATCGGCGGCATCATCAAGCACGCCCGTGCACTGAACGCGATCACCAATCCGGGCACCAACTCGTACAAGCGTCTGGTCCCAGGCTACGAAGCACCGGTCAAGTTGGCCTACTCGGCACGCAACCGTTCCGCATCGATCCGGATTCCACATGTGCCGAATCCAAAGGGCCGTCGTATCGAGACCCGCTTTCCCGATCCACTGGCCAATCCATACTTGTGCTTCGCTGCACTGTTGATGGCCGGTCTGGACGGTGTGCAGAACAAAATCCATCCAGGCGAAGCCGCGTCGAAGGATCTGTACCATCTGCCACCGGAAGAGGATGCATTGATCCCAACCGTTTGCTCGTCGCTGGAACAGGCGCTCGAACATCTGGACAAGGATCGTGAGTTCCTGACCCGTGGCGGCGTGTTCTCCGACACCATGATCGATGCGTACATCGATCTGAAGATGCAGGAAGTGCAGCGTTTCCGCATGACGACCCATCCGGTCGAATTCGACATGTACTACTCACAATAACTACTCACAATAACTACTCACAATAACTACTCACAACAACTACTCACAATAACTGTACACAGTAATCCTATGCATTAGTTTGTCGACGCCACCGAACTCCGGTGATATCGAACGAAGGCGGCGGGCGCAACAGCGCTCGCCGTTTTTTTCATTTCAGGATTGTTGCGCTGCCGGACGAATGTTTTTGCTAATATTTGTGCTCCTCCGGTTCTTGTCCTACACTCTAAGCCCGGCTTAACAGTTTCTAGCGAGAAAGTTTATGAGACGCCAACTGTGTATTGCGTTGCTGGCAATTTCATCCGCAGCTTCATTTATTTCTGCTGCCAACGCTCAATCGGAAATTTTTCTGTGCGACGACGGCCACGGTAGTAAGACCTATCAGAATACCGGGGCATCCAAAGGATGCAAGAAGGTCGACCTTCCCGGAATTACCACCATCCCTGGGCTGTCGCGCAAACCAGCGGCGGTGACGGCGGCGGCCAGGCCGAGCAGCGGTCCGGCCGATTTCCCGAAGGTCGACAGCAGCACGCAAAAGGCGCGCGACAGCGACCGCAAGCAGATCCTGCTCGACGAGATGCGCACCGAGGAACAGAAGCTATCGGATCTGAAGAAGGAATTCAATGGCGGCGAGCCGGAGCGACGCGGCGACGAACGCAACTATGCCAAGTACCAGGAACGGGTTGCGACGCTCAAGGATGAACTCGGTCGCACCGAAAAAAACATCGACGCCCTCAAGCGTGAGATCGGCAATCTAAAATAAGCGTCCCTGTACGCACATAGCCAAGGCCGCCAGTCGCGGCCTTTATTTTTGTCGAACCCCTTTTATCCGACCGTGAGAATGCGTTGAAAACACCTCAGATCCCGCTTGGCGGGCTCGAATTGCTGGCTTCGGCAGTCCTGATTCTCGATGCCGAAGGTCATATCACCTACGCGAATGCCGCTGCAGAAAACCTGTTCGAGACCTCGGCCCGCGCGCTGTTGTGGCAGCGGATGACGGACCTGTTCCTCAATACCGCCGAGCTGGAGTCGGCCTTTCGCCAGGCGGCGGCGCACCAGTTCGCCGACAAGCGGCAAGACCTGACGCTGGAGCGCTCAGGGCGCGAGGCACTGCACGTGCACGTGGTGGTGACGGCGCTCGACAATCCCGAGACGCCGGTGCTGGTGGAGTTGCGCGAGAACGTGCAGCAGCTCAAGCTCGATCGCGAGGAGCGCCTGCTCGACCAGAGCCAGGCCAACAAGGAATTGATTCGCAACCTGGCGCATGAAATCAAGAATCCGCTGGGCGGCATCCGCGGCGCGGCGCAATTGCTCGAACTCGAGCTGCCCGAGCGGCATGCCAAGGAGCTACGCGAGTACACGCAGGTCATCATCAAGGAAGCTGATCGGCTGCAGACCCTGGTCGACCGGTTGCTGGCGCCCCACCGCCGGCCGCACATCGTCGGCGACGTCAACATCCATGAAGTGTGCGAACGGGTACGCAGCCTGATCACCGCCGAATTTCCGAGCGGGCTGACCATCGTGCGCGACTACGATCTGTCGGTGCCTGAGTTCCGCGGCGATAAGGAACAGCTGATCCAGGCCGTGCTCAACATCACCCACAACGCCGCGCAGGCACTGTCGGCGCGCATCGAAGCGGGTGATGCAAGGCTCACTGTGCGGACCCGGGTGGCGCGTCAGGTCACGCTGGCCAAGGTGCGATACAGGCTGGCATTAGACTTGCATATCATTGATAACGGGCCGGGCATCCCGCCTGACATTCAAGACCGTATTTTTTATCCGCTGGTATCGGGACGCGATGGCGGAAGCGGATTGGGACTCACACTGGCTCAGACCTTCGTGCAGCAGCATCAAGGCGTGATCGAGTGTGAGAGTTGGCCGGGATGCACGGATTTCAGGATCTTGATACCACTGCCTTGACCAAGTAAAAAATGAAACCAATCTGGATTGTTGACGACGACGAGTCGATTCGCTGGGTATTGGAAAAAGCCCTGGCGCGCGAGAATCTCGCTACCAGGAGTTTTTCCAACGCGCGGGAAGCGATGGAAGCATTAAAGACCAGCACGCCGCAGGTTCTGGTATCGGACATCAGGATGCCGGGCGAGTCCGGACTGGTGCTTTTGCAGGCCGTCAAGGCGCAGCATCCCGGCCTGCCGGTCATCATCATCACGGCGTTTTCCGATCTTGATTCCGCGGTCGCCTCATTCCAGGGTGGGGCTTTCGAGTATCTGGCAAAACCGTTCGATGTCGACAAGGCCGTCGAGCTGATCCGGCGCGCACTCGAAGAAAGTCTGCGGGAAGCGAATGTCGAGCAGACGCTATCGGAGACGCCCGAAATCCTCGGCCAGGCGCCGGCCATGCAGGACGTGTTTCGCGCCATCGGCAGGCTGTCGCAATCGAACGTGACGGTGCTGATCACGGGCGAATCCGGTACCGGCAAGGAGCTCGTGGCGCGCGCGCTTCACAAGCACAGTCCGCGTTCCTCGCAACCCTTCATTGCGTTGAATACCGCCGCCATTCCCAAGGACCTGCTGGAGTCGGAGCTGTTCGGCCACGAACGCGGCGCCTTCACCGGCGCCCAGGCGACCCGGCGCGGTCGCTTCGAGCAGGCCGAGGGCGGCACGCTGTTTCTCGATGAAATAGGCGACATGCCATTCGACCTGCAGACCCGCTTGCTGCGGGTTTTGTCGGACGGCCATTTCTACCGCGTCGGGGGGCATCAGCCACTGAAGGCTAACGTGCGCGTGATTGCCGCGACCCACCAGAACCTGGAGCAGCGGGTGCGCGATGGATTGTTTCGCGAAGATCTCTACCACCGCCTCAACGTCATCCGCCTGCGTCTGCCGAGCCTGCGCGAACGGCGCGAGGACATTCCCATCCTGACCCGCTATTTCCTGACCCAGAGCGCCAAGCAGCTGGGCGCCGAAGTCAAGCGAATGTCGGACAACGCAATGCTGTTCCTGTCCGGTCTTGACCTGCCTGGCAACGTGCGCCAGCTCGAGAATCTGTGCAACTGGATCACCGTGATGGCGCCGGGCCAGACCGTCGAAGTCAAGGACCTGCCGCAGGACCTGACCGATGGCCATGGTTTTACCCAGGTCGGCTATGTCTCGCCATTGGCCGCGCCACTGCAGCAGCAGTCTGCGCAGATACCTGCTGGCGGCGGCTACCACAGCGTCGGGAGCGGCAATGCCGAGAGCGCGGCAGCAGCGGTGGCTGCGGCTTCGACCTTGAACGGCCAGTCGGCGCAGCCGGTCGCGGCGGTCGAGAAATCGAACTGGATCACCCTGCTGGAAGCCGAAGCGGCGCAGATGCTGTCGGCCGGCCGGCCCGAAGTCATGGATGCGCTCGGACGGATCTTCGAATCGACCCTGATCAAGACGGCGCTCAGGCATACCCACGGCCGCAAGAACGATGCGGCAGTGCGGCTCGGGATCGGGCGCAACACCATCACCCGCAAGATCCAGGAGCTCGGGATCGACGGCGCGAAGGAGGATTGAGCGGCCCGAGGTCTGCGAGCGGCCGGCATCCGTGCACCGGAACGATCGGCGCAGGGTGATCGACCCGGATCCGGCGCGGCTCGGAACTTTCTGCGCCGGCTGCCCGCACACCGCCACATTCCCGCTGCCGCGCGAGATCACGGTGAGCGGTATCGCATGCCTGGACGGTTACCCGTGCCATTGCTGCGTCTATAATCAGGGACCATTCGCCCACCACTGCCCTCAGGTCACATCGCATGAACGAACCCCTCACGCTGCCCGCCGCCACGACGCCTGTCACACTGGAAAACATCACCCTGGAGCGTCTGATGGCAGCGCTGGTTGCCCGCTATGGTTGGGAAGAACTTGGCCGACGCATCGAGATTCGCTGCTTTACCACCGATCCGAGCATCAAGTCGAGCCTGAAATTCCTGCGCAAGACCCCCTGGGCGCGGCAGAAGGTCGAGCAGCTGTATTTGCAGTCGCCTTCCTGAACGGCACCGTTGCCGGGTCGGCTGACCCTGGCGATTCCGCGCCAACCTGACACTTCGCAGGCCAACATGATCGAACTGTATTATTTTCCCGGCAATGCCAACCTGGCGCCGCACATTCTTCTCGAAGAACTCGGTGTGCCGCACCGGCTGGTGCTGGTCGATCGCGGTGTCGCTGCCCACAAGAGCGCTGCCTACCTGGAGCTCAATCCCCATGGTCGCTTGCCCACGCTGGTCGACGGCGATCTGATCCTGTTCGAAACCGCCGCCATCTGCCTGCACCTGGCCGACACCCATCTCGCTGCGCACCTGGCGCCGGCGCTCGGATCGGCAGAGCGGGCGCACTTCTACAAATGGCTGATCTATCTGACCAACACGGTGCAGGCCGAGCTGCTGATCTATTTTTATCCAGAAAAATGGTCCGTCGATCCCGCCGAGGCGGGGCGGCTCAAGCAACGCGCCGAAGCGCGCGTGGCTGACATGTTCGACCATATCGAGGCGTCGCTGGCGGCCCACGGTGGCGCGTTCCTGCTGGGTGAGACCTACAGCGCAGTCGATCCTTACCTCTTCATGCTTTCACGCTGGACCCGACTGATGACCCGGCCGGCGCGTGTCCGACCGGTACTTGGCCGCTACCTGGCAGGTCTGGCAGAGCGACCAGCGCTGCAGCGTGCGTTCGCCGCCGAAGGGATCGCAGCCCCCTTTTATTAGCCGGTAAGCCAGGAATTGTTGAAATTGGCGTTCTTGCAACGAAGTCGGTCAAAGACCACCGTGACGCGGTGTACAAACGAAGTTGCTTCAAGTAATCTCTTTGATAATCGATCACGACGCCGGTGCATTCCGCTCCGGCCCGCCAGTCGCCTGCCAACCACACGATACTTTGCTCAAGAATTCCAGCCTCAAGACACGTATCACGATCGCCGTAGTGGTCCTTCTGGTCGGGGTCGCACTGCTGGTGACGATGGTCTCGTTCGTCTTGATGAAGCAGCACATGCGACAGTTGATCATCGATCAGCAATCTGTCCTGCTGACGGCGACGGCTCGAGACATCGACCAGAAATTTGTCATTCGCAGCGCGACTTTGCAAGCCCTGGCCAGGGATCTGGGCCGTGATGCGGCCGCCAGTCCGGACAGCCTGCAGCGTGCGCTGAACCAGCATGCCAGCGTGCGCGTCCTGTTCGACAACCTGGCGGTATTTTCCCGCAGCGGCGACACGCTTGCCAACTTTAACCTGCCCAGCAGCCGCGGCACCTCCGACATCGCCGGCCGCGCCTATTTCACCGAAACGGTCCGGCTCGGCAAACCGCTCATCAGCCCAGCGACTCTCGGCGTCTTCAGCAACCAGCCGCTCGTCGTGCTGACGGCACCGATCCTCGACGCCAGAGGGGCGGTCATCATGGTGCTGACCGGCTCCATCGCGCTGCAGAGCGATAATTTCATGGCCGAGCTGGCGCAGACCCGCATCGGCAAGACCGGTTATTTTTCGGTCATCGACATGGACGGCACCGTGATTGCCGATCGCGATGCGAAGCGCGTGCTGACGCGCTCACCGAGTACCCTGACCAATGCGGAAAAAAAAGCGCTGACGGGTTTCCAAGGATCGATCGACGAGGTGGATCGGGCCGGCGTGCGCGGCCTGTATTCGTTCAAGCGACTGGGTGCGACGCCATGGGTTCTGCTGGCGTTCTATCCGGATGCGGAGGCGTTTTCCGTCGTGGCGGGGTTGCAGCGCAGCGCGTTGCTGCTCGTGTTGTTGGTGATCGCCGTGATCGGTCCGGTGGCCTGGCTATTCGTGCGGCACCAGCTCGAGCCATTGCAGGAATTGCAGTCGCGGGTGCTCGCCATCGCACGGCAGCCGACGCTTGCACTGATGCCGCAAGTG
>JACMRD010000088.1 GCA_014376645.1 Herminiimonas sp. | reverse complement strand
TTTACGATCGTCGGCCTGCCCGATACCGAGGTCAAGGAATCAAAGGACCGGGTGCGGGCGGCCTTGCAAAACGGCGGCTTTGAATTCCCGGCACGCCGCATCACCGTCAACCTGGCGCCGGCCGATTTGCCCAAGGAGTCCGGCCGGTTCGACCTGCCGATCGCTCTTGGCATCCTCGCAGCCTCCGGCCAGATGCCGGACGCCGAGCTTGGCCAGTATGAATTTGCCGGCGAGTTGTCACTTAACGGGGAACTGCGTCCGATCCGCGGCGCCCTGGCAATGACCTTCGCGATGCATCAGGGACTGCAGGCACGTGCGCCGGCTCAAACGGGTACCAATGCGCGGCGATCGGAATTGAGTGGCTTCATCCTGCCGCGCGCGAATGCCGACGAAGCAGCGCTGGTGACGGACGCCACCATCTTTCCTGCCGATTCGCTGCTGCAGGTGTGCGCTCACTTCGGCAGTCACGATCCTGATGCTCGGCTTGTGCGGCATCGGGTCAGCCCGTCAGTACCGGCTTCACCCGGTGCCGGCCGCTCCGGACAACCCGACTTTTCTGACGTGAAGGGTCAGCAGCAGGCCAAGCGCGCGCTCGAAGTTGCCGCAGCCGGCGGGCATAGTGTCCTGCTTGTCGGTCCTCCCGGCACTGGAAAGTCGATGCTGGCGTCGCGCTTTGGCGGCATCCTGCCGCCGATGTCAGAACGCGAAGCGCTGGAATCGGCGGCCGTCCAGTCGTTGACCAGCGGCTTCGATGCGTCGCGCTGGAAGGTTCGTCCCTACCGCGCGCCGCACCATACCGCCTCCGGCGTTGCGCTGGTCGGTGGCGGCAACACGCCGCGTCCTGGTGAAATTTCGCTCGCCCATTGCGGCGTCCTTTTCCTTGACGAGCTACCCGAATTCGATCGCCGGGTGCTCGAAGTGCTACGAGAGCCGCTTGAATCGGGTCACATCACGATCTCGCGCGCCGCGCGGCAGGCGGATTTTCCCGCTCGCTTCCAATTAATTGCCGCAATGAACCCCTGTCCTTGCGGCTTTCTAGGACATGCCAGCAACAGTTGCACCTGCACGCCAGATGGCATCGCCCGCTATCAGAGCCGGATCTCCGGTCCCTTGCTCGACCGGATCGACATGCAGATCCAGGTCGGTGCGCTGGCGCACGCCGAACTGCGCGAGGCCGCGACCGGCGAAACCTCGGCCGTGATCGGCGAACGGGTTACTCTGGCGCGCGACATCCAGCTGGCGCGGCAGGACAAGGCGAACCATCTTTTGTCGACGGTCGAGATCGACCGCCACTGCCAACCGGATGCGGCTGGCGAGCAGGTGCTGCAACGGACGATGCTCCGGCTGAATTGGTCGGCACGGGCCTATCATCGCGTCTTGAAAGTAGCCCGCACCATCGCCGATCTCGCCGGCGTCCAGGAGATCGGACAGGCGCAGGTAGCGGAAGCCATTCAGTACAGGCGGGCGCTGCGCGACCGCTAAAAAAATTCAGGGCAGGCGATCCGCGTCGCCTGACGCCCGGTCATCCGACCGCCTCAAGCGCTCACCTCGTTCCAGACCAATGTATTCCTGCTCAAAAGAAGACAGAAGCGTTGAATTCCGCCAAACTCTAAATTATAATCATTCTCATTAAGATTACGACCACACGGTCGACTTCTTCCTTTTTACTCGCAAGCCAGTGGGGTAGCTGCCTTTTACCAGGCGACCTAGCCAGCGCGTTCAGCCTTGCAGATGGATTAGAGAATGATTCTGCGGTCCCTCCGGTTCCTAGCCCTCATATCCGCCAAGGCCATCGCGCGCCAAGCCGTGGCCTTCCCGCTGGTTGCCTGCCTGATATTGTCGGCATGTGGCGGCGGCAGTGGCAGCACCACAGCGACCAACGCGACGCCGGCGACTTCCGCGCAGCCGTCGGCGCCGCTCGATGCCGTCGCGATCGGCAAGCTGATCTTTCGCGACACTAGTTTGTCGGCGTCCGGCCGCCTTTCCTGCGCAAGTTGCCACAATCCCGATAATGCGCATGCACCATCGAACGACCTGGCGGCGCAATCAGGCGGGCCGGATCTGACAATCCAGGGGGGGCGCGCCGCACCCTCCTTGCGTTACCTGAACCTGACACCGCGTTTTGCGATTGCCGCCGACGGCACACCAAGCGGCGGGTTCAACCGCGATGGCCGCGCCCAGATGCTGGCCGAACAGGCGCAGCGCCCGCTGCTCGCCCCGCACGAAATGGCCAATGCCAGCCCGGCTGCGGTGGTCGCCAGGCTGCAGGCCGCACCCTACGCGGAACAATTTCGTGCGCTATACGGCGCCGCGATCTTCGACGATCCGGCCGCCGCGTTCGAGCGGGTGCTGCTGGCGCTCCAGCAGTACCAGAAAAACGATTCCGCTTTCTTTCCTTTCGATTCGAAATATGACCGCTTCATCGCAGGGCAGGCGACGCTGAGCGATGCCGAGTTGCGCGGCCTTGCACTGTTCAATAATTCGACCAAGGGCAACTGCGCCGCCTGCCACCCGAGCGCCAAGGCAGCCGATGGCAGTCGCCCCCTGTTCACCGACTTCAGTTTCGACAACCTGGGCGTGCCAAGGAACCCGCTCCTGCTGGCCAACCGCGATCCGGCGTATTACGACCTCGGCCTGTGCGGACCGGACCGTAGCGACCTGGCGCAGCGAACCGACCTGTGCGGCGCCTTCAAGGTACCGACGCTGCGCAACGTCGCCACGCGCAAGGTGTTCTTCCACAACGGCCGCTTCACCAGCCTGCGCGACGCCGTCAGCTTCTATGTACGCCGCGATACCAACCCGGAAGAGTGGTATCCGGTCGCGGCCGACGGCACGGTCCTGAAATTCGACGATCTGCCGGCCCAATTCCGGCGCAATGTGAATGTCGCCGAAGTGCCGTACAACCGTTCGCCGGGCCAGGCGCCCGCCCTATCGAACGCTGAAATCGACGATGTCGTGCAGTTCCTCGGCACCCTGACCGACGGCTACCGCGCGCCCTGACCTCCGCCTCCCCTATTCGACCATCCAGAAAAGGCCCACCATGACCACTCCGAACACCCTGTCCCGCCTCACCCTGCGTGCACTGCCGGCGCTCCTGCTCGCCGCATTCTGCGCCGCGCCTGCCGTCGCGCTCGCCAGTGAAGCCGACCTGATGAAGCGTCTCGACGCCCTGGCTGCCGAGCTGCAGAAGGTCAAGGCGGAACTGGCCGCCACCCGCCAGAAAACCGAGGCCGTCGAACAGCGTCAACTGGCAGTCACGACGGCACCGGCGCCGGTTACCGTGGCGTCCGCTCCGTCCAGCGCACCGGCCACCGTGATCGGCGGATATGGCGAGGTGACCTACAACCGCCCCACCAAGAACGCGAGCGCCGCCCAGGCCGACGTGCGACGGGTGGTGCTGGGCCTGTCGCATCGCTTCGACGAGAAGACCAAGCTGGTCACCGAATTCGAATGGGAGCATGCCGTGACTTCAGCCGGCGACCGTGGTGAGGCCGCGGTCGAGCAAGCCTACATCGAGCGCGAGTTCGGCAACGGCTTGCGCGCCAAGGGCGGCCTGTTCCTGATTCCTGCCGGCCTGCTCAATACCAACCACGAGCCGACCGCCTTCTACGGCGTCGAGCGCAATTTCGTCGAAACCGCCATCATTCCTTCGACCTGGCGTGAAGCCGGCGTGGGGCTGTCGTCGACGCTCGACAATGGCCTGACCTGGGACCTGGGCGTGACCACCGGATTCGACCTGACCAAATGGGACGCTACCTCGACCGATGGCCGCGTGTCGCCCCTGGGCAGCATTCACCAGGAAGGTCAGTTGGCCAAGTCGCGCGACCTGGCCGTGCACGGCGCGCTGAACTGGCGCGGGGTGCCCGGCCTGCTGGTCGGCGGCTCGTTCTTCTCCGGCAAGGCAGGACATGCCACCGCCGACTTTTCCGCCAACAATGCCCGCGTCACGATCTGGGATGCGCATGTGCGCTACACGCCCGGCCCGTGGGATCTGTCTGCACTGTACGCGCGCGGCACCATCAGCAATACCGTCACGCTGAACCAGATTTCGGTCGGCAACCCTACGCCGATTCCATCGGCCTTCTTCGGCTGGTACGGACAGGCCGCCTATCGCGCCTGGCAAACGGGCGACTACACGTTGTCGCCATTCGTCCGCTACGAACGATTCAATACGGCACAGCGCTACGCCGGCTTGCCGGTCGGCGCGGAAGTGGCGACCGGACCGAATGAAAAAGTCGTCACCGTCGGCGCCAATCTGCGGATCGGCGAGGGTGTGGTGTTGAAAGCCGACTACCAGAAATTTTCTGAAGACAGTACGCGTGACCGGCTCAATCTCGGCCTCGGCTATGCTTTCTGAAACCGGCCTGAACCTGAGGAAAAATGCATGAAATTCGGACGATCTCCCGTCGCATCGACGATGATGCTGGCACTCCCGGCGCTGGTCGGCGGCGTACTTGCCGGCGTCGCCACACCGGCCTTCGCGGCGCAATATCTGACAGTCGAACAGGCACAGCGCGTCCTTTATCCGGAGGCGACCCGCTTCGACGATACGTCGCTGCAGCTGACGACTGACCAGATGCGCCAGGTCGAGAAGCTCTCCGGGCTGGCGGCGCGCTCGGTCGGCTGGCGCGTCTTTGCCGCCTACAAGAACAACCAGCTGCTCGGCCATGTCTTTCTCGACGATGTGATCGGCAAGGTCGAACTGATTTCCTACGCGGTGGCAGTCGCACCCGATGGCGGCGTGCAGCAGATCGAAATCCTGGCGTATCGCGAGAGTCACGGCTTTGAAATTCGCAATCTGGCCTGGCGCCGTCAATTTGCCGGCAAGACCGCGCAAGCTGGCCTGAAGGTAGGCGAAGGCATCGCCAACATCAGCGGCGCCACCCTGTCCTGCACCCACGTTACCGACGGCGTGCGCCGCATCGCCGCCATTGCGCAAGTGGCATTGAAGGCGTGATGCGCCGGGCCCAGCCCTGGCTCGGCACCCTGGTCGAGATCAGCGTGCCGGAGGACGATTCAGCGGACACCCGTCACGTCACGATTGCAATCAATGCCGCCTTCGCTGCCATCGCCCGGGTGCATCACTGCATGAGCTTTCATGCGCCCGACAGCGACGTCAGCGCGGTGAACCGGCTCGAAGTCGGCGCCCGCATTCAGGTCGATGCATCGACCGCAGAGGTACTGCACTGCGCGCTGCTGCTCGAGGAAGCCAGCGACGGCATCTTCAATCCGGCCTGCGCCGGCAAGCTGTGCGCATGGGGCTACCTGCCGACACCGGAATCCACGGTGCCGGGCGCGCCGTCTGCATTCGCCGTGACGATGTTGCCGCGCACCGTGTTGCGCATCGATGGCACCGGCGAAATCACCAAGCTGCTCGCCGGATGGATAGACTTGGGCGGCATTGCAAAAGGCCATGCGGTCGATCGCGCCGTGGCGGCACTTCAAGACCACGGGATCGCGGCGGGCTGCGTCAATGCCGGCGGTGACCTGCGCGCATTCGGCGATGCCGCCTTTCCGGTGGTGATCCGTGATCCGGGAGCGCCGACCCGGGCCGCCTGCACGCTGGCGCTGCAGAACCACGCACTGGCGACCTCAGCCTGCTATTTTTCCTGGCGCGACATCGACGGCGTGCCGCACAGCGCACTCGTCGACGGCGCCGATGGATCGACGCTCGTGAGCGGCCGCAGTGTATCGGTCCTGGCCCCGAGCTGCATGCTGGCCGATGGCCTGACCAAGATCGTGATGGCGACTGGCGACGCACAGCACCCGCTTCTGGCACGATTCGGAGCGACTGCTTTTATAATCTGACTTTTTGATTGCGACGATGCGCATCCCCAAGCAGCTACTGCATCACCCCTCTCAGCTCGCAACGACGCCTGGATTTCGCCTGCCACGGTGGCAGAGGCGTGCCTGGTATGGGGTGGTCGCCCTGCTGGTCGCTACCGGGCTGGCGTGGCTGGCAGCCCATTACTTCCTGCGTCCAGTCAGTGAGTTCGGCGCCGTGATCCATCCTCTCGAACCATGGTCGATGAAGCTGCATGGCGCCGCTGCGATGGTCAGTCTGTGGCTGGCGGGAAGCCTGCTCCACGTTCATATCAGGCGGGCGCTGGCGGTCGGGCGCAACCTGTTGGCGGGCTGGTTGATGATCGCATGGCTCGGCGCGTTGGCGCTGACCGGCTATGGGCTGTATTACGTCGCTGGCGAAGACAGCCGGCCGTGGTGGTCGGGGGTGCACTGGGTGCTCGGGCTGCTGTTGCCGCTTCTGTTATTGCTGCATGTGGTGACCGGCCGCCGCTCGGTGCGCCGACGCCACGCCGCATGATCCTTCGCGCCATCCTGCCACATCGCTCCAGACACTTGAAAGTACACACCATGCAACGACGCGTTGTTCGCACCCCTTTGCTGCTGTTTGCCGTAATGGCCAGCGCTGTGGCGCTCTCCGCCTGCACCCCGAAATACGACTGGCGCGATGTGCGCGGCGACAAGGTCCCCTTTACGGTGCTGTTGCCAGCCAAGCCATCGGTGCTCGCGCGGCCCGTCAATCTCGGCGGCATCCAGGCCACCATGACCATGACCGCCGCCGAGGTCGGGGAGGTCACCTTTGCCGTTGGTACGGCAGAGCTGCCGGATGCAGCGCAGGCGCAGGCGGCGCTGCAGATCATGAAGGCGACCCTGGTCAAGAATATCGGCGGCGTGATCCGGCATGAAAAATCGATCATCGGTACGAGCGCCTCGACAATCGACCTCGATGCAGCCACCACCACCGGCGGCGACCCGCGCGCGCTGCACGCAAGGCTGGTGGCGCGTGACCGGCGGGTCTACCAGGCAATCGTGATCGGCCGCGAGAAATCGATTCGGCAAGAAGCGGTCGACACCTTCCTGACATCATTCAAGACGGAATGATTGTCGGCGGCGCGGCCTCGGACGGCGTCCCTGCATGTTATATCCCTGCTATATCCTGTAACCTGCCGAGCAATGCGTGGCTGGCTTCGCAGTTCAGGCGCGCCCATCCAATCGACAACCTCAAGGACGATCTCATGCTCATTACCTTCAAATCCAAGGCAGCTGCCGATGTCCTGATGTACGAGGAACACGCCAAGCGCATCCTGGCGCTGCTGCACAAGGACGCCAAGCGTGGCGTCATCACTGCTGCGGAGTCGGGCGAGGCAGTGGCGGCCCTCGAAGCCGAGATCGCCGGCAGCAAGGCGCATCACCCTTCCGGAGAAATGACCCGCGATGTGGCTACCCATCATGGCGAAGAGGGCGATGATCACGACCATGAAAAGATGCAGTCCGTGAGTTTCGCCACGCGCGCTTATCCCTTGCTGGAAATGCTGCGCGCAGCGCATCAAAGCCAGAAAGACGTTGTATGGGGCATTTGAACACCGGGCCTGACCGGGCGCCATGATGATCCAGGGCGTCACCTGCGCACTGCTGGCGGCGGCCCTGTTCGGCGCCAGTACGCCGCTGGCAAAACTGCTGGCAGGTCAACTCCAGCCGGCGCTGCTGGCCGGTCTGCTGTATGCCGGTAGCGGCATCGGCCTGAGCGTCTGGCTGCTCCTGCGCGCGGCGATCGCCCGGCGCGATCGTGGCCTTCAGGAACCCGAGCGGCAGGTCGCCAATCTGGGACGCGCCGATATCGGCTGGCTGGCAGCGGCGATCCTGGCGGGTGGTGTGGCGGGGCCATTGTTGTTGATGATCGGCCTGCGCTCGATGCCAGCGTCGAGCGCCGCGCTGTTGCTCAACCTCGAAGGCGTGCTCACTGCCCTGCTGGCCTGGTTTGCCTTCCATGAAAATTTCGATCGCCGTATCCTGCTCGGCATGGCTGCCATCGTCGGCGCCGGTATTCTGCTGTCCTTGCCGGCCGGGTTTCCGCTGGCGACGGGACCGACGCTGACGATGACGCTGGCACCGGGCGTGCTGGCGATTGCCGGCGCCTGCCTGTGCTGGGCACTCGACAACAATTTCACACGCAAGGTCGCCGCCAGCGACGCCGTCCAGATCGCCGCCTGGAAGGGCATGGTCGCCGGCACCGTCAACTTGAGCCTGGCGGCACTGTTGGGCGCGTCGTGGCCCGGCTGGTCGACTGTGCTGGCGGCCGGGCTACTCGGCTTGTGCGGCTATGGCCTGAGCCTGGTGTTGTTCGTGCTCGCACTGCGCCAGCTCGGCAGCGCCCGTACCGGCGCCTATTTTTCGGCCGCGCCGTTCGTCGGTGCGGCGATCGCCATCGGACTCCTGCACGAAGCGACCGATGGCCGGTTCTGGGGCGCCGCAGCACTCATGGCATTTGGACTCTGGCTGCACCTGAGCGAGCGCCACCACCACCGCCATCAGCACGAGCCGCTGTTGCATACGCATGAACACGTGCACAATGCAGCAGATGCGCACCATTGGCATGATCACGATTTCGCCTGGGACGGCCAGAGTCCGCATACCCACCGTCATCAGCACGAGGCGATCGCTCACACGCATGCCCATTTTCCGGACATCCATCATCGGCACCGGCACTGACACCGGCGGCACCAGGACAACGTTTGCATGAACCTGTGATGGGCGCCCCGACGATTCCCGGAACCGCCGTTGCAAGCGGCCCTTTCATACCTACCGCTAACGCACACCGATGACACCAACCACGACCCTGAAATACGATTCACTCGCCTTCGCCCTGCACGGCGCCGCTCTGGCGGTACAACAGGTGCGCGCCGGGGACGCCTTGCCGCAAGCCCTGACCAACGTCTTTGCCCGCAGCGGCGCCGAACTGACGCCACAAGCGCGCGGTGCGATTCAAGACCTCAGCTACCGGACATTGCGCGCACTTGGCCGCGCCGACGCCCTGCTGGCACGGCTGGCGCCCAAGGCGCCGTCGCCACCGATCCTGCATGCGCTGCTGTGCTGTGCCCTGGCGCTGATTTCCGACCCGGCAGGCGCCGGGGCGCAAACCTACAATGCCCACACGGTGGTCGATCAGGCCGTCACGGCAGCGGCATCGGACCAGGACATGGCGCACGCCAAGGGCATGGTCAATGCCGTGTTGCGGCGTTTTCTGCGCGAGCGCGACAGTCTGCTGGAGGCGGTCCTCAAAGAACCAACGGCATTCTGGAATTACCCCACCTGGTGGATCGACTCGATGGAGACCAGTTATCCGCGCCAATGGCAGGCGGTGCTGGCCGCCGGAAACGCGCCGCCACCATTGACGCTGCGCGTGAACCGTCGGCGCACCACGGTGGCGGACTACCTGGCTCTCCTCGCCGAGAAAGATATCGCAGCGGAGAAGATAGGCGAGAGTGCCGTGCGCCTGGCCGTGCCGGTGCCGGTAAACCAGATACCCGGATTCGGCGCTGGCCTGGTCTCGGTGCAGGATGCCGGCGCACAACTGGCCGCACCGCTGCTCGATGTCGCCGACGGCATGCGCGTGCTCGACGCGTGCGCGGCGCCGGGCGGCAAGTCCGGCCACCTGCTGGAGAGTGCCGACATCGAGCTGACGGCGCTCGACAACGATGCGCGCCGCATGGGCCGCATCACCGAAAATCTGGAACGGCTACAACTAAGCGCCCGGCTGCTCGTCGGCGATGCCGCCAGCCAGTCCTGGTGGGACGGCCGTCCGTTCGATCGCATCCTGGCCGATGTGCCCTGCACCGCGTCGGGCATCGTGCGCCGGCACCCGGATATCCGCTGGCTGCGCCGAAAAGCCGACTCTGCGCAACTGGCAACACTTTCCTCCCAAATTCTCGACAACCTTTGGCAGATGCTAGTTACCGATGGTAAATTGTTGTTCGTGACGTGTTCCGTCTGGCCACAGGAGTCGGAAGGCCAGGCAGCCGCCTTCGCCGAGCGCAATCAGGCGCTCCGGTTGCCGGCACCGGGCCAACTCCTGCCGGGCCAGCCCTTGCCGGAAGGCTTCCGGGGCGGAATGTCCGACGACCATGACGGCTTGTTCTATGCGCTGTTTCAGAAGCGTGGCGCCTGCTAATATCAACCAACCTCTTGCAACGGATTCGTCTCCGTAATTTCCACCAGTGACGCGACGATTGTTCATTTTGCTGACGCGCTGGTTACTGGCGACGTTTCTCCTGATTTCGATCCTGCTGCCGGCGCAAGCCGCCGACGGCATCGAGATCGTGCAGGCGCATCTCGAGAATTCCGAGGAGGGCGTCAAGCTCTCGGCAACCTTCAACCTCGACCTGAATCACAATCTGGAAGAAGCTCTCACGCGCGGCGTCCCCTTGCATTTCACGACCGACGTCGAACTGCGCCGGCCGCGCTGGTACTGGTTCGACGAAACCACCCTGTCGGCGTCGCGCACCATCCGCATCGAATACAATGTCCTGACTCGCCAGTACCGTGGCGGCGTCGCCGGGAGCGTGCAGCAAAGCTTCTCCACCTTCGACGATGCGATGTCACTGGTGCGGCGGCCCAGCCGATGGGTAGTAACCGATCGCGGCGCACTGAAAGCCGGCGAAAACTACGTGGTCAGCGTGCGCATGCGCCTGAACCTCGAATACCTGCCTAAACCGTTCCAGGTCAATGCCCTGAACAATGCAGACTGGCGCATGTCTTCGGACTGGAGAAGTTTCTATTTCCGTGCGGAATAATTTGTGAGGCGTTCGCTTCGCTACCTCTTCGTCGTCGGCGCTGCCGTCGTCAGCATCCTGCTGTTCCTGCTGGCCTCGGCTTCCGAGAACTCCGCTTCCTTCGACAAGCACTATCCGTGGCTTTTCGGTCTGAATGCGCTGGCCGCGGTCGCGCTGCTGATCCTGGTGGCGCTCTTACTGCTGCGGCTCTACAAGCGCCACAAGCGCGGTATGTTCGGCTCGCGCCTGACGGCCCGACTGGTGCTGCTGTTCGCCATCATCGGGATTTTGCCCGGCAGTGTGATCTACATGGTGTCGGTGCAGTTCGTCTCGCGCTCGATCGAATCCTGGTTCGACGTGCGGGTCGAATCTGCGCTCGAATCGGGCCTGAACCTGGGCCGCTCGGCGCTCGACTCGTCGCTCAGCGACCTGGCCGCCAAGGCACGCAACACGGCGCTCGAACTGTCGGACCTGTCGGACACCACCCAGATCACCCAGCTATCCCATCTGCGCGAGCAGGGTACGACGCTGGAGGCGACCATCGTCAGCGGCAACGGCAGCGTCATCGCCAGCATCGGCACCCGGCTCGGCCAGCTCGTACCTGATCTGCCGACGCCCGCCATGCTGCGCCAGGCGCGCACCAGCCGGGCCTTTGCCGCCATCGAGTCCAGCAGCGACGCCGACGACGCGGCGCCGAAGCCGCCGGCAGGCTCCTCAACGCTACCGAGAACGACGAGTCCGGCAGATGCGCCGGCAACGAATACGGCCACCACGCCGGGCGCCGCCGAGCCCGCTGGGTTGCGGCTGCGCGTGGTTGTCGCGATCCCCGCACCCAGCAATGGTCTGGCGCTGCGGAACGAAGCGCGCTTCCTGCAGTTCATGCAGCCGGTACCGACCTACCTTGCAGCCAACGCCGAAGCATTGCGCTCGGCCTACAGCGAATACCAAGAACGCTCGCTGGCGCGCTCGGGGCTGCGCAAGATCTATCTGGTGACGCTGACCCTGACCCTGCTGTTGGCGATCTTCGGTGCGATCGCCAGCGCCTTCATCATCGCTACCGACCTGGCAGAGCCGCTGCTGCTGCTAGCCGAAGGCACCAAGGCCGTGGCCGAGGGCGACCTCTCGCCCAGGCCGATTGTGGCCACTTCCGACGAACTCGGCACCCTCACCAAATCGTTCAACACGATGACGCGGCAACTCTTCGACGCCCGCGCAGCAGTAGAACAGAATCGCAACCAGCTCGAAAACGCCAAGGCCTATCTCGAGTCGGTACTGGCCAACATGTCGGCCGGCGTGATGGTGCTCGACAGCCATTTCCGGCTGGTGACCTGCAACGATTCGGTCGAGCGCATCCTGCATCATGATTTTGGGCCGTCGATGGGCACGAGCTTGTCCGAGATTCCCGGTCTGCAAGGATTTGCCGACATCATCACTGGCGCCTTTTCGAGCCAAAACGCGCAGTCAGCCGCCATCGGCGATACCTTCGATGAGCGCCACTGGCAGCGTCAGATCGAAATACCGCGCACCTTGGCCACGCTCGACAACGACAGTGACATCGCGCTGCTGGCGCGCGGCTCGCGCCTGCCGGTCGCAAGCGGTACCGGCTACGTGGTCGTGTTCGACGACATCTCCGACGTCATCTCCGCGCAGCGGTCGATCGCCTGGGGCGAGGTGGCGCGCCGGCTGGCGCACGAGATCAAGAATCCGCTGACACCCATCCAGCTCTCGGCCGAACGGTTGCAGATGAAACTGGAAGCCAAGCTGGCGCCGGCCGATGTCGCCATCCTCAACAAGAGCACCACCACCATCGTCAATCAGGTCACTGCCATGAAGCAGATGGTTGATGATTTTCGTGATTATGCGAAGACGCCGCCGGCCGTGTTGTCGCCGCTGAACCTCAATGCGCTGATTGCCGAAATCCTCGACCTCTACATCGGTGGCGACGAGCGCGACATCATCGACACCGCGCTGGCCGATGACTTGCCGATGGTGATGGGCGACGCCACCCAGCTGCGCCAGGTGATCCACAACCTTCTGCAGAACGCGCAGGATGCCGCAACAGAACGTGCCAACGACGATCGCGTCGCCGAGGCGCCGCTCATCGAGGTAGTGACCGAACAGATCAACTACCGCAGTTCGGACGATCAGGTGCGCGCGGCCGTCCGCCTCTCCATCAGTGACAACGGCCCAGGTTTTGCACCCAAGATCCTGGCGCGGGCGTTCGAGCCTTACGTGACCTCGAAACCGCGCGGCACAGGCCTGGGCTTGGCTATGGTCAAGAAAATCATTGATGAACACGGCGGCCGCATCGATATTCAAAACCGGGCCGATATGCAAGGTGCAAAAATTTCAATTTTGCTGCTAAAGTTAGCGCCAATTAATTGAATAGCAATACTATTCCTGACTAAGATTCATTAAGACAACTGTTCGTGCGGTGGCAGCATTGTCTGGAATCATTCTGGAAACGCGTGCAACGATGCCCGCCGAAAATGGTCTGACGCTTCAGTCGTCTAAGACTCGGCACATTACTTGAGGGATGCAACAACATGGCGAACATCTTAGTGGTTGACGATGAAATGGGAATCCGTGAATTGCTCTCGGAAATACTAGGTGATGAAGGTCATGTCGTCTCGACCGCTGAAAATGCGCAGCAGGCGCGCGAGTTGCGTGCCGCTGCCACGCCGGAGCTGGTACTGCTCGACATCTGGATGCCGGATACCGATGGCGTCACACTGCTCAAGGAATGGCAGCGTGACGGCTTGTTGACGATGCCAGTGATTATGATGTCGGGCCATGCGACGATCGATACCGCGGTCGAGGCGACGCGGATTGGTGCTCTGAACTTCCTCGAAAAACCGATTTCGATGCAGAAGCTCCTGAAAGCGGTGCAGCAAGGTTTGTCGCGCGGTCAGGAGGTGGTCCGCCCGGCTTCATTCCATCCACGCGTGAGTTTGCCGCCGAGCGAAGTCAGTACCGCGTCCACACTCGGCTTCGGCGTCGTCACCAGCATCGGCCACGCCCATCCGGCGGGCACGCCCGGCGGCGCGCCGGCGCTGGAAGGCAAGGTATTCACGCTGTCCTTCGAGCTGCCGTTGCGGGAAGCGCGCGATGCTTTCGAGCGCGCCTATTTCGAGCATCATCTGGTGCGTGAAGGCGGCAGCATGACACGGGTCGCGGAAAAGACCGGCCTGGAACGCACCCATCTGTATCGCAAGCTCAAGCAACTCGGCGTCGAACCGGGCAAGCTGGCCAAACGCGGCGGATGATCGCCTGTACCCTGGTCGCCGGCGGGACCGGCGCGGGGCGCATCGCCGCGATCGTCGACCGGCTCGATCCAGACGTGGCCACCGCCGCCATCTTCGAAGGTATCCACCCGCAGCATCCCGCCTTGCATGATCCGGTCCGGCCGGCCCCCCTGAGCGTGACCACCATCGCCCCCGACTGTCCTTGCTGCGGCGGCGGAATGGTCTTGCGCGTGACGCTCGACCGCATGATCCGGCGTCGTCCGGCCCGGCTCTTCATCAGCATGGCCGACGCCGACCACCTTCCGCACCTGCGGCAGTTCCTGAGCGCTGAACCGTATCGCAGCCTGCTCGAACTGACATCGCTCACGATGGCATAACGACATCGCCCAACTAAATTAAATGCCGTAGCTCAACTTTTGCGCAACGCTGCCGTTAAAAGAGTACGCACCTGTGTCGATATCGCTTATTTCCATCGCCAGGGTTGAAAAACATTGCCACGAGCGCCAACTGAGTTACCGAGAGTGTTGTATCCCTTAGCACCAAAGGAACGCGAATGAACCTGATCTATAACAGTGAGCAGTACAGCGTCGTTGAATTCGGTATCGACAATGGCCAGGAGGCCCTGCGATTCGGCGGCTACGAAATCATGGACAAGTCCGGCAAGCGGGAACTGTACATCGGAGGCAATTGGGCCGAGACATTCCGCAAGCATGTCCAGGACCTGATCGCGAGCGAGCCCAGCGTGGAAGAGGTTGATGCATTTCTCGGTAATTACGATGCCGTCATGAGCCAGCCAGTGGTGTTCCACTAGTCGACTGTCCGGCGCACCGGGAGGGTCTGCACCGTCTTTCCGGGCACGTACGTCGCCGCATGCGCGGCAACCCTTCCGGACAGACCTAGCGCCGTCCGGGCGCCGCCTGGCGTTCTGTTTTTTCAAGTCGGCAGCGCACCGGTATACTGCAGGCATGCAAGCCAATTCCCGCGCCATCACCAGCCGTCAGACGACGGTCCACGAACACCTGCGCACGCGGGTGGAGCGCCACGCCGCTAACCTGTTTCGCAAGCCTATCACCGACTACAACCGCGACGCGTTCGGTCTCGCCATGCACGCTTGGCAACAGGCGGGTTCGCTGCCGCTGATCCTCGACGCCGGCTGCGGTGTCGCACTGTCGACCCATCATCTTGCGCTGCAGTTCCCCGATCATTTCGTGCTGGGCGTGGACCAGTCGGCAGACCGCCTGTCACGCGGGCGGGAGTGGCCTGCGCCGACGCCGCCGAACCTGCTGCTGGTACGCGCCGACCTGGTCGATTTCTGGCGCTTGCTGCATGCAGACGGCGTGCGGCTGGCAAGGCATTACATCCTGTATCCGAACCCATGGCCGAAGATCGGTCACCTGGCGCGGCGCTGGCATGCGCATCCGGTTTTTCCGGTAGTCATTGGCCTGGGCGGCTGGTTCGAGTGCCGCAGCAACTGGCCGATCTACATCGATGAATGTGCAGCCGCGCTGACCCAGTTGCAGGCTCGAACAGTCGTCACGGAATCGTTCATGCCGACCAACCCGATAACGCCGTTCGAAAGAAAATATCTGGCGTCAGGGCATGGATTATCGCGCTGTTTGGTCCTGCTCGGTGGCGTGCCGGATGCATCGCGGCCAGACGTCGAAACCTCATTCGAGAAAATTTGACAGTGCACAAAAATCCACGGGGTTAGTCCGCTTTCGGACTGGTGCAAGATTGTCCCTCCCAGGGAAAGCCGTTAAGCTCAGCGCCAAACATACCAAAGGTGGATGAATGCTCAATGTGCCGGCATCCGATGCACGAAACCAGACTGTCATCATCGTGCCGCCTGCCATCCGTGCGGCAGGCGGCTATCTCCAGCAGGAACTCCTCGAAGCGAGCGACTTCACCTTGCTCGAATGCGCCACGCTCGAACTGACGCAACATGCCATCGCGCACGGCAGCCGGGTCGGTCTGATGATGGTGCAGGGCGAGGACGATGCGCGCCGGCTCGAACGCTTCAGACCGTTATTAGGCATGAACGGAGTCGCATGGATCGGGCTGGTTGCACCGGCGCTGTTACAGCTGCCGGCGGTACGCGAATGCATCGCTGAACTGATGTTCGACTTCATGACCCTGCCGGCGCGCGGCGACCATCTGTTGCTGATCATGCGGCATGCCTGGGGCATGGCTTATCTGCGCGACAGACAGGACCCGCCGACCGGGACCGCCGAGATAGAACCCGGCCGGCCGATGGTGGGCACCACGCAGCAAATGAAACAACTCTTGACTCAGATCGGCAAGGTCGCTCGCACGGACGCCTCGGTCCTGATCACCGGCGCGTCGGGAACCGGCAAGGAACTCGCTGCCCTGTCGATCCATCAACAATCGCGCCGACGCCATGCTCCCTTCGTAGCCGTCAATTGCGGCGCGATCGCGCCGCAGCTGTTCCAATCCGAATTGTTCGGGCATGAAAGGGGCGCCTTTACCGGCGCCACCCAGCGCAAGATCGGGCGCATCGAGGCGGCGCAGGGCGGGACCCTGTTCCTCGATGAAATAGGCGACATGCCCTTCGACATGCAGGTCAACCTGCTGCGATTCCTGCAAGAGAAAAGCATCGAACGCGTTGGCAGTACCGATGTCGTCCCGATCGACGTGCGCGTCATCGCAGCGACCCACGTCGATCTTGCGGAGGCCGTGATTCACCGTCGGTTTCGCGAGGACCTGTATTACCGGATCAACGTGGTCTGTATCATGATTCCGCGCCTGGCCGATCGCCGTGAGGACATCGAAGGTCTGGCCTTGCATTACTTTGCGAAATTTGCGCGCAGCCACAACCGTAGCCTGCGCGGCTTTTCGAAAAGTGCGATGCAGGCGCTGTTCAGCCATAGCTGGCCCGGCAATGTGCGCGAACTGGTCAACCGGGTACAACGCGCCGCGGTCATGGCCGAGGGACGCTTCATCCAGTCGGAGGATCTCGGCTTTGACGGACATGCCGGACACGACGTGATCATCAGCCTCGACGACGCGCGGGCAGCGGCCGAGCGTGTCACGATCTGTCGCGCATTGTCACAGTCGCGCAACCAGGTCTCGCGGGCCGCATCGCTGCTGGGTGTATCGCGTGTGACGCTGTACCGGCTCATCGAGAAGCACAACATCCACAAACATGCACCAGCCACGCTCTCGAGCCCGCAGATGGCGGCAAACGACATGCTGGTGCCGGTGCTGGTGCCGGTGCCGCAGCAGCATCCCTGACCGGCTGGTCCGATTAGTTACCGGTGGCGCCGCTACCTGCCTGGTTACCCTGGGCCGAACGAATCGCTTCGGCACGGACGTCGGCACGGCTACGGCTGGTTCCGGCAAGTTTCGGCACGGCCAGCTGGCCGATCTCGCTGTTATTTTCTACGAGGGTACCGTCGTTGCGTGCCTGGCGCAGTTCGGCCAGTACCTCTGCACGGCTCTTGCTGGCGATGACTGTCCTGTTACCGTTGCGGTCGGTGGCAGGAGCATAACCGGCGCCGAGCTCACCGGTGACGATCGCGCCTGCTTGCTGGGCTTGCACTGTTTCACGCTTGACTTCGGCACGGGTGGTGGTGCTGCTGGCCTGCGGCTTTTCGAAATACGCTTCGTATTCAGCTGCAGAAACGGTTGAAGAGGCGATTGCCGACGACAGCAGAACGAGGGTGGTCAGTGTGGCGGCGATTGGTTTGATGATCATGGTGATGCTCCTGTATGTTGAGTGAGAAGTCCGGGTCGGTTTCTGGCAGCGGGTGAAACAGCGCCGCAGTAGCTCGGTTCAGACCTCGGTGAGTTGCCGGTAAGGGCATCCGCTCATCGATGCAGCGAAGTTTAGTCGTTGCGAGCGCTGCGAAAAAGCCGAATAATGACAACGGTTTATTGCTGAAACAGAAATAATTGGGGCATCATCATGGATCGTCTGCAATCGATGCGCGTCTTCGCCAAGGTCGTCGAGCAAGGAGGCTTCGCCCGTGCGGGTGCGGCCCTGAGCATGTCGAATGCAGTCGTAACCCGCCATGTGGCCGAGCTCGAGTCGCATCTCGGCACCCGGCTGTTGAACCGCACCACCCGCAAGGTCTCGCTGACCGAGACCGGACAGGCGTACCTCGAGCGGCTGCAGCCGATCCTGCGCGCGGTCGAAGACGCCGACGCCATCGCTTCCTCGGCCTCGCAGCGTGCAAGCGGCACCCTGCGCCTTTATGCCCACCAGAGCTTCGGTCAGCAGCAGCTGGCGTCGCTGTTGCCGGCCTACTCGATGGCGCATCCGGACGTGACCCTCGAGGCATTCCTGTCGGAACGCACGGTCGATCTGGTCGAAGAGGGCTTCGACGTCGGCATCTTCAGCGGCCTGCAAAAATTCGATGCCAGCCTGATCGCCCGGAAGCTCTGCTCCTCCGAAATCATGCTCTGCGCATCGCCTGCCTATCTCGAACAGCGCGGCGTACCGGCCATACCGGAAGACGTAGCGCAGCATGATTGCTTGAACTTCGATTTTGACCAGTTGCGCAGCCACTGGACGATCGAGGGGCCGGATGGCTTGATGAGCGTGCCGATCCACAGCAAGCTGGTGTCGAACAACGGCACCCTGCTGCGCGAATGCACGCTGGCTGGCATGGGCATCTCGATCAACGCCTCGTATGCGGTACGCGATGATCTGACTTCAGGACGCCTGGTGCGCCTGCTGCCGGGTTATCCCATGGGCCAGCTGTCGATTGCACTGGTGTACCCGAGCCGGCGCCTGCTGTCGGCCAAGGTACGCAGTTTCATCGACTTCATGGCGGCGCGCTTCCCGCATCCAGAAAGTGACCCCTGGGCCGACAATGCCTATGGCGGCACGCTGATCACCATCACGCCCGAATGAGGCATTGTCGTGGCTTCAGGTAGCAGACGCAGCCGTTATCGTGAACGCAAACCGTTGCAGTATCCGGAATGGTTGCCCCGGCCCGGCCTCGCGAAAGATCGTCAGGCCATCGATCAGCGGTATCCCGGCAAGGGATGCCGCGAACCAGCGCTCGGCGGCATCCCTGACTGCCTGACGCGCATCCGGCGCAAGGCTCACCATGTCGTCGGTGAGCGTGAAGTGCAGGCGGAATTCTTCCTCCGTATAAGGATATCCCCAGCGCGCCAGCAGCGCATCCTGGCGCGCCGTGAGCAGGCTGCGCCGACGGCGGAGCAGTTCGGCTGGCGCCGCCGGCGCGCGCAGGACGTCGAACTGCTCGACAGCGCGCATGGCGAGGCCGGCCACCGCTTCGGCGCTGGCCGACCCAGACGGCAACTGCAGGGCCAGGAAATTGCCGAGCGGGCGCACGGCCAGCTCCGGCAGGGGCACCACCGGCTGCGTGACGGCAAAGCGGGTCGCCAGCGCCAGCAGATCAGCCTCGACGGCGCCGGCCACAAGCCGGAACGGCGCTTTCACCGTTGCATGAAAGCCATAGCGCGCTGCCGCCGCCGTTATCTTTCTCTGGTCCGCGGGCGAGACACCGAGGATTGCCGGTTGCGGACAATCGGTGCCATCGGCGGCATCGCGTCCGAGCCAGCCGCAGCCGGCGCGCCACCAGGGCGAGTCCGGTTTCGGTGCGAAGTAGAGGGCGTAACGGGCAGTGTCTGGCAAAGGATCGGAGGCCATGTTCAACGGTTGGGTGGCAGCAGCGCGGGTGAACGTTGCAGGTGGACGGTGCTCCCGGCATCGACGATTGATGTGCGGTAGCGAACTGCAACGCGGCGCCAGCCATGATACTGTCGACGCCGCATCCGCTACCAGCAAAACCGTCATCCCATTCCTGTCCGCCCATGAACCTGATCCGTAACGCCCGAATCGTCACCGCCACCGAAACATTCCTCGGCACCCTACGCGTGCAGGATCAGCAGATCGCCGAGGTCGCGCGCGGCGATACCTCGGTGTTGGCGGCAACCGACTGGCAGGGCGACTATCTCCTGCCCGGCCTGGTCGAAATTCACACCGACAATCTGGAAAAGCACTTGATGCCGCGTCCGAAAGTGCACTGGCCGGTCATGCCGGCGATCCTCGCCCATGACGGGCAGGTCGCCACGGCCGGTATCACCACGGTACTCGACGCGATCGCGATCGGCGACATCGATGCCGAGAGCGTGCGCTCGCAGACCATGGCGACCTGCATCGACGGGCTGCGACAGGCAGCCGATGCCGGCCTGTTGCGCGTGGATCATTTTCTCCACCTGCGGCTGGAACTGGCCGAACCGCGCCTGCTGGAACTGTTCATGCCGTTACTGGACGATCCGCGCCACAGGCTGGTCTCGCTCATGGATCACACCCCCGGCCAGCGGCAGTGGAGCGACATGCGCCACTATCGCACCTACATGACCGGCAAGCGCGGCTGGAGCATGGAAAAGGTCGAATCAATGTTCGAGCTGATGCTCGAGCGGCAGGCGCGCCACGCCGGCGCCAATCGCACCCGCATCGTGGCGCAGTGCCGCCAGCGCGGCCTGCCCTTGCCGCTGGCGACCCACGACGACACGACCGAAGCGCACGTACACGAAGGCGTCGCCGACGGCATCACGATCTCGGAATTTCCGACCACAATGCTGGCGGCCCGGACGGCACGCCAGCATGGTCTGTCGATCGTCATGGGCGCACCCAACATGGTGCGCGGCGGCTCGCACTCGGGTAACGTGTCGGCGGCCGAACTGGCGCAGGCCGGGCTGCTCGACGTGCTGTCATCGGACTATGTACCGGCCAGCCTGCTGCATGCAGCCTTCCTGCTGCAGGAGTCCGGCTTCAGCCTGCCGCAGTCGGTCGCAGTCGTATCGCGCAATCCGGCGCGCATGGTCGGGCTGGCAGACCGCGGCGAAATCGCGCCGCAATTACGCGCCGACTTTATCCGGGTACGCATGTTCGGTACCATTCCGGTGGCGCTCGAGACCTGGAAGGCCGGACGCCAGATCGCCTGAGCAAGCTTTATAATGTTCATGGCTTGCCCAAACATAAAAATACAAGGCGGAGACATTGAAAAATACGACCCATCACGCGCACTGGCCGAGCGGCCTGCCGCATACGCTTACTGCGCCGCAGACCAGCGTCTATGAAAACCTGGCCATTTCCGCCAAGCGGTATCCGGACAAGGTCGCGATCATTTTCTACGACTCGATCCTGACCTATTCCCAGCTCCACACGGCAGTGCTGGCCATGGCTGGCTATCTGCAGCAGGACTGCGGTGTCAAGCGCGGCGACCGGGTGCTGTTGAACATGCAGAACAGCCCGCAGTTCGTCATCGCTTTTTATGCGATTCTGCGCGCCGATGCGATGGTCGTGCCGATCAATCCGATGCTCATGACCGAAGAACTACGCCATTACATCGACGACAGCGGCGCCACCGTCGCGATCACCTCGCAGGAAGTCTTCGGCCGGCTGGCGCCGCTAGTGCGCAACAGCGGCCTGCAACATGCCATCGTGGCGACCTATTCGGATTGCCTCGATGCGCCGACCACGCTGACCGTACCGGACTTCATCTGCGCGCCGCGCGACGTGCCGGCATTGCCCGGCGTAGTGACCTGGCATGACGCCATCGGCGCGGCGCGGGTGCCGGGCCCGCATCGGGCCGGCCCCGACGATCTGGCCGTCATGCCATACACCTCGGGCACTACCGGCAAGCCAAAGGGCTGCGTCCACACGCACCGCTCGGTGATGTTTACCATCGTCGCCAGCCCGACCTGGTCGGTGGCGCTTGTGCCGGATGCGGTGACGTTCGCGGTACTGCCGTTCTTCCACGTGACGGGCATGCAGGTGAGCATGAATGCCACGATCTTCGGCGGCGGTGCGATCGTGATCCTGCCACGCTGGGACCGCGACGTGGCCGGTCAGCTGATCACCCGCTACAACGTCTCGAGCTGGACCAGCATACCGACCATGATGATCGATTTCCTGTCCAACCCGCGGCTGTCGGAATACGATATTTCGAGCCTGCGCCGGGTCTCCGGCGGCGGCGCCGCGATGCCGGCGGCGATCGCCCAGAAGTTGCGCGACCTGACCGGCCAGGAGTACATGGAAGGCTACGGTCTGTCGGAGACAATGGCCGCGACCCACACCAATCCACCGCAGCGGCTCAAGAAACAGTGCCTCGGCATTCCGGTCTTCAATGTCGACTCGCTGGTGATCGATCCGACCACGCTGGCGCCGCTCGCGCCCAACGAAGTCGGCGAAATCGTCATGGCCGGACCGCAGGTATTCCAGGGTTACTGGAACGATCCAGACAAGACCCGCGACGCCTTCGTCGAGATCGACGGTCAGCAGTATTTCCGCTCGGGCGACCTCGGTTACATGGATGACGAAGGCTTCTTCTTTTTCACCGACCGTCTGAAACGCATGATCAATGCCAGCGGCTTCAAGGTGTGGCCGGCCGAAGTCGAGTCGATGATGTATCAGCATCCGGCCATCCAGGAATGCTGCATCATCGCCTCGCGCGATCCGTACCGCGGCGAAACCGTCAAGGCAGTGGTGGTCAAGAAGCCCGGCGTGGAGGTCACGGCCGACCAGATCATGCTGTGGGCGCACGAGACGATGGCCGCCTACAAGGTGCCGAAGCTGGTCGAGTTCGTCGATGCCTTGCCCAAGTCGGCGACCGGCAAGGTCATGTGGCGCTTCCTGCAGGAGAAGGAACTGGCATCTTCCCGATGACGATCGTTCTTTCCACCCTTAATGCGCGCTATGCGCATGCGTCGCTCGGCCTGCGCTATCTCCTGGCGAACATGGCCGAGCTGCAGCCCCGCACGCGGCTCGTCGAGTTCGTCATCGGCACCCGCACCGCCGACATCGTCGAAAAACTGCTGGCGTACGCGCCGGCCATCATCGGTTTTGGCGTCTACATCTGGAACGTCGAGGAAACCGAAAAAGTGGTGGCGATGCTCAAGCGCGTCGCGCCGCACATCAGGATCATCCTGGGCGGCCCCGAAGTCTCGCATGAATCCGGCGAGCAGGCGATCGTAGCGCTGGCCGATTACCTGATCACCGGCTGGGGCGACATCAGCTTCGCCGAGCTGTGCCGCCAGATCCTCGACGGCCCGAAGCCATTGATGAAAATCCACTCCGGACTGCAACCGCCGCTGGCCGACCTGGTGCTACCGTACGATCTGTACTCGGACGCCGACATCGCCCACCGCACGCTGTATGTGGAAGCCTCGCGCGGTTGTCCCTTCAAGTGCGAGTTCTGTCTCTCGGCGCTTGACAAGACTGCCTGGCCGTTCGAGGCCGATCGTTTTCTGGTCGAACTCGAGACCCTGCATGCACGCGGCGCGCGCCTGTTCAAGTTCGTCGACCGCACCTTCAACCTGAACATCAAGACCAGCCTGAAGCTGATGCAGTTTTTTCTGGATAAGCTGGCGGCCGATCCGGAGGACCCGGTGTATGCGCATTTCGAAGTCGTGCCCGACCATTTGCCGGATGCGCTGAAGGAAGCGATCACCCGCTTCCCGGCCGGGACATTGCAGTTCGAGATCGGCATCCAGAGCTTCAACCCGACGGTGCAGGCACTGGTGAGCCGGCGCCAGGACAACGACAAGGCTGCCGAGAATATCCGCTGGCTGATGGCGCATTCGCAAGCGCATCTGCATGTCGACCTGATCGCCGGACTGCCGGGCGAGGACATCGCCAGCTTTGCGCGCGGCTTCGACCGCCTCGTGGAACTGGCGCCGCACGAGATCCAGTTCGGCATCCTCAAGCGCCTGCGCGGTACGCCGATCATCCGCCATACCGAGACCTACGGGCTGGTGTTCGACGCCCATCCCCCCTACACGATCCTGGCCACCAGCCTGATCGACTTTTCGGACATGCAGCGGCTGGTGCGATTTGCCCGCTACTGGGATCTGGTGGCCAACTCCGGGCGCTTCGCCCACACCCTGCCAATACTGCTGGGCGCGGCGCCGTTTGCGCGCTTCATGGCGCTGTCGGACTGGCTGTACGCGCAGACCGACGCCACCCACCGGATCGCACTGGAGCGGCTGGCGGCGCTGGTGACGCAGTGGCTCGGCTTGCAGGGTCATGACCTGCAGGAAGTCGACGCCGTGCTGGCCAGCGATTTCGCCAGGCAGCCGGGTCGGGTGCAGCAGAAGGAACACGTGGCCAGCCGCAAGGCGGCCGACAAGGACAAGGCGCGGGCGGGACAGTCGGCGGTTCCACAGCGCCAGGCACGACGCCTGGCAGCCCTCTAAGGTCGACGACTCGAGCTTGTCTGCTGCAACCAGTCCAGCAGCAGTTGCCGCGCCTGCGGTTCGATGGTTTCCAGCTCGACCGTCCTGCACTGCTCGAAGATCATCAGCGCATAAACGTTGGCCAGTGCGTTGACTTCGACCGACAGGGCGCGTTCCTCGCCGCGCGAGGGGTGAAGGATGCGCCAGTGATTGATGGCCTGTTCAAGTTCGGGGAGTGTGATCTGCATCAGCATATTGTAACCGGCGGCGTTGGTCGGATGTCCGTACCTCAGCCAGCCTTGAGGAAATTCTCCAGCCGCTGAACGCCATCTTCCAGCCGTTCGATCGATGCGGCAAAACACCAGCGCACATAACCTTCTCCCTGCGGCCCGAAGGCGCTGCCGGGGGCGAGGCCGAGGCCGGCGTCACGCACCAGTTGTTTGCACAGCGACAGCGTGTCGCTGCAGCCTTCCACCTCGAAAAACAGATACATCGCGCCGCGCGGCATTGGCGCCGAGATGCCCGGCAGGCGATTGAGTCGCGCATGCAGGTAGTCGCGTGCCTCGCGATACCGTGCGACGGTCGCGCTGATCACCGGCTCGCCCTGTTCGATGGCGACGATGCCTGCCTGTTGCGCAAAACCCGGTGCGCAGGATGTGTTGTATTCGATCAGCTTGCCGAGGTCCGCCATCATCGCCGCCGGCGCCACGATCCAGCCCAGCCGCCAGCCGGTCATCAACCATGATTTGGAAAAACTATTGGCACACACGACCCGGTCGTCCGGTTCCGCCAGGTCCAGGAAGGACGGCGCGCAGGTACGCCCGGCATCATCGGGGGTGCCATCGAACACCAGGCGTTCATAGACGTCATCAGCGACGATCCAGATGCCGTGCAGGCGGCAATGCGCCAGGAGGCGTACCTGCTGCTCGCGGGTGATGACCCAGCCGGTCGGATTGTTGGGCGAATTGATCAGGACGGCGCGCGTGCCGGGCGTCAGCTGCGCCAGCAGTTGCTCGATATCGAGCTCATAGGTGGCGCCGCACTGCAGCGCCACCTGCACCACCTCGGCGCCGAGGATCTTTGGGATCTCGAACAGGTTCGGCCACAGCGGCGTGACAGCGACGACGCGGTCGTCGGGCTGGATGATCAGCTGCGCCAGCAACATCAGCGCCGACACGCCGGACGACGTGACCGCGATCCGCTCGGCATCGATCGGTTGCCGATGCAGGCTCGAGAGATAGGTCGACAGCGCCGCACGCAATCGCGGCAAGCCGCAGTTGTGGGTGTAGAACGTGTCCCCTGCGTCAAGCGCCGCCTTGGCTGCGTTGCGGATGAATTCGGGCGTGACCTGGTCCGGCTCGCCGAACCAGAACGGCAGGACATCGCTGCGGCCGATACCGACGTTGGCGACTTCGCGGATGCGCGAAGCGCCCAGATCCTGGACCGCAGTCCGGGCCGACGGCGCATGGCGTGGAAAATTCAAAGACATAGGATGAAACGATTGGCGAGGTCGAGCACGAAGGCCGGTTGCAGATAGGCGGCGAACACGATGCCCAGTATCAGCGCCGCGATCGCAGCCAGCAGCAGGCGGCGGAACGTCACGCGACGGCGGGAGGGGGTGTCCGACAGGGTCTTTGGCGTGCCGTGGCCGGTCAGCTGCATCGCATTTTTCCTCAGACTGCGACCAGGGGCAACCGCACGATCGGCTTCTCATTGATCGGCAGGTTGATCAGTGCCGCGGCGACGCCGAGCACCAGGGTGATGCCCCAGACGCCGTCATAACTACCTTGCCGGGTGTACAGGTAGCCGCCCAGCCAGACGCCCAGGAAGCTGCCGATCTGATGTGACAGGAACACGAAGCCCGACAGCATCGACAGATATTTGACGCCGAAAATCCCCGCGATGACGCCGTTGGTCAGCGGTACGGTCGACAGCCACAGCAAACCCATCGCCGCTGAAAACACATACACCGACCATGATGTCAGCGGCGCCAGCAGGAACAGGCCGATCACCACCACCCGGCTGATGTAGATCGACGACAGCAAATAGCGCTTGGGGAACGTGCCGCCGAGCTTGCCTGCATAGTAGGAACCGACAATATTGAACAGGCCAATCAGCGCCAGCGCCATCACCGCGACGTTGCCATCGGCCAGGCCCCGATCCTTCAGGTAGGCCGGCATGTGCACGCCGATGAACACCAGCTGGAATCCGCAGACGAAATAACCGGCCAGCAGCAGGCGGAAGGGGCCATAGGCAAAGGCTTCACGGGTTGCTTCCAGGATGCTCTGTTGCGGGCCCGTGGTTTTGACGGCAGCCGGCTCGCGCAGGAAGAATGCCATCGGTACCATCACCACCACCACCAGCGCGCCGAGCACGTAGAACGCGGTCTGCCAGCCGGCGTGCGAGATCAGTTGCTGCTCGACCGGCATCAACAGGAACTGGCCGAACGAGCCCGCCGCCGACGACAGCCCGAAGGCCCAGGAGCGCTTGGATTCGGGGGCGATGCGGCCGACGATACCGCTGATGGCGCCGAATGCCGTACACGCCAGGGCCGCGCCGATCAACACACCGGTGCCAAGTACGAACAACGTCGGCTGATCCACCAGCGCCATCCACAACAGTCCGGCCATGTAAAGAAATGCGCCGACGATCACCACCCGTGCAGTGCCGTAGCGATCGGCCGCCATCCCCGCGAAGGGACCGAACAATCCCCACATCAGGTTCTGCAACGCCAGTGCCAGAGAATAGGTTTCACGGGTCCAGCCGTGTGCCTGCGAAATCGGCTGCAGCCAGAAACCGAAACCGTGACGCACCCCCATTGCCAGAGTCAGGATCACGCCGCTGGCGATCAACACGGTTTTCAGACTGGGGGATTGGCGGGCAGTGAACATGGCGGACTCGAAGGGAATGTTGCCCTGGAGTGTAGCGCAAAGGACAAGCGGCAGCGGCCGTTCCCGCCGCACTCCCATCAGTCGCGCATGGCGCGTGCCAGCAAGATCGGCTAGGCTGACGTTTTTGAGCTTCCGGAGTTCCCATGGCCCGCTATCATTTTCGGATCGTTAATGTCTTCGCCGAAAGCACCTTCGGCGGCAATCCGCTCTGCGTATTCGAGGATGCCACCGGCATGGACGAGTCGACGATGCAGGCGCTGGCGCGCCAGTTCAATCTTTCCGAGACCACGTTCCTGTTGCCGTCCGATGTAGCCGATGCCCAGGTGCGGGTATTCACGACAGGCTACGAGATGCGTTTTGCCGGGCATCCGACACTGGGCTCGGCGCATGTCCTGCGCGCGATCTCCGGTGGCCGTGACCGCCTGACCCTGGCCTTCAAGGCCGGCCTGGTGCCAGTATCGGCGCAGGGCGACCGCTGGACACTGGTGGCGCCGACGGCAGGTGCGCCACTGATCCGTCCGACCGGCCTGCCGGATGCGGCAGTGGCCGCGATGGTGGGACTGGACGCGGACGACCTGGCAGCGAGCCCGGTCTGGGTCGACACCGGCGCCGATCAGTTGCTGGTCCCGGTCAAATCGGTCGAGGCGGTCCGGCGTGCGGCTCCGCCAAGCAGCCTGCTGCCCGACTGGCCGCTGAGCACGATCGGTCGCCGTTGTGCTTATGTGTTTGCATTCGACGAAGCGCAACCGGATGTGCAGCAAGTCGAGGCCCGTTATTTTTTTGCCATGCACGGCAGCGGCGTGTTCGAAGATCCCGGTACCGGCTCAGCTTGTGCCAACCTGGGCGGCTGGCTCATTGCCAACGCTGCGCCACTCCCGGCCCGGATCGCAGTCCGGCAGGGCGATGCAATCGACCGCCCGTGCCGGCTGTCACTCGAAGTCAGTCCCGACCTGGCGATCCGCGTCGGCGGTCGCGTGGTCGAAATCGGACGTGGCAGCATCGATATCTGAACCGTGCCGTTCAAGCCGTCCTGAGCTGGTGAGCGAATTGATTGCGCCTGCGGGCGCTGACCCTGATCGCGCCATCGAGCTCACCATGGCGCGATGAACCGGATGGTCGGCAACGCGACCGACTCCACGACTTGATTATTTTCCGCTGGGATCGGTCGGCGACAGGATGCCACCATTGGGAGAATTTGGCGCGGGCACCGGAATACCGGATGTACCGGAAGGAACGCCGAAGGTGCTGGATCCGCCCGTTGAACTACCACTGCTGCCGGAGCTGCTGGAACTATCAGGCATCGTTGCGCCGGAAGAGCCGGGCATGCTGGACGAACCTGACGATCCGGAACCGCTGGTGCCGTAGGAATCGGTACTGCTGCCCGAGCTACCCGAACTGCTCGGGCTGCCCGAGGCGCCGGACGATCCGCTGCCGCTGCCGTAACCGGAGGTGCCGGAGGACCGGCCTGGCATCGAACTGCACGCGGCAAGCGTGACTACACATGCTGCGAGGGCGATTCGTTTGTACATAGAGATTCTCCTGAGGAATAAATTGTGTTCGCGCCAAAGAATTGCGTGGCTTTCAGTAGAAGGGCAACGGCACCTTTGGTTCCCGCACTTTGTTTGACGGAATCGGCGGTGCAGCCGTATGACGGCACGGACGCAGGTTCCATCGACACCCTTGCCAGAGTCGCAACGAGCCGCTAAGGTGTGCGCTTTGAATCGATCCGCTCAACCATGTCCTCCAATGCAGAAGGTTCTACCCGCGCCATTTTTTATGCACTCGGCGCCAACGGCGGCATTGCCATCGCAAAATTTTCTGCCGCCCTCTTCACCGGCTCCGGCGCCATGCTGGCCGAGGCGATCCATTCGCTGGCCGACTGCACCAACCAGGCATTTCTCCTGATCGGCCTGAAGGAAGCCAGGAAGCCGGTCGACGAAGGTCATCCGATGGGCTACGGGCGGGTGGTCTATTTCTGGGCAATGATGGTGGCGCTGCTGTTGTTTTTCGTCGGCGGCGCTTTCTCGGTCATGGAGGGAATCGACCATTTGCGCCATCCGACCCCGATCAAGAGCGTGACCATCGCGCTGGTGGTACTCGGTATCTCGGTGCTCCTGGAGTCGTTCTCGCTGTGGGGAGCGATGCGCGAAATAAAGCAGATATCGAACGGCAAAAATTTTTTCGCCTGGTTTCGCGAGACTCGGCAATCCGAACTGATGGTCGTCGCCGGCGAAGACATCGCCGCGCTGGCCGGCCTGACGGTCGCATTCCTCGCCGTATCGGCCACGGCATTGACCGGCAACCCGATGTGGGATGCCCTGGGCTCGATCACGGTTGGGGTATTGCTGATGGTGGTGGCGCTGTTCGTCACGCGCGAAGTCAAGGCGATGATCACCGGCGAATCGGCCGCGCCGGAAGTGCGCTCGGCAATCCGCGCGCACATCGAGGCGCGCGACGAAGTCGACTCGGTCATCAACCTGATCACCCTGCAGTGGGGTGAACAGCTGATGATCGCGGTGCAGGCGAAGATGCGTCCACAACCATCCGACAACGCACTGATCGATGCCATCAATGCGGTCGAAGCCAGCATCCAGCTGCGCTGGCCCCAAGCAAAATGGCTTTTCTTCGAACCGGACGTGATCGGTGCGGTGGACTGACGGCTGGAATCGAACGAAACCGAATTTACCGAGGAAGACACCATGACCAGCATCGAGGGCAGCTGCAAGTGCGGCGAAGTGCGATTGAGTTATGAAGGCGAGGTCGGTACCGTGACAGTGTGCCACTGCGCCGATTGCCGCAAGCTCCAGGGCGGCGCCGGCGTGATTGCCGCACCAGTGGCCAGCGCCACGCTGCGCTGGACCAGCGGGCAGGCGCTGATCACCGAATTCGAGTCGTCACCGGGAAAGAAGCGCGCCTTCTGCAGCCATTGCGGCACGCCGCTCTACTCGCGTCGCGACGATCTGCCGCATGTGCTGCGACTGCGCATGGGCAGCATCGATACGGCGACCGAGGTGGTGCCGGTGGCGCATATCTTCTGCAACGATCTGCCACCGTGGGCGATGCTGGACGACGACCTGCCGCGCTATCCGCGGCACGAGCCGGGACGCGGATAGCATGTGTTGGACAGCCTGAGCGGTCAGGCCGTCAGGTTCAGGCGGCGGCTTTCCTGGTGGCGGGCTTGCGTGCCGCAACCTTCTTGGCCGCGACCTTCTTGGCCGCGACCTTCTTGACCACGACCTTCTTGACCACGGCTTTCTTGACGGCGACGACTTTGGTGGCGATCTTCTTGGCCGCCGGCTTCTTGGTCACCGCCTTGAGCGATGCTGCCTTACCGGACGTTGCCCTGACCGCGGGTGTGGCGCCAGTTGCCTCGGTGACTTCGGCATCATCCTCGGCGCCCGCCTTGCCCTTGGCCGGCACCTTGGCCTTGCGCGGCTCGAATTCAAAACTGACCTTGCCGTCCTGGCCCTTGGCCAGATAGGCCTTGAACGGCCGCCGCGTGCGCTGCGAGACGAATCCCGGCAGCAGGTCGGTGCGGCCCTCGGTCAACAGCTTGACCATCTGCTCCGGCAGGATTTCCTGTTGCAGGATGATGCGGCCACTGCGGAAGTCGCAGGTCTTGGGTTTGGCCATGCTGTGCTCGCACACGTAGGCCAGGCCCATCTCGTACACGCCGGCGTTGCACTTCGGGCAGGCGCCCAGCGGTGTCTGGCCGGTGAAATCGACTCCCTCGCCGTTTTCACCTTCTTCATCGTTCTGGCCGAAATCGAATTCGAGCTTGAAGTTCTTGATCTCTTCGTCGCGTGAAATCTTCAGGATGGCGGCGAACGGCCGGCCCATCTTGGAACGGAATCCCTGCAGCGGTCCGATGGTGCGGTCCGTCAGCAACTGCTCGACTTCGGCGACTTCGAACTGGCGGCTGCCCGGCGTCTTGCTCATCGAGAAATCGCACTTGGTGCAGGCGAAGCGACGGTAGTTTTCCTTGACCACGGCGCCGCAGTTCGGACACGGGGTGGTCAACGTAGCGTAGTCGCCAGGGATCGTGTCGTTGTCGTATTCCTTGGCGCGCTTGACGATGATCTGCGTCATCTGCGCGATCTCACGCATGAATTCTTCCCGGCTGATCTTGCCGCGCTCCATTTGCGAGAGCTTGTATTCCCATTCGCCGGTCAGTTCCGGCGCGGTCAGTTCGGACACACCGAGGCCGCGCAACAGCGTCATCAGCTGGAACGCCTTGGCGGTCGGAATCATTTCCCGGCCTTCGCGCAACAGGTATTTTTCGTTCAGCAAGCCCTCGATCGTGGCCGCCCGGGTCGCCGGTGTGCCGAGGCCCTTGCCGGCCATTGCGTCGCGCAACTCTTCATCGTCGATCAGCTTGCCGGCGGTTTCCATCGCTGACAGCAGCGTCGCTTCCGAATAGCGCGCCGGCGGCTTGGTCACGAGACCGTTGGCGGTGATCCTGTCGGTCTGGACTTTCTCACCTTTTGCGACCGGCACCAGGGTGCCGCTGCCTTCTTCGGATGCATCGGCGGCGACATCCTTGCCATAGACCGCCAGCCAGCCCGGATTGGTCATGACCTTGCCTTCGGTCTTGAACTGATGGCCGGAGACTTCCGTGAAACGGGTCGTGACCTTGAATTCGGCTGCCGGGAAAAAGATCGCCAGGAAGCGGCGCGTCACCAGATCGTACAGCTTCTGTTCCGGCTCCGACAGATTCTTCGGCGCCTGCGTGGTCGGGATGATCGCGAAGTGATCGCTGATTTTGGTGTTGTCGAAAATGCGCTTGTTCGGCTTGACCCAGTTCTTGTTCAGGACCTGCGCCGCATACTGGTAATAATTATTGTTTTCGGAGATCGTTTCGAGCGTCTGCTTGACGGTGGAAATGTAGTCTTCCGGCAGATGCTTGGAATCGGTCCGCGGGTAGGTCAGCACCTTGTGCTTTTCGTACAGCGCCTGCGCCAGGCCGAGCGTGTTCTTGGCAGAAAAACCGAAGCGGGCATTGGCCTCGCGCTGCAGGCTGGTGAGGTCGAACAGAGCCGGCGCCATCGAGGTGGTCGGCTTCGACTCTTCGGTGACATTGCCCTGCTTGCCGCGACAGGCGGCGACGATCGATTCGGCGGCGGCCTTGCTCCAGAGGCGCTCGGCGCGTTTTTCGGGATCAAGGGCTTGATCTACCGGCGCATCTTTTTTAAACTTTGGATCGAGCCAGCGACCTTCGTAGACGCCGGCGGCACAGACGAAATCTGCGCGCACTTCCCAGAAATCGCGCGAGACGAATTTCTTGATCTTTTCTTCGCGCTCGACCACGATCGACAGGGTAGGCGTCTGCACACGGCCGACGGTGGTCAGGTAAAAACCACCCTCTTTCGAATTGAAGGCCGTCATGGCACGGGTACCGTTGATGCCGATCAACCAGTCGGCTTCGCTGCGGCAGCGCGCGGCATCGGCCAGCGGCAACATTTCTGAGTCGTCGCGCAAATGGGTGAAGGCTTCGCGGATCGCACCGGGCGTCATCGACTGCAGCCACAGTCGCTTGATCGGCTGCTTGGCCTTGGCATTCTGGGCGATCAAGCGGAAGATCAATTCGCCTTCGCGCCCGGCGTCGCATGCATTGATCAGGGCGGTAACATCCTTGCGCTTGATCAGGCGATTCAATACTTTCAGGCGCGATTCGGTCTTGGCAATCGGGTTCAGCGCAAAGTACGGCGGGATCATCGGCAGGTGGGCAAAGCTCCATTTACCGCGCTTGATATCGAACTCTTCGGGTACCGCGATTTCGAGCAGGTGGCCGACCGCCGACGACAGGACATACTCGTCGGATTCAAAGTACTCATCGTGCTTGGTAAAGCCGCCGAGCGTCTTCGCGATGTCGTTCGCGACAGAGGGCTTCTCGGCGATGATGAGGGTTTTTGTCATAAAAATGGTCCCGAAAGAGTCGCGTCAATGCGCGCACTATAAAGCAAAGTCCGGCGCGCAGTACAGCGGGACGGGGTCGGTGGGTCTGGATAAGCCATGACGGACGATGTCAAAACAACGCCGGGGAAACGTCAGGCGGATGGAAAAACGGCGCACCGATGATTGCGGGTGCGCCGTCGTTCAGTGAAGCATGCGCGGTTCGGGATCGTCGTCGTCGAGAAACAGTTCGTCGAACATCAGCCCATCCGGTTCCTTGCCCTGGCTCCACAACACCATCAGCACGATCACCTTCAGCTTGTCCAGTGACAGCTGCGATTCGCGCACGGCCAGCGCGCGTTCGATGACGATTTCGCGCTGGATCGGATCGAGTACCTTGGCGGCTTCGAGAAACTGGATGAAACCGACGACGGCGACGCCGAGGGCGTCAAGCTCTTGCTGGACGTAGATGCGGATGCCGAAGGAGAAGGCAGTCTGCTGTGGATACTGCTCGGAAAATTCGTTCGTGGTTTCGGCGAGGTCGGTCAGCCAGCCGAGTGCGCTGGAGATTTCTTCTTCTTCAAAACCCACCGCGGATAGTTTCTTGGCCAGCGCAACAGAATCCGGGCACGCGTCGGGGCGGTAATAGGTTTCGTAGAGATAAACGAGAACGTCGAACATAAGCTTACCTTAGCGTCAAGAGGGGTGCTGCACAAGCTTTCGCTGGGCCGCCATGATGATTTGGTTGATCAGTCGACACTTTAATTGCACAAATGCCAATGAATGAGTTGCTTAAGAAGAGAGATCTCGTGCTCGCGTGCGCCGATCATACCATCGACCTCACCCGGGACGTGCCTTGACCGAAGGCGTTCGCGGGTCAGCGCAGTCTCTGGTAAAGCCCGCCAGGCAGCATCTCGATCAGGCCTGAAAGTTCAAGTTCCAGCAGTTGCGCGGACAAGGCCGCGCTGTCGAGTGCGCACCGAAGCGACAGCAGGTCATGACACACCGGCTCGAACCCGATCGCAGCCAATACCGGATCATCGGCCATCGATTCCGGCAGCGGCGCCCGAGCAGTGGTCCCAACCCGGATTCGCTCGGGCGGCCAGAGCGACGGTTGCAATTCTTCCAAGATATCCTGTGCGGATTCGACCAGCTTCGCGCCCTGTTTGATGAGTTCGTGGCAGCCTTTGGCGAGAGGTGAATGGATCGATCCCGGGATCGCGAAGACATCGCGTCCCTGCTCGGCTGCCATGCGGGCGGTAATGAGCGAGCCGGACCGGGCCGCTGCCTCGATGACCAGCACCCCGCGCGTCAGACCGCTGATGATGCGATTGCGACGCGGAAAATTGGCGGCGATGGCCGGCACGCCCAATGGGTACTCGCTGACGATGCAACCGCTCGCAGCGATGTCGTGCGCCAGCGTGCGGTTGCGCGCCGGGTAGACCAGATCGGCGCCGGTACCGATGACGGCCACGGTCGATCCTGGCTGGCCCAGGCTGCCGCGATGGGCGGCCGTGTCGATGCCGAGCGCCATGCCCGAGACAATCGTCAGACCGGTCTGACTCAGGGCGGAGGCAAACTGTTCGGCGTTGGCCACCCCCTGGGAGGTGGCGTTGCGACTACCGACTACCGCAATGGCCGGCCGCGCCAGCAACTCGATCCGGCCTTTTGCATAAAGCAGGATCGGCGGGTCGGCAATTTCCAGCAGGCGCTGCGGATAGTCGCGGTCAGCCAGGGTCAGCAGATGATTGCCAGGCGTCCCCAACCATTGCGCGGTGCGTTCGATCAGCGATTGCAGCTCGGTCGTCGGCGGCGCCAGCAGTGCGCGCGCCACGCGGCCGGACACGACGGCGCCCAGCGCATCGAGGCTGGCGGCAAAGATATTGTCGGGGAGGCCAAAAGCAGAAAGAAGCTTGCGCGCGGTGTCGGGGCCGACACCGGCGGTTCGTTCCAGGCGCAACCAGCCGGTCAGCTCCTGCGTGACCGACACGGCTGTCTATTCAGGTGATTTGGCGACGTCGCCGATCTGGACCGGGCTGCGGACCTGCATGACCAATCCATACGAAATGTGCTTGAAGGTGCGGAAGATGAAGAGCTCGCCATATTTTTCATCCGGCAGCTTGACAGGTTTCTTGTCGTCGGTTGTGTCCTTGATCATGACGCCGAACCGTGACAACTCCAGCACGGCACCGATATCGAGTCCGTCCTCGGCACCCCGGTTGACCGAGACCACCTGGTTCTGACCGGCCTGGTTGACGCCGCCGTAGACTGAAACGACGCGCCCATCGACCGGACGCTCCGGTGCATGCGGAACATAGTTGATCAGCGGCCGCGGCGGCGGCGGCAACAACCGGTCGCCCACGCCCATTTCTTCTTTGGAACTCGTCACCACGAAGCTGTCGGCCTCATCCGGCGTCTTGCCAGTCCGAACCAGCTTGACATCGCCCAGATAGACGGCTTCGTAACCAATGATCTTTTTGGTGACGGGGTCCTTGAGCGGCTTACCCGGACGGAAGACCTGGAAGTTGGTGCCACCCTTGAGATCGCCGCGTACATACGCCTTGTCGTCCTTTCCGAGGAACACGTGGTTTTCCTGGGAGGCGACGATGCGCGGCGTGTCCTTGAATTCGTTTTCCTCGATTACCAGCGGCTGCGACAGGAACGGCTCTATCTCACTAGGCAAGATGGATCGAATCGCATCGTTATCGAGCCCGATGATCCGTATCTGGGGCGACAGCCGGACGTCTGCGGTGCCACCGCCACCACCGCCGGCCGGACGCCCGAGTCGCAGGCGGCCCGCAGCGCGGTCGAAATAGACGATCTGGCCTGGGTAGATCCAGTGCGGATTGCGGATTTCATCGCGGTTCATGCCCCAGACCTGGGGCCAGCACCAGGCGTGTTCAAGAAATTTTCCGGAGATGCCCCACAGCGTGTCACCCTTGATCACGACATGCTGATCGGGAGCATTTTGAAGAAATGCGCACTGGGTTTTGCCGGCGAGCGCGGAATCACCAGTTGCTGCATGCACGGCGGGGGACGACAGGACAAAAGCGGCGGACGAAACAACAAGAAGGGCGGCTGTGCTAAACTTTTTCATGATTTGTCCGGTGATCGTGGCGTGAAATACAGAACTGACACGATGCCACAATTTGTGGCCTGAGAGCATTATTTCAATGTGACAATTCTTCTCAAATCGAATCAAATTCTGCCCATTTTTGCCCATATCTCATTGAACTAGCAAGAGAAACCACGCTCTGATCCAGTGGTCGTGTTGCACAAAAGTCGTAACCTTTGGTCGTATGTCCTTACTCACAATTCTTCGCTATCCCGACCCCCGTTTGCACAAAGTTGCAAAAAAAGTCAGTGTTTTCGACACGCGCCTGAAACGCCTGGCCGAGGATATGGCCGAGACCATGTACGACGCTCCCGGCGTCGGACTGGCGGCATCGCAGGTCGACGTACACGAGCAGGTCATCGTCATCGACACCTCCGATACGCGTAGCGACTTGCGGGTGTTCGTCAATCCCGAACTGCTCTGGACCAGCGACGAGCGGATCATCTACGACGAAGGCTGCCTCTCGGTACCCGGCATCTACGACGGCGTCGAACGTCCGGCGCGGGTTCGTGCGCGCGCCTTCGATGTCGATGGCAAGATGTTCGAAGTCGAAGCCGACGGCTTGCTGGCCGTTTGCATCCAGCATGAGATGGACCATCTGAAAGGCAAGGTATTCGTCGACTACCTGTCGCCCCTGAAGCGCAACCGGATCAAGGCTCGGATGCTCAAGGAAGAGCGCGAACTTCAGCGGGAAAAGAAACGCGCTTCATGAAAATCGTTTTTGCCGGCACACCCGATTTCGCCGCCACCGCGCTGGCCACAATCCACGACGCCGGCTTCGAGATCGTCCTCGTCCTGACCCAGCCCGACCGCCCGGCCGGACGCGGCATGCAACTGCAGGCTTCTTCCGTCAAGCAATTTGCCCTCGCGCACGGCATCCCCGTGGCGCAACCGGTGTCGTTGCGCCTGGATGGAAAATATCCGGCCGATGCCGAGGCCGCCCACGCCCTGCTGCGGACGACACCCCATGACGTCATGGTGGTGGCCGCCTACGGACTGATCCTGCCGCCCAGCGTGCTGGCGATTCCACCGCGCGGCTGCCTCAACATCCACGGCTCGCTCCTGCCGCGCTGGCGCGGCGCCGCGCCGATTCATCGCGCCATCGAAGCGGGCGACACCCAGACCGGCATCACGATCATGCAGATGGACGCCGGGCTCGACACCGGGCCGATGCTCTCGATGCAGGCGCTGCCGATTTCCCCCGAGGACACCACCGGCAGCATGCACGACGAGCTGGCCTGCCTGGGCGGCGTCATGATCGTCGAGGCCTTGCGCGAGATGGACGAACAACCCGGGCCCGTGGCGGGCACGGTGCAGACCGAGGTCGGCGCGACCTATGCGCCGAAGATCCGCAAGGACGAAGCGTTGCTGGATTTTTTGCAGCCGGCATCCCTCGTGGCGCGCAAGATCCGCGCCTTCAATCCTTTTCCCGGTGCGATTGCGCATTTCGGCGACGTGACCCTGAAGCTCTGGCACGCGCAGGAAGCCGGCCCGAGCCAGGTGCAACGTGGCGCAGCGGCTGCCGGCACGGTCCTGGCCGCCGATCCGGAAGAAGGCATCCTGATTGCCTGCGGCCAGGACGCGACCGGAGGCATGGTGCGTGTCACCGAATTGCAGAAGCCGGGCGGCAAGCGTCTCGGCGCACGGGATTTCCTGCAAGGTTTTGCGCTGGCTGGCGGACGCTTCCTGTAACGCGGCGGCCGTGCCGGTTCGGGCAGCGCTTGGGCAGCGCTTGGGCAGCGCTTGGGCAGCGCTTGGGATATGCGGATATACCGTATAATTTAGTGGCGCCGATTTGATTGTGACAGTCAAACATCCAGCTTGCGGGCGCCGGGGATCCTCCCCTCCTAAATACAGCTAAAGCGGTACGCGGAATGACCCGGACCGGCTTTGGCAGTTCCGGGTTATTTTTTTGGAAAACACGATGAAACGCGACGTCCTCTCCGCCACTGAAACCCTCTTGCGCGATCTGCTTGCGCGCCGCATCCTGATTCTCGACGGCGCGATGGGCACGATGATCCAGCAATACCGGTTGTCCGAAGCGGATTACCGCGGCGCGCGTTTCGCGGACTTTGCGCCGCCCGGCAAGGAAGTCTTCGTCAAGGGTAACAACGAACTGTTGAGCCTGACCCAGCCGCACATCATCAGCGAAATCCACGAACAGTACCTGGCCGCCGGCGCCGACCTGATCGAGTCGAACACCTTCGGCGCGACCTCGGTGGCGCAGGACGATTACCAGATGGGCCACCTGGCCTATGAGATGAACCTGGCCTCGGCACGCCTGGCGCGCGCCGCCTGCGACAAGTACTCGACGCCTGACAAGCCGCGCTTCGTCGCCGGCGCGCTCGGACCGACGCCAAAGACCGCCTCGATCTCGCCCGACGTCAACGACCCGGCAGCGCGCAACGTCACCTTCGATCAACTGGTCGCGACGTATCTGGACCAGGCCCGCGCGCTGGTCGAGGGCGGGGCCGACGTGCTGCTGGTCGAGACCATCTTCGACACGCTCAACTGCAAGGCTGCGCTGTTCGCCATCGAGACCTTTTTCGAGGAGCTCGATGCGAGTGGCTTGCCACGCTTGCCGATCATGATTTCCGGCACCGTCACCGATGCCTCCGGACGCATCCTGTCGGGCCAGACCGTGCCAGCGTTCTGGAATTCGGTGCGCCATGCGCGCCCGCTCACCATCGGCCTGAACTGCGCGCTTGGCGCGGCGCTCATGCGTCCGTATGCCGAAGAGCTGTCGAAGATCGCCGACACGTTTGTCTGCATCTACCCGAATGCTGGCCTGCCCAATCCAATGAGTGACACCGGCTTCGACGAAACGCCGGACGTCACCTCGTCGCTGCTGCAGGACTTCGCCGAAAGCGGTTTCGTCAACATCGCCGGCGGCTGCTGCGGCACCACGCCGGACCACATCCGCGCGATTGCCGACGTGGTCTCGACGATTGCGCCGCGCCGGCTGCCGGAAGTTACCACGTCGCTGCGGCTGTCCGGCCTGGAGCCGTTCACGATCGACGACGATTCATTGTTCGTCAACGTCGGCGAGCGCACCAACGTCACCGGCTCGAAAGCCTTCGCGCGCCTGATCCTTAACGAGCAGTACGACGATGCGCTGACCGTAGCGCGCCAGCAGGTCGAGAACGGCGCGCAGATCATCGACATCAACATGGATGAAGCGATGCTGGACTCGGTCGCCGCCATGACGCGCTTCCTGAACCTGATCGCTTCCGAGCCGGACATCGCGCGGGTACCGATCATGATCGATTCGTCGAAATGGTCAGTGATCGAAGCCGGTCTGAAATGTGTGCAGGGCAAATCGATCGTCAACTCGATCTCGATGAAAGAAGGCGAGCCGGAGTTCCTGCGCCAGGCTAGCCTGTGCCGCCGCTATGGCGCCGCCGTGATCGTGATGGCCTTCGATGAAAAGGGCCAGGCCGATACCTACCAGCGCAAGATCGAGATCTGCCGGCGCGCCTACGACCTGCTGGTCACGAAGGTTGGTTTTCCGCCGGAAGACATCATCTTCGATCCGAACGTCTTCGCGATTGCCACCGGCATCGACGAGCACAACAACTATGCGGTCGACTTCATCAATGCGACGCGCTGGATCCGCGCCAATCTGCCGCATGCCAAGATCAGCGGCGGCGTCTCCAATGTCAGCTTCAGCTTCCGCGGCAACGACCCGGCGCGGGAAGCCATCCACACCGCATTCCTGTATCACGCGATCCAGGCCGGCATGACCATGGGCATCGTCAACGCCGGCATGATGGGCGTCTATAGCGAGCTCTCGCCCGAACTGCGCGAGCGGGTCGAGGACGTGGTCCTGAATCGCCCGGTGACCGGCGACAATCCCAACAATCTGAGCGCCACCGAGCGCATGATCGAATTTGCCGGCACCCTGAAAGCCGGTGGCAAAAAGGAAGAAGAGACTCTGGTCTGGCGCGAAGGCACGGTCCAGAAGCGACTGGCCCACGCGCTCGTGCACGGCATCACACAATGGATCGTCGAGGATACCGAAGAGGCCAGGGCGCAGCTCGACACCTCGGGCGGACGACCAATCCACGTGATCGAAGGACCGCTGATGGATGGCATGAACATCGTCGGCGACCTGTTCGGGCAAGGCAAGATGTTCCTGCCGCAGGTGGTGAAATCGGCGCGCGTCATGAAACAGGCCGTGGCCCACCTGATCCCCTACATCGAAGCCGAAAAACTGCTGGAAGAACAACGCACCGGCGTGGCCGCCAAACCCAAGGGCAAGATCGTCATCGCGACGGTCAAGGGCGACGTGCATGACATTGGCAAAAATATCGTCTCCGTCGTCTTGCAGTGCAATAACTTCGAAGTCGTGAACATGGGCGTCATGGTCCCCTGCGCCGAGATCCTGGCCCGCGCCAAGGCGGAAAACGCCGACATCATCGGCCTGTCCGGTCTGATCACGCCGTCGCTCGAGGAAATGGCGTACGTCGCCAAGGAGATGCAGCGCGATCCGTATTTCCGGTCGCGGAAGACGCCGTTGCTGATCGGTGGCGCCACCACGTCGCGCGCCCACACGGCGGTCAAGATCGCCCAGAACTACGACGGTCCGGTGGTCTACGTGTCCGATGCCTCGCGCTCGGTCTCGGTGGCGCAGTCGCTGCTGACACCGGAGCAGTGCGAGCAGTACATCGCCGACATCGCCACCGATTACGAACGCATCCGCATCCAGCACGCCAACAAGAAGGCGGTGCCGCTGCTGACCCTGGCCCAGGCCCGCGCCAACAAGATGGTCGTGCCCTTCACGGCGCCGGCGGCGCCGGTGAAGCCGAAGTTCATCGGCCGCCGCGTGTTCAGGAATGTCGACCTGGGTCTGCTGGCGCAGTACATTGACTGGGGCCCGTTTTTCCAGACCTGGGACCTGGCCGGTCCCTATCCGGCGATCCTGACCGACAGCGTGGTCGGCGAATCGGCCAGCAAGGTCTTCGAGGAAGGCCAGGCCCTGCTGAAAAAAGTCGTCGACGGCCGCTGGCTGACGGCCAATGGCGTGATTGCCATGATGCCTGCCAACAGCGTCAACGACGACGACATCGAAATTTATACCGACGACACCCGCACCGAAGTCGCCTTCACGTATTACGGCGTGCGCCAGCAGACCGTCAAGCCGGTCATCGACGGCGTGGCGCGGCCGAACCAATGCCTGGCCGATTTCATCGCGCCGAAGTCTTCGGGCGTGGCCGATTACATCGGCCTGTTCGCCGTCACCACCGGCATCGGCATCGAAAAACACGAGCAGCGCTTCGAGGCCGCGCACGACGATTATTCGTCGATCATGCTCAAGTCGCTGGCCGACCGCCTGGCGGAAGCCTTCGCCGAACAGATGCACGAGCGTGTACGTACCGACCTGTGGGGCTATGCCGCCGATGAACATCTCGACAAGGCGGCATTGATCGCCGAATCCTATCGTGGGGTCCGGCCGGCGCCGGGCTATCCGGCCTGCCCAGAACACACGGTCAAGGCCGACATGTTCCGCCTGCTGCAATGCGAAGAGATCGGCATGCAGCTCACCGAATCGTTCGCGATGTTCCCGGGCGCAGCGGTGTCAGGCTTCTATCTGGCGCATCCGGACGCAAAATATTTTAGCGTCGGCAAGATCGGTGACGACCAGGCCAAGGACATGGCGCTGCGTCGTTCCGCGTCGGAAGCCGACATCGAACGCTGGCTGGCGCCGAACCTGGGCTGATCGGCGCTTCCGTCCCACGGCAATGCGATCCAGTTCGCATTGCCGCGCGTTTAATTCAGCGCCGCAAGTTATCGCTCTGCTATTCTTGCCCTGCGTAATTTTCTGTCGCAGCAACCGTGCTGCGGCGAGAGTCTACGAGGCTGCACATGCGTCCTGTGCCGAAACGATTGATCTGCTTTCCAGATAGCATCCATGCCCCTGCAGCTCCGCACCCCCCGCAGCAAATTCGGCAAGCTGATCGTGATCGTGGCCAGCGTCGGGGCAACCCTGTTCGCCGTCTTGCTGGTGGCAAATTTCTCGACCGGCGAAAAGCGGGTGGTGCAGGACATTCCGCGCCTCTACCCCGTGGCCGACATGCAGTTCCAGCGCTCGATGGGCGTCATGCTCGGACCAAACATAGTCGGTGGCAACAAGATCGAAACACTGTTGAATGGCGATCAGATCTTTCCATCCATGCTCAAGGCCATCCGGGAGGCGCGCCACAGCATCAACCTCGAAACGTACATTTATTGGTCGGAGCAGATCGGCCTCGACATGGCCGATGCGCTGGCCGAACGCGCCCGTGCCGGCGTCAAGGTCCATGTCCTGATCGACTGGGTCGGCAGCAGCAAGCTCGATGCCGAGCCAATCACGAAGATGAAGGATGCAGGCGTAGAATTCGAAAAATATCATCCTCTGCGCTGGTACACGCTGGGCCGCCTGAACAACCGCACGCATCGCAAGCTGATGATCGTCGACGGCAACATCGGTTTCACCGGCGGCGTCGGTATCGCGGCGATCTGGACCGGCCGGGCGCAGGATCCCGATCACTGGCGCGACTCGCATTTCCGCATCGAGGGCCCGGTGGTGGCGCAGATGCAGGCCGTGTTCATGGATAACTGGATCAAGACTACCGGTCGCGTGCTGCACGGCCCGATCTATTTTCCGGCCCTGGCGCCGGCCGGTAACCTGGCGGCCCAGACCTTCAGCAGTTCTCCTTCCGGCGGCAACGAGAGCATGCACCTGATGTACATGCTGGCCTTCACGGCGGCGCAGAAATCGATCTACATTTCAAGCGCCTATTTCGTACCGGACGAACGTACCCGCGAAACGCTGATCGACGCCATGAAGCGCGGCGTCAAGCTGAAGATCATCATGCCGGGCCCGCACACCGATGCCGACACGGTGCGCAGTTCCTCGCGCGGAATGTGGGGAGAGCTGCTCCAGGCGGGCGCGGAACTGTATGAGTACCAGCCCACCATGTATCACTGCAAGGTGATGATCGTCGATGGCTTGATGACCTCGGTCGGCTCGACCAATTTCGACGACCGCTCGATGCGCCTGAACGACGAAGCCAACGTCAACGTGTACGACGCCGAGTTTGCGCAGCGCCAGACCGCGATCTTCGACGAAGACATCGCGAAGTCGCAACGCATTACCTTTGCAAAGTGGAATGCGCGACCGTGGCAGGAAAAACTGTGGGAACGTGTGGCGTCCCATCTCGGACCGCTGCTATAGCGTTGCCAGGTCGACCGGCAAGCCGTCGACGAACAGCATGAGATCGCCGGCGTCGAAGCGAGTCCAGCGTTCATTGGTGGTCAGCGGCTCGGTGACGATGATGGCCACGCGATCATTCGGGGTCGTGACTTGCGAGAAATCGACGCTCAGGTCGTCGTCCGACAGCAGAGCCTTGGCAAACGGATACTGCCGCACCAGGTAATGCAGATTGGTCGAGCAATGCGCGTACAGTGCGGTACCGCCCGAGAGCATCATGTTGAACGTGCCATGCGCCGCGATCTGGTCGACCAGCGCGCGCAAGGCACCCGTCAGCGCCGCGCATGACGGCATCACGTCCCCGAACTGGCGGCGTAGCTGCTGCAGGATGAAACAGAACGCGCGCTCGCTGTCGGTGTTGCCCACCGGCCGATACGGGCCATCGAGTAGTGGCGCGAACTCCTTCAGGTCGCCATTGTGCGCGAACACCCAGTAGCGACCCCAGAGTTCCCGCACGAAGGGATGACAATTCTCCAGCGCGATGTGGCCCTGCGTGGCCTTGCGGATGTGTGCGATCACGTTGGTCGACTTGATCGGCACCCGCTTGATCAATTGCGCGATTGGCGAGGCGACGGCGGCTTCGTGGTCGACAAAATGGCGCACGCCAGCGCCCTCGAAAAACGCGATGCCCCAGCCGTCGTTATGAATATCGGTGCCGCCGCCGCGGGTGGCAAAGCCGGTAAAGCTGAAAACGATATCGGTGGGCACATTGCAGTTCATGCCGAGCAATTGACACATGTTGGGGGTACGCCATGGAGGAGAGAGCCAGCATTGACCTTAGCACGGTTCCTCACTGCGTAACGACCCGGCCTCTGGTTGCGAACCTTGCTCGCGTGTACACTCAGTCCCGCTGCCAAGAGGCACCCAACTTCAACCGGAGGACCGGCGCATGCTGATCAATTGCGTTGCGTATGAGAATGGCACCAAGCTGGCCGACGTTTCGGTCGAGGACATCAGCGAGTATATCCAGCGCCCGGACTGCTTTGTCTGGGTCGCGCTCAAGGACGGCGAGCCGCACGAGCTTGAACAGATGGGCGAAGAGTTCGGCCTGCACGAACTGGCCGTCGAAGACGCCTCGAGCGGGCACCAGCGACCAAAAATTGAGGAATACGGCGATTCGCTGTTTGCCGTGGTGCACACGGTGGAACTGGTCGACGGCGAACTCAATGTCGGTGAGCTCGACGTCTTTGTCGGTACCAACTATGTGCTGTCGGTCCGCAATCGCAGCGAGCAGGGTTTCCTCGGCGTGCGGGCACGCTGCGAACGCGAACCCGAGTTGCTGCGCCAGGGTCCGGCGTTTGTCCTGTATGCACTGATGGACGCGGTGGTCGACCGTTATTTCCCGGTCGCCGATGCGCTCGAGCAGGAACTGGAAACGATCGAGGAAAAGATCTTCGACAAAGGCACCGAGCGAGCCAACATCCAGCGCCTGTATGCACTCAAGCGCAAGGTCCTGATCCTCAAGCATGCCGTGGCCCCCCTGATGGAAGCGACCGGCAAGCTGTACGGCGGTCGCGTGCCTGCGATCTGCAGCAATACCCAGGAATACTTCCGCGACGTCTACGATCATCTGTATCGCATCAATACCTCGATCGATACGATTCGCGACACCATCAGCACTGCGATTCAGGTCAACCTGTCGATGGTGGCCATCGACGAGAGCGAAGTGAACAAGCGCCTGGCCGCGTGGGCCGCCATCTTCGCGGTCGCAACCGCCTTCGCCGGCATCTGGGGGATGAACTTCAAGAGCATGCCGGAGCTGCAATGGGAGTACGGCTACCCGGCCGCGATCGGCATCATGGTCTGCGTTTGCAGCTACCTGTATTACCGGTTCCGAAAATCCGGGTGGCTTTGAGCCGGCCGGCTCAAAGCGATGCAAGCATGCTCAGCGCGACGGCTTCCGCCACCTTGATGCCATCGACCGCCGCCGACAGGATGCCGCCGGCATAACCTGCACCTTCACCGGCCGGAAACAGGCCGCGTGTGTTGAGGCTCTCGCAGCCCTCGTTGCGGGTGATCCGGATCGGCGCCGAGGTGCGCGTTTCCACACCCGTCAGTACCGCATCGTTCATGGAAAAACCGCGAATCTGCTTGTCGAAGGCTGGCAGCGCTTCGCGAATCGCCGCGATCACGTAGCCAGGCAGCGCCGTGTTGAGGTCGCCCAGCGTCACGCCGGGGGTATAGGAAGGCGTGACGGCGCCCAGCGCCGTGGATGGCCGGTCGGCGATGAAGTCACCCACCAGCTGGCCCGGCGCGTTGTAATTGCCGCCGCCAAGTTCGAAGGCGCGCGACTCCCATTTGCGCTGGAAATCGATGCCGGCCAGCGGATGGCCCGGATAGTCGGCCGGCGTGATGCCGACCACGATGCCGCTGTTGGCATTGCGCTCGTTGCGTGAATACTGGCTCATGCCGTTGGTGACCACGCGCCCTGGCTCGGAGGTCGCCGCCACCACCGTGCCGCCCGGGCACATGCAAAAGCTGTAGACCGAACGGCCATTAGTGGCGTGGTGCACCAGCTTGTAATCGGCGGCGCCCAGGATCGGGTTGCCCGCATTTGGTCCGAAGCGGGCGGCATCGATCAGCGACTGTGGATGTTCGATCCGAAAGCCCAGCGAAAACGGTTTTGCCTCGAGATACACGCCGCAATCGTAGAGCATCTGGAACGTGTCGCGCGCGCTGTGGCCGACGGCCAGCACCACGTGATCACTGGCGATGTGTTCGCCGCCGGCCAGTACCACACCGCGGATGCGACCTTCCTCGATGTCGAGATCCTCGACCTTGCTCTCGAAGCGGAATTCGCCGCCGAGTTCCTCGATCGAGGCGCGCATCTTCTCGACCATCTGGACCAGCCGGAAGGTACCGATGTGCGGCTTGCTGACATAGAGGATCTCCTCGGGCGCATTGGCCTTGACGAATTCCATCAGCACCTTGCGGCCGTAATGTTTCGGGTCCTTGATCTGGCTCCAGAGCTTGCCGTCGGAAAAAGTACCGGCGCCGCCCTCACCATACTGCACGTTCGATTCCGGGTGCAGCTCGCGCTTGCGCCACAGGCCGAACGTATCCTTGGTCCGTTCGCGCACGGATTTGCCACGCTCGAGAATGATTGGACGAAACCCCATCTGCGCCAGGATCAGACCGGCGAAGAGGCCGCAGGGGCCGGTGCCGATGACCACTGGCCGGCTCTGCAGGCCCGGCGGCGCCTCGGCGACGAAGTGATAGCTGGTGTCCGGCGTGATGCCCACTTGGCGGTTGCCGCGCAGGCGCTCGAGCACGGCGGCTTCATCGGCAACCTCGACATCGAGCGAATAGATCAGCACGATCGCACTCTTCTTGCGCGCATCGTAGCTGCGCTTGAAGATCGTGAAACCCTTCAGCGCGGCGGTGTCGATACCCAACCGATCCAGGATTGCCGCAGGCAGATCCGCCTCGGCATGGTCGAGCGGCAGTTGAAGGTCAGTCAGTCGCAGCATTCGGGAAAAATCCAGTGGAAAGTCGATGCGGCGCGAGCCGCCGCGGGCGCCATTTTACTCGCAACCGGACGCCTGGAGCAGACAGGTTGAATCGGGCACCGGCTGCAAGGCAGGCCGTTGTCCAGCAGATCAGGGACCATCCACCGTGCCCGGCAAATCCTACACTGACCAGAAAATTTTACAGGGTCAAGGGATCAGCCAGCGGCCCAGCGGTTCAACCGTGAATACGCGAGCGCATGTCCGACTTGCCATGCAGCGTGGTCAGCACGGCGCCGGTCGGACTGACCGTTTCCAGATGCACATCGAAGCCCCACAGCCGCACGATATGCTTGAGCACCTCGTCGGTCTGCTGGCTCAGGGGACGGCGCTGGAATTGCGTGTGGCGCAGGGTCAGGGCGCGGTCGCTGTGGGTATTGACCGACCAGACCTGGATGTTCGGCTCCCGGCTGCCGAGATTGTATTGCTCGGCCAGCTGGGATCGGATGTAGCGGTAGCCGCTGTCATCGTGGATGGCGGAAATGGTCAGCTTGTCACTCTTGTCGTCGTCCAGCACCGAAAAAAAATGGAAGTCCCGGATCAGCTTGGGCGACAGATACTGCGCGATGAAGCTCTCGTCCTTGAAGTTGCGCATCGCAAAATCGAGCGTTTGGCGCCAATCGCTGCCGGCGATGTCCGGAAACCAGGCCTTGTCTTCCGCAGTCGGTTCCTCACAGATGCGGCGGATGTCGCGCATCATCGCAAAGCCCAGCGCGTACGGGTTGATGCCGCTGAAGTGATTGCTGTTGACCGGCGGCTGGTAGACCACGTTGGTATGGCTTTGCAAGAACTCCATCATGAAGCCATCGCCGACCACGCCCTCGTCGTACAGCTGGTTAAGGATGGTGTAATGCCAGAATGTGGCCCAGCCCTCGTTCATGACCTGGGTCTGCCGCTGCGGATAGAAGTACTGTGAAATCTTGCGCGAAATGCGCACGATCTCGCGCTGCCATGGCGCCAGTAGCGGCGCTGATTTCTCGATGAAGTAGAGCAGGTTTTCCTGCGGTTCGGCCGGGAAGCGCTCAGTCGTATTCAGGGTGACGGCCGCATCGCGCCGCGGCACCGTGCGCCACAGGTCGTTGACCTGCGACTGCAGGTAGGTCTCGCGCTCTTCCTGGCGGGCGCGCTCCTCCGCCAGCGACAGCTTTGCCGGCCGCTTGTAGCGGTCGACGCCGTAGCTCTGCAGCGCATGGCAGGAGTCGAGTAGCAGTTCGATCGCTTCCACCCCGTGGCGGCGCTCGCAATCGGCGATGTAGTTTTTGGCGAACACCATGTAGTCGATGATCGCATCGGCATCAGTCCAGGTGCGGAACAGGTAATTCCCCTTGAAGAACGAGTTGTGGCCGTAGGCAGCATGCGCGATCACCAGCGCCTGCATCGTCAGGCTGTTCTCTTCCATCAGGTAGGCGATGCAGGGATTGGAGTTGATCACGATCTCGTAGGCCAGCCCCATCTGACCGCGCTTGTAGCTTTTTTCGGTCGACAGGAAATGCTTGCCGAACGACCAGTGGTTGTATGACACCGGCATGCCGACCGAGGCATAGGCGTCCATCATCTGCTCGGCGGTGATGATCTCGAGCTGGTTGGGATAGGTGTCGAGGCCGAACTGCTCGGCCACGCGGCGGATCTCGGCATGCGCCTGTTCGATCAGCTCGAAGGTCCACTCCGACTGGTCGGGCAGACGGGCCCTGCTGTCTTCGGACAGCGGCAGGGCGCTTTGCAGATAGGTTGTCATGTCGGCTACCTCGTTGGGGCTGCGTTGTGAGCGGCCACGATTACTTCGGTTGCTTCTTGAACAGCTCGCGGAACACCGGATAGATATCGGCCGGCGACTCGATTTTCTGCATCGCGAAGTGCGGATGATGCTCCAGCACCTGGGTGTACTCGTGCCACAGGTTCTGCGGTTCGCCGTCGGTGACCTCGACATAGGCAAAGTACTGCACCGCCTCCATGACGCTATTGATCATCAGCTGGCGGCAGATCACCGAATCGTTGTCCCAGTTGTCGCCGTCGGAAGCCTGGGCGACATAACTGTTCCAGTCGCTGCTCGGATAGCGCTCGCGCATGATCTTCATCAGCAGATGCAGCGCCGACGACACGACCGTGCCGCCCGATTCACGGGAATGGAAGAACTCTTCCTCATCGACTTCGGCCGCCGAGGTGTGATGGCGGATGAAGACGACCTCGATTTTGTCGTAGGCCCGGGTCAGGAACAGGTACAGCAGGATGAAGAAGCGCTTGGCCGTCTCCTTCTTGCTCTCGTCCATCGATCCGGACACATCCAGAATGCAGAACATCACGGCCTGGCTCGACGGCTTCGGCACCTTGATGCGATTCGAATAGCGCAGATCGAACGGGTCGATGAAGGGAATGGCCAGCAGCCTGACATGCAGGGCATGGATCTCGGCCTTCAGCTTGACCACCCGTGCATCGCCCTCGCCGGCCAGCCGCAACAGCACCGCGAGTTCCTGCTCAGCCTCGGCCAGGCGCCGGCGCGAACCGCCGCCCACGGCAATGCGCCGGCCGAGCGCACCGCGCAGCGAACGCAGCACATGGATGTTCGAGGGTGTGCCGGAGGTATTGAAGCCGGCGCGCTGATTCTTGTACTCATTGGTCGAGGTCAGCTGCGTCTTGATCATGTTCGGCAGTTCCAGATCCTCGAAGAAATACTGCATGAATTCTTCGCGGGTCAGCTCGAAGGCAAAATCGTCTTCGTTGGTCTGATCGTTGTTACCTGCCTTGCCGCGCCCCGACCCGCCGCCGCCCTTGGGGCGCTGGACTCGGTCACCCTTCAGGTACTCGGAGTTGCCGGGCATGACCCGCTCGACCACGCCGCCCTGGGCATGTCCGAAGCTCGGTTCGTTCGTGTCCTTGACCGGAATCGAGACTTTCTCGCCACTTTCGATATCGGTGATCGAGCGTCCCTTGATCGCGCGCGTGACCGCATCCTTGATCTGGACCTTGTGGCGCTGCAAGAAGCGCTCACGGTTGATCGCGGATTTGTTCTTGCCCTGCAGACGCCGGTCGATGAGATATGACAAATTGCCTCCTGCCAGTATTCGGACGGACGCCGGATGCTCCCCCCGGCGCCGGTCCATTCTCCCTGAACCCTGTGCATGACGATTTCCAGCACACCACCGTCAGGCGATCAGGACGACTTACGTACCCGCAAATACCATTCGCACAACAAGCGCACCTGCTTGGCGGTATAGCCTTTTTCGACCATGCGGGCCACGAACTCCTGATGCTTGTGCGCGTCGTCGGCACTGGCCTTCGCATTGAACGAAATTACCGGCAATAGTTCTTCCGTGTTGGAGAACATTTTTTTCTCGATGACCGTGCGCAGCTTTTCATAACTGGTCCACGCAGGATTCTTGCCGGCGTTGTGCGCCCGGGCCCGCAACACAAAGTTGACGATCTCGTTACGGAAATCCTTGGGGTTGGAAATGCCTGCCGGTTTTTCGATCTTTTCCAGCTCGTTGTTCAATGCATTGCGATCGAAACTTTCACCGGTGTCCGGATCGCGGAACTCCTGATCCTGAATCCAGAAATCGGCAAACGTGACATATCGGTCGAAAATGTTCTGCCCGTATTCGGAATAGCTTTCCAGATACGCCGTCTGGATTTCCTTGCCGATGAACTCGACATACCGTTGCGCCAGATACTCCTTGATGTACGCGTAATATTTCTGCTCGGTTTCAGGCGGAAACTGCTCGCGCTCGATCTGCTGTTCCAGCACGTACAACAGGTGCACCGGATTGGCCGCCACTTCAGTATTATCGAAATTGAACACCTTCGACAGGATCTTGAACGCAAAGCGGGTCGACAGACCATTCATGCCTTCATCGACACCGGCGTAGTCGCTGTACTCGTGCATCGACTTGGCCTTCGGATCCGTGTCCTTCAGGTTCTCGCCATCGTAGACCTGCATCTTGCTGAAGATGCTGGAATTCTCCGGCTCCTTCAAGCGCGACAGGATTGCAAATTGCGCCATCATCTTCATCGTCCCCGGCGCGCACGATGCCTGTGACAGGGATGAGTTGCGCAAGAGTTTTTCATAGATCTTGATTTCATCCGACACTCGCAAGCAGTACGGCACCTTCACAATATAGATACGGTCGAGGAAAGCCTCGTTGTTTTTATTGTTACGAAATGTCTTCCATTCGGACTCGTTGGAGTGCGCAAGAATCACGCCATCGAAAGGTATCGCACCGAAGCCTTCAGTGCCCTTGTAGTTGCCTTCCTGGGTCGCGGTCAACAGCGGATGCAGCACCTTGATCGGCGCCTTGAACATCTCGACGAATTCCATCAGGCCCTGATTGGCCAGACACAGACCGCCCGAGTAACTGTAGGCATCGGGATCGTCCTGCGAATATTCCTCGAGCTTGCGGATATCCACCTTGCCGACCAAAGAAGAAATGTCCTGGTTGTTCTCATCACCCGGCTCGGTCTTCGAAATCGCGATCTGT
>JACMRD010000087.1 GCA_014376645.1 Herminiimonas sp. | reverse complement strand
TCGCGCCCAGCGAACTGCGGGCGACGCCCAGGTCGGCCACGAACTCGACTTCGGCGGTCTGGATCTGCTGCGTCATCAGGCGAACCCAGCGCTTGTCCATCTCCAGTGTCTCGCCCTGCAGGCTCGAGGTCAGGATGTCCCGGATCGGCTCGATCATCGCGTGGGGCGTGCAGAAGTGCATTTCGCCGCTGACCGGTCCCAGCTCGATCGTGAAGGTCGTGGCGACCACGACTTCGTTCGGCGTGGCGATGTTGGCGAACTGGGTATTCATCTCGGAACGGATGTATTCGAACTCGACCGGGTAGACCGGTTCCCACGACTTGGCGTAATTCTCGAAGACGATCGCCAGGATGCGCTGGATGATGCGCTGCTCGGTCTGGGTAAAATCGCGGCCCTCGACCCGGGTATGGAAGCGGCCATCGCCGCCGAAAAGGTTGTCGACCAAAAGGAACACCAGGTTCGGATCGAACACCATCAGCGCCGTGCCGCGCAACGGTTTCATGTGGATCAGGTTAAGGTTGGTCGGCACCACCAGGTTGCGGATGAACTCGCTGTACTTGGATACCCGCACCGGACCGATCGAGACTTCGGCGGTCCGGTGCAGGAAGTTGAACAGGCCGATGCGCAACAGGCGGGCGAAACGCTCGTTGATGATTTCCAGCGTCGGCATGCGGCCGCGCACGATCCGTTCCTGGGTCGCCAGGTTGTAGGGCCGAACGCCGGAGCTGTCTTCCGGCGCAAGCACGTCCTCGTGATCGCCGTTGACGCCTTTGAGGAGGGCATCGACTTCTTCCTGTGACAGAAAATTTTCAGCCATGATTTTACTGAATCACGAACGATGTGAAAAAGACGTCGTTGATTTCCTGCGGCTTGGCGCCGGCGCTGAACGGCTGCTTGACGGCGGCCATGATCTCGTTGCTGAGCTTTTTCTTGCCTTCTGCGGTGTTGATTTCGCTGGCCTTTTTCGATGTCAACAACAGGAGCAGGCGACTGCGGACCTGCGGCATGTACAGCTTGAGCTGGTCGACCTGTTCGGCGCTGCCGACCTGGAGGGTAAAGGCTGCCTGCAGGAATTGTTCGGTCCCTTCGCTCTGCAGGTTGACGGTGAAGGGTTCCACCACCAGGAACACCGGCGGCTTGACTGCTTCGACCTTGGCGTGTTTTGCTCCGGCCGATTCCTTTTGGCCCATGAAGAACCACGCTGCGCCACCGCCGCCTGCCAGCAGCACCACCAGAAGGATGATGATGATGAGTTTCTTGCTCGACTTCTTCGCAACCGGTGCATCGTCCTCGGCCTCTGCCTTCGGAGCGGCCTTCGGAACTGATTTCGGGCCTGACGTTGCCATATCGATCCTTGTCGTTGCTGCGTGTACCGCAGCGGTACACCATGGTCCTGATTATCGAGAAAAAATCACGGGTGCGATGCCCTGAAAAGAGGGCGGTTCGCGCTGCAGATCAGCGCATCGTTTTGATCGCGAACGCAGCAGCCCAAGCGCGCCGGCGATGCATGGCCGGCGCTGCAATGTGGAACCTCCGGCATTAAACCATTTTTAGTGTCGCGCGGCACGCATCCGCGCTTAAAAATCGGTCCTCCGTGCACAGCGGTGCGCGGGCCGTGCGCTCGTCAGGCGAAGGTGTCGACCAAGCCGATGCCGCCACTGATGGGCTGGCTGACACTGCGACTGACCGGTTCGGTGTCGAGCGGCCCGGTGCCGGCCGCGCCACTGCCGCGACCTGCGCCATTGCCGGCGTGCTGCTGCGCCGGGCCGTTCTGGTTCGGGTTGCCGGCATTGACGCTGGCCTGGCCGAGCGTGATGCCGGCGTCGCCAAGCATCTCCTTGAGACGGGGCAGGGCGGCTTCGAGCGCCTGGCGCACTTCGGGCTGCGCAGCGGTAAAGCTGGCGTCGGCCTGGGAGTTGCTGACATTGATGACGATCTGGATCGGACCGAGGTCAGGCGGATTGAGCGTGAGCGATGCACTCTGTTCGGCGCCGGCCGCCATCCAGACCACCTTTTGTCCGAGCGCGTGATCCCAGGCCGGCGTGCCGACGTGGGGTGTCAAGGTATCGGTTGCGGCACTGCCGGCGGCCTGGGTCAGGCTG
>JACMRD010000086.1 GCA_014376645.1 Herminiimonas sp. | reverse complement strand
ATCGAGACGAGGTGCCCGATGCCCGTGCGGTTGAAGATCGTCCAATCCGATTGCGCGACCGCACGCTGGTCGCCGATCACCAGCGCCACCAGCACGCCTGCGTAAGGCTGGCCGGGCAGCGCCGCGAGAATCTTGTCGCGCAGCAGGCCACGGGTAAGCTCGACCAGGTTGCCGAAGCCTGGCACGAACGCATCGCGGCGCAAGTTCAGTGCCGCCGATTGCAGGTCGGTACGCACCTGTCCGGTGGCGCGCAGACCCTGCTCCAGCAGCCAGACTTCATAGTCGAATCCATCCGGGTTGGCGCTCCCGTGCGGCCGTTGCAGGCGCACCGCCAGTTGCCAGCGCTGTCCAGGCTCGACCGCACCGACGACGACCGGCTCGCCGTGTATCCCGGCGTACCAACCCAGCGCCACGTGCGGCGGCACCGTCACCGGATTACCACCAAGCCGCGCCTCTTCCACCAGAATGTTGAAGCGCACGCCCTGCTCGAACCGGTACGGCAGGCTATCGACGACACCTATCACCACGAGGTCCTGGCCTTCCAGTGCGGAAGGCAACGCATGACTTAGGTAACCCTGCGCCAGCCAGGCTGCCCAGGCGAAGCCAAGGGCTGCGCCTCCGGCTGCCCGCAAGAGCGCCCCTGCCGCGACGTAGAGGCGGGGCAGGCTCCCGCTGCAGAGCAAGGACAATCCCAGAACGAGGAGAAAAAAATACCAGCCGCCGCTTGGCAAGCCAGGCTGGATCTGCAGCAGACCGATACCGGCAACGAAGCCGATGATCGCGCTGCGCATCAGGGATCAGCGCAGTGCGGGAAGACGCGGCAATGCCGCTGCGGCATTGTCGCTGGTGGCGCGGGCGACATCGGCCGGCGTCATGGCGCGCAGCTCCGCGAGGATCGCGCCGATGGCCGGTATCTGCTCGGGACTGTTGCGTCCCGGATGGAGCCAGCTCGGCGCCAGGTCGGGCGCATCGGTTTCCAGCACCAGCGCCTCGAGCGGCAGGGTGGCTGCAAGCCGCCGGATCTGCAGCGCCCGGGTATAGGTCATCGCGCCGCCCAGCCCGAGCTTGAAGCCGAGGTCGATGAATATCTGCGCCTGTTGCAGGCTGCCGTTGAAGGCATGGGCGATGCCGCCACGAACGGTGATCCGGCGCAGGTACTTCAGGATCAGGTCCTGCGAGTGCCGCACGTGCAGCAACACCGGCAGATCGAAATCGCGCGCGATCTTCAGTTGTTCGGAATAAAAGTGTTCCTGCTTCTGCCGCATCGGCTCGACGCACAGCGCGGGAAGGAAGAAATCGAGGCCGATTTCGCCGATCGCCACGAAGCGCGGGTCTTGCAGCGCCTCGGGAATCAGTGTGCGCAGCGCCGCCAGATCGGCGACATCGGACTGTGGCACGTACATCGGATGGATGCCGAGCGCATAGGTGCAGTTCGGCTGGCTGTTGGCCAGTGTTCTGACAGTATCGAAGTTGTGGATATCGACGGCAGGAATGACGATCCAGGAGACCCCTTTCCGCAAGGCGCGCGCAGCGACGTCGGGACGGTCGTCACCGAATTCGGCTGCATCGAGATGGCAATGAGTGTCTATCCACATGGCAGGAGTCTATGCGACATTCCCGTTGATCACCTTGTTGCGAACAACAACCTTAATCTATCGCAACGACCGGGTCATGGTAAGGCAACAATCCGTGTTCCGACAGCCGCAGGATGCGATCGCAATGGCGCGCGAGTTCCACGTCGTGGGTCACGATCACGAATGCGGTACCCAGCGTGCGCGAGAGTTCCAGCATCAGGTCGAAGGTCTTGTGCGCCGTGCCACGGTCGAGGTTGCCGGTTGGCTCGTCGGCCAGCACGCAGGCCGGTTGCGTGACCAGGGCGCGCGCCAGCGCCACCCGCTGCCGCTCACCACCGGACAACTCACCCGGCGTATGCGTCACGCGATTGGCCAGGCCGACCCGCTCCAGGATGGCAGCTGCTGCAGCCTGGGCATCGGAGCGTTTCATGCGGCGAATCATCAACGGCATGGCGACGTTGTCGAGCGCCGAGAATTCCGGCAACAGATGGTGGAACTGGTAGACGAAACCCAGCGAAGTGTTGCGCAGATCGCCGCGGGCTTTTTCCGCCATGCCGGCGAAATCGCGACCGAGCAGCGTGACGCTGCCGGTCGTCGGCGTATCAAGCCCGCCGAGTAGATGCAGCAGAGTCGATTTGCCGGAGCCGGAAGCACCAACGATGGCGACCCGCTCACCCTTGACAACACTGAAATCGACGCCTGACAGCACGTTGACCGAGTACTTGCCCTGGGTAAAAGTCTTGCCAAGATCCTGGCAGGACAGCACCGTCTGGCTGGCTATGGGGCTGCTGTTACCGATGTTGCTGACGTCATTCATAGCGCAGGGCCTCTGCCGGTTTCACCCGTGCTGCCCACCAGCTCGGATACAAGGTTGCAAAAAATGCCAGCACCACCGCGACCGCGCCGATGGTCCAAACATCCGGCCACCGCAAGTCCGACGGCAAGGCGCTGATGAGGTAAATGTCGCGCGGCAGGAACTGCACGCCCAGCAGATGTTCGATGGCCGGCACGATCACGTCCACGTTCAACGCCACCGTCACGCCCAGGGTCACGCCGATGGCGGTGCCGAACAAGCCGACCAGCGCTCCCTGGATCATGAAGATCTTCATGATCGATCCGGGCGACGCGCCCAGGGTACGCAGGATCGCGATGTCGGCCTGCTTGTCGGTGACCGTCATCACCAGCGTCGACACCAGGTTAAAGGCCGCCACGGCGATGATGAGGGTGAGGATGATGAACATCATGCGCTTTTCGGTCTGGACGGCAGCGAACCAGTTGCGGTTCTGTTTGGACCAGTCGCGGATGAGAAGGTCGCCGCTCAGCATGCGCGAGAGGTCGGCCGCCACCTGCGGCGCGCGCTGCATGTCGGTGATCTTCAGGCGCAGGCCGGAGGGCGCGGCCAGCTTGAACATCTTCATGGCGTCATCGATGTGAATGAAGGCCAGGGTCGAGTCGTACTCGAAATGGCCAGCCTCGAAGATGCCGACCACGGTGAACTGTTTCAAGCGCGGGATCACGCCGGCCGGAGTGACCTGGCCTTGTGGCGCGATCATGGTGACTTTCTCGCCGATGCCGACGTGCAGCCCGCGCGCCAGTTCGCCGCCGAGCACGATATTGAACTCGCCCGGACGCAGGTCGCCGAACTTGCCCTCCTTGACCTGCGACGCGACGTCGGAGACCTGCGGCTCGCGTTCCGGCAGGACACCGCGGATGATCACGCCGCGCACCGTGTCGTCGCGCGTCATCATCGCCTGGGCCGCGACATAGGGCGCCGTGCCGCGCACTTCCTTGTCCTGCAATGCTTCCTTCGCAGTCAGCTCCCAGTTCGGCAAGGCGCCGCCGGCATCGAAGACCTCAATGTGGGAGAGCACCGACAGCATGCGGTCGCGAACGTCTTTCTGAAAACCGTTCATGACTGACAGCACCACGATCAGCGCCGCCACGCCCAGGGCGATGCCGGCCATCGAGATCAGGGAGATAAAGGAGATGAAACTGTTGCGGCCGCTACGCTTGCCGGCACGCGTATAGCGAACGCCAACCAGCCATTCGAAGGGAAAATTTTTCATGAGCTTTGACCAAAGACTCCAGCAGCGGAGTGGACATCGGAGACGGGACCAGCGCGGCCTTGCGGCTGCCGGGCGCACCTGCGATGCTGCCGGCCGGGGACGAATTGCGTCGTGCCACCTGTCGCAGCCCGCATCTTGCCATACAATCGGGCGATGAATGATATCGATATCCTAGTTCCTTTCGGGCTGCCGCCGGCGGAATTGGCCCCCGACCTGCTGCGCAACATGCAACTGCCCGCCACATCAACATTACTGGCGCGGGGCACACCTGTGGCCAGCCAGGTCGCACCGGCACCCGGCCTCGCCGCGGGTGAACACGACGATTTTGCCCGCGCCCTGCCGCATGAAGCCTGGCTGGCACGGCGCTTCGGATTGAACGCCGGCCTGCAGGCCGGCGGCAGCCCGCCGATTGCCGCCGACCTGCTGCGCAGCTTCGGTGGACACACCGATACGGGTCACTGGTTCGTGCTGCAACCAGTCCATCTCCACATCGCCCGCGACCATCTGGTGCTGACCGATCCACGCCAGCTGCAATTGAGTGAAGCCGACGCGCGCATCCTGTTCACGACCGCGCAGCCGGCATTCGACGAAGCCGGACTCGAACTGCACTTCGGCAGCGCCGATTACTGGTTCGTGCGCGCCGACCGGCACGCCGACCTGCAGACCGCAACGCCGGACGCGACCTGCGGCCGCAACATCGACATCTGGATGCCGCAGGGAGACTCCGCACGGGCCTGGCGCAAGCTGCAGAACGAAGTGCAGATGGGCTGGTACGGCCATCCGGTCAACGAGGCGCGTGAAGCACGACGGGCCCATCCCGTCAATTCCTTGTGGCTGTGGGGTGGCGCCGATGCGGCGGCGGCCCGGGCACCGTCCCCGGGCCCGCTGCCGGATACCGTACTGGGCTTTGACGGCTGGCTCGCGGCGTTCGATGCCTCGGCTGCTGGCAGCCAACCTGCGCCTGTCGTAGAACAACTGCTGGCAAACGAAGGCCGGCACGCGATGCTGATGCTCGACGCACTGATCGAACCGGCGCTGGCAAGCGACTGGGGACGTTGGCTGGAACGCTGGAATGAACTCGAGACGGCGTGGCTCGCGCCGCTCTTGGCCGGTCTGGTCGACGGTCGCATCGGTCGGGTTTCTCTGGTGCTCGGCGACGGCAACCGCTTGCGCGAATACGCGGTGACCCGCATGTCGTTGCGCAAGTTTTGGGCAAAACCGGCGCTCACGCGATTGCTGCCATGACCCGCATCGCGACCCGCCCGTTTCCGTTTCGCGATGCCGAGCGGCTGCGCCAGAGCGGTATCCATCCGGTCCTGGCCCGCCTGTATGCGGCGCGCGGCCTGGTCGACGTGCGTGAGCTCAACAGCGAGCTGACCGACCTGATCGCACCGGCCGGCCTGTTGCATATCGACCGGGCGGCAATCTTCCTTGCCGACGCGATCGCCCAGCGCAAGCGCCTGGTAATTGTGGCTGATTACGACTGCGACGGCGCCACCGCTTGTGCGGTTGGTCTGCGCGGCCTGCGCTCGCTGGGTGCCATTGTCGATTTCATCGTGCCGAATCGCTTCGAATACGGCTATGGCCTGACGCCGGAAATCGTGGCCCTGGCCGTCTCCGAAAAAGCCCCGGACGTGATCATCACGGTCGACAACGGCATCGCCAGCATCGAGGGCGTGGCCGAAGCCAACCGGCGTGGCATCGAAGTGCTCGTGACCGACCATCACCTGCCCGGCGACCACTTGCCGGCCGCTGCGGTGATCGTGAACCCGAATCAGCCGGACTGTGGTTTCCCGAGCAAAAATCTGGCAGGCGTCGGCGTCATGTTCTACGTCCTGCTGGCGCTGCGTGCCGAAATGCGCCGGCGCGGCATCTTCGACGCCCAGACCCAGCCCAAGCTTGATGCCCTGCTCGACCTGGTAGCGCTCGGCACGGTGGCCGACGTGGTCAAGCTTGACGCCAACAACCGCATTCTGGTGGCGCAGGGCTTGAAGCGCATGCGCACCGGCCGCATGCAGCCCGGCGTGGCAGCGCTGTTTCGCGCCGCCGGCCGCGAGGCGAACAGCGCCACGCCCTTCGATCTGGGATTTGCGCTCGGGCCACGGCTGAACGCGGCCGGGCGTCTGGCGAACATGGCCCTCGGCATCGAGTGCCTGACCACCGACGACGAAGGCCGGGCCTGGGCCATTGCGCAGGAACTAGACGGCATCAACCGGGAACGGCGGGAAATCGAATCCGGCATGCAGGACACCGCGATGGCGCTTCTGGAGAACTTCAGCCCTGCCAGCAGTGCGACCCTGGCAGTATTCGACGCCGGCTGGCACCAGGGCGTGATCGGTATCGTTGCCTCGCGCCTCAAGGACAAGTTCTACCGTCCGACGATCACCTTTGCCCCCGGTGCCGATGGCTGGATCAAGGGCTCGGGCCGCTCGATTCCGGGCTTCCACCTGCGCGACGCGCTGGACCTGGTGTCCAAGCACGCCCCAACCCTGATCGACAAATTCGGCGGCCATGCGATGGCCGCCGGCCTGACCATCCGCGCCGAGAATTTCGATACCTTCGCGGCTGCTTTCGAAGCGGTCGGGCGCGACTGGTTGACCCAGCATCAGCTCGAACGCGTGATCGATACCGACGGCTCGCTCGAACACGCCTATTTCACGACCGATTTCATCGACCTGATGGGCGCCCAGGTCTGGGGCCAGGGCTTCGCGCCGCCCGTGTTCTGCGACCAGTTCCGCATCCTCAACCAGCGTGTTCTCAAGGACCGGCATCTGAAGCTGCAACTGGAGCGCGAGGGCCATCGCTTCGATGCCATCTGGTTTGGCCACGCCGAGGCGCTGGGCGACCGCGCGACAATCGCCTACCGCCTGGACGCAAATGCCTATAATGGGGTGACCCGCGTGCAACTGCTGGTCGAACATGCAGAATCCGCCTGACTGCCAGATCGTTTTTTAACCCATACCTGTGCCAGGCCCATGTCCTCGAACAAGCAATCGGCCTGGTACACGACAAGACGGCGCCAACGGTACCGCTGGCGCTGCCGACAGAGGAACGGTCGCGTATAATTCGGGGTTTGACCGACGAAGACACCCCATGGAAGCCGAACGCCTCAACTCCCTCTCCGCGCTCCTCGCGGACCTGACCATCCGCGAAGCAGAACTTCGGAGGTATCTTTGACTTCGATACGAAGTCCGAGAAACTAGAGCAAGTCAATGCAGAACTGGAAGACCCGAAAGTCTGGGACGACCAGAAACGCGCCCAGGATCTGGGCAAGGAAAAAAAATCCCTCGAAAACATCGTCGTCTCGCTGACAAAGATCGAAGCCGACCTGCGCGATGCGTCGGATCTGTTTGCGATGGCCCGTGAAGAGCAGGACGACGAAACCAGCGAAGCGGTCGAAGCCGATGCCGATGGCCTGCGCAAGATGGTCGAGGGCATGGAATTCCGTCGCATGTTCAGTAATCCCATGGACCCGAACAACTGCTTCATCGATATCCAGGCAGGCGCCGGCGGGACCGAGGCGCAGGACTGGGCCTCGATGCTGTTGCGCCAGTATCTACGCTATTGCGAACGCAAGGGTTTCAAGACCGAGATCCTGGAACAGTCCGACGGTGAAGTCGCCGGCATCAAGACCGCGACCCTGAAGGTCGAGGGTGAGTACGCCTACGGCTTCCTGCGCACCGAAACCGGCGTGCACCGTCTCGTGCGCAAGTCGCCGTTCGATTCTGCCAACGGCCGACATACTTCGTTCTCGAGTCTGTTCGTCTACCCTGAAGTCGATGACTCGCTGGAAATCGACATCAATCCGGCCGATGTCCGGGTCGATACCTACCGCGCGTCCGGCGCCGGCGGCCAGCACATCAACAAGACCGATTCCGCCGTGCGACTGACACACGGACCGACCGGCATCGTGGTCCAGTGCCAGAACGACCGCAGCCAGCACCGTAACCGCGCCGAGGCGTGGGCCATGCTGAAATCGCGTCTGTACGAACACGAGATGCGCAAGCGCATGAGCGATCAGCAGAAGCTGGAAGACTCCAAGACCGACATCGGCTGGGGCCATCAGATTCGCTCCTACGTGCTGGACCAGTCGCGGATCAAGGATCTGCGAACCAACTTCGAGATGGGCAATACCAAGGCCGTCCTCGACGGTGAGCTCGACGACTTCATCGCCGCCTCGCTGAAACAGGGCGTCTAGACTGTGTTTGCCAGGCTACTGCTCCTGTCAAACACAGCTTAGATCTTTTTGCCGCATGCCGAGCCGCCGACGACTTGACCATCGCCGGCGGCACGAAGAATTGAATCCACTTTTTTCCAAGACAAATACCATGACCACTGACCTGACCCCCGACGGCGCCGTTCCTGCCCAGGACGAACATTCGATCATCGCCGAGCGGCGCGCCAAGCTCACAGCGCTGCGCAGCCAGGGCATCGCGTTCCCGAACGATTTCCGTCCGCAGCACAAGGCTGCCGCCCTGCATGCGCAGTACGGTGGGTTCGATCAGGCAACGCTAGACCCCCGGGCGATCCAGGTCAGCGTGGCCGGCCGTATGATGCTCAAGCGGGTCATGGGCAAGGCATCGTTCGCCACCATTCAAGATGCTTCCGGACTGCAGGCCGACGGCCGCATCCAGCTCTATCTGAGCAACGAACTGACCGGCGAAGCCAGTCATGCCGCGTTCAAGCATTACGACATGGGCGATATCCTCGGTGCCGAAGGCGTGCTGTTCAAGACCAAGACCGGCGAGCTGTCGATCAAGGTGAGCAACCTGCGCCTGCTGACCAAATCCCTGCGCCCGCTGCCGGACAAGTTCCACGGCCTGTCCGACCAGGAAATGAAATACCGCCAACGCTACGTCGACCTGATCATGAACGACGATACCCGGCGCACCTTCAAGGCGCGCACCGCCGCCATGAATTCGATTCGCCGCTTCATGAGCGACAACGAGTTCATGGAAGTCGAGACACCGATGCTCCATGCCATTCCGGGCGGCGCAGCGGCCAAGCCGTTCATCACGCACCACAATGCACTGGACATGCAGATGTACCTGCGGATTGCGCCGGAACTGTATCTGAAGCGGCTGGTGGTCGGCGGTTTCGAACGGGTGTTCGAGGTCAACCGAAATTTCAGGAATGAAGGCGTGTCACCGCGCCACAATCCGGAATTCACGATGATGGAATTTTATGCAGCCTACGTCGATTATCAGTGGCTGATGGATTTCACCGAAGCCGTGATCCGCAAGGCCGCCGTCGATGCGCACGGTACCGCCGAACTGACCTACCAGGGCCGTGCGCTCGACCTCAGCAAACCGTTCCAGCGCCTAACGATCGTCGGTGCGATCAACAAGTACGCACCCGACTACACCGACACGCAATTGCACGACATCGAGTTCATCAAGACCGAATTGAAGAAGTTCGGCGTCAAGCCGTTCGCCACCGCCGGCCTCGGTGCGCTGCAACTGGCACTGTTCGAGGAAACCGCCGAGGCGCAACTGTGGGAGCCGACCTACATCATCGATTATCCGGTCGAAGTCTCGCCGTTGGCGCGCGCTTCGGACACTGTTCCTGGCATCACCGAGCGCTTCGAGCTGTTCATCGTCGGGCGGGAGATCGCCAACGGTTTTTCGGAATTGAACGATGCGGAAGATCAGGCGGCGCGTTTCCAGGCACAGGTCGCGGCCAAGGATGCGGGCGACGAGGAAGCCATGTTCTACGATGCCGACTACATCCGCGCCCTCGAATACGGCATGCCACCGACCGGCGGCTGCGGCATCGGCATCGACCGGCTGATCATGCTGATCACGGATTCGCCGAACATCCGCGACGTGATCCTGTTCCCGCATCTGCGTCGCGAAGAGTGAGGCAGCACACTTAACATGCTTTATTGCAATAAATGTACGGATCGATTGCTGTAGATTACATCCCTTTACATCTGACACATTCCCGATCTAGGCATCGGCCTGACCCTGATGGATACTATTTCCATTACACAAGGAATGTGTTCAACAGGAGGACGTATGAAACATCAAACACTGCAAACCCGCATCGACACCCGCAAGCAAGCCGGCCGGATCCATCCGCTGGTCGCCACCGCCGCCGTTGCGGTGACCTTGGTCAGCCTGGTGGGAATCGCGGCGATCACCGGCGTCTTGCCGAATTCCCATGGAACATCGGCTCCCGCTTCGGCGATGACGAGCGGCGCGCCGCTGATGTCGCCCAGCGCGAATCAGCAACTTGGTTCAAACGTAACTTCGTCGAACGCGCCAGCCTACGTGCCGGCACCGAATTACGTCCCTGCACCGAACTATGCTCAGGCGCCTGCGCCGGCACCGAAAAAAACGGTTCATCACCAGCCATCGCAGCACGTGGCGAGCAACAACTATGCACAGAACGATACCCAAGTCGCCGCTGCCGTCTGCCATAGCTGTGGTCGCGTCGAGTCGGTCGTAGCCGTGCAGCAACCGGTGGCCCAGACCAGCGGTGTCGGTGTCGGCCTCGGTGCCGTCGTCGGTGGGTTGTTGGGTAACCAGGTCGGCGGCGGCAATGGCCGCACCCTGGCAACGGTTGCGGGCGCAGTTGCAGGCGGCTACGGCGGCAATGAAGTAGAGCGCCGTACCCGTACTACGACCAGCTACCAGGTTCGGGTACGCATGGAAGACGGCAACGTCCGGACGTTCCCGCAGAGCGGCCAGGATGGATGGCGCGTCGGCGATCGCGTTCGGGTGGTGAATGGCGCGCTGACTTCGCAAGGCTGAGTCTCTGCAGCCAGCAGCACGATGATTCGAAAGGCGGCCTTGTCCGCCTTTTTTGCGCGCGCTCGCCGCGCAGCAACGACCGGCGCGACACGCACGGCTGGCAGTCTGGCTACCGGACCTCGTCGATCCAGGCCATCTGTATCGATTCCAAAATCTTTTCATCGGAGCGCGCCGGGTCGTCGTCGAAGCCGGCCAGCGTACAGACCCACTGGTGCAGGTCAGTGAACCGGACTGTCAGCGGATCGATGTCCGGGTAGCGCTCACCGAGTTCTTCGGCGATCCGGATGGTGTCGGTCCATTTCATGAGCATTCCCCGACTTAATGACTCTCGCTCACCTGGTTGATCGTATATTTCGGAATCTCGATCACCAGATCGTCATCGGTCAGGATCACCTGACACGACAAGCGTGAGGCTGCTTCCAGCCCCCATGCCTTGTCGAGCAGGTCTTCCTCTTTTTCTCCGGCAGGCGGCAGGGTGTTGAAGCCCTCGCGAATGACGACGTGACAAGTGGTGCAGGCACACGATTTTTCGCAGGCGTGTTCGATGTCGACGTCGCTGTCGAGCAATGCGTCGCAGAGCGAAATGCCGGCGCGTGCATCGATGACGGCGCCGTCCGGGCACAATGTTGGATGAGGTAATACGACGATCTGAGGCACTTCGGTATCCTTGCGGTTGATGTTACTGCCAACGGTAGGGCGCGACGCGTAACGCTGCGCCCTACGCCCTTCTGTTCATTTCTAGACGTCGTCGAGCCTGCGGCCCGCCAGCGCGGAACGGACGCTGCGATCCATCCGGCGCGCCGCGAATTCTTCGGTGCCATCGGCCAGCGCGGCGACGCTCGCCTTGATCTGCAGATGATCGGTGCTGCCCAGTTGCGCACGGACCGTGGCGATCAGGGCATCGATTGCCGCATGCTCCGGGTCCGACAGCAAGGCGCTGTCTGCGTCGAGCGCCGATTGCGTTGCCAGCAAGATGCGCTCGGCCTCGACCTGCTCTTCGCGCAAGGCGCGCAGTTGCATGTCGGCTTCGGCCGAGCTGAAGGAATCCTGCAGCATCTGCGTGATCGTGTCGTCGCCCAGTCCATAGGACGGCTTGACCACGATCGATGCTTCCACGCCCGAACGCAGCTCGCGCGCCGACACCGAGAGCAACCCGTCGGCATCGACCTGGAACGTGACCCGGATGCGAGCAGCGCCGGCCGTCATCGGCGGAATGCCGCGCAGCTCGAACTTCGCCAGCGAGCGGCAATCGCTTACCAGTTCGCGCTCGCCTTGCACAACCTGGATCGCCATTGCGGTCTGGCCATCCTTGAAGGTCGTGAACTCCTGCGCCCGTGCGCACGGGATGGTGGAATTGCGCGGAATGACTTTTTCGACGAGACCGCCCATGGTCTCGATGCCGAGCGACAGCGGGATCACGTCCAGCAGCAGCCAGTCATCACCGCTGGCGCGGTTACCCGCCAGGAGATTGGCCTGAATCGCGGCACCCAGCGCCACGACCTTGTCGGGATCGATATTGGCCAGCGGCGTCATCTGGAAGAAATCGGCAACCGCCTTGCGCACGTGCGGCGTGCGGGCCGAGCCGCCGACCAGCACGACGCCGTCGATGTCATCAACCGTCAGGTCGGCGTCGCGCAATGCCTTGCGGCTGGCCGTGATGGTCTTGGCGACCAGATTCTGCGTGATCTCGACGAATTTTTCTGCTGTCAGGGTCACATGCACCTCTTCGCCGGAACGCAACGCCGCATCGATGTGCGTCTCGCCATGCGCCGAGAGCGACTCCTTGGCTTCGCGCGACTTGGCCATCAGCAGGCTGGTATCTTCATCGCAAAGCGGCGCAAGCTTCGCTTCGCCGATCGCCCAGCACAGGATGCGGTGATCGAAATCGTCGCCGCCGAGTGCCGAGTCGCCGCCGGTGGAAAGCACCTCGAAGACGCCCTTGGTCAATTTCAACACCGAAATGTCGAAGGTGCCGCCCCCGAGATCGTAGACCGCGAAGACTCCCTCCGAGGCACTGTCCAGACCATAGGCGATGGCAGCGGCGGTCGGCTCGTTAAGCAGGCGCAGCACGTTCAGCCCTGCCAGCTTGGCCGCATCCTTGGTCGCCTGGCGCTGCGCATCGTCGAAGTAGGCCGGCACTGTGATCACGGCGCCGACCAGGTCGTCGCCCAGCGCGTCTTCGGCCTGCTGACGCAAAGTGGCCAGGATCTGCGCCGAGACTTCGACCGGGCTCTTGATGCCGGCGACCGTCTTGAGCTGCACCATGCCCGGCGTGTCGAGGAAATCGTACGGGAGGTTCTCGGCGTAGGCGATGTCCTTCAACCCGCGTCCCATGAAGCGTTTGACCGAGGCAATGGTGTTGCGCGGATCGCTGGTCTGTGCGGCTTGCGCGGCATGACCGATATTGGCGTGACCGTTCGGCAGATAACGCACGACCGAGGGCAGCAGCGAGCGCCCCTGCTCATCGTCGAGGACTTCCGGGATACTGTTGCGCACCGTCGCAACGAGAGAATTGGTAGTGCCGAGGTCGATGCCGACAGCCAGACGATGCTGGTGTGGCGCAGTGGACATGCCGGGTTCGGCGATTTGCAGGAGAGCCATGGGGTTCGTATTGTCAGTTCAGATAACGGAAGTGGTCAGCGCAGGCATCAGGCCAGCAAATCAAAGGTACCGGCAACTTCTTCGCCGAATTTTTCGACGAACATCAGTTGCCGCACGGTTGATGCGGCACCAGCGTAATCGCCGGCATCGAGCAGCGCGGCGATCTGCGCGACCTCTGCCGTGCGCATGACCCGCAGTGCATCGTCCAGTGTTTCCAGCGCCGCGACGTCGCGCGTCTGGCGAGCCTCGTCCAGGGCTTCGCGCCACGCCATCTGCTGGATCAGGAATGCCATCGGCATGGCCGTGTTCGACTCGATCTCCAGGTCCACGCCATGCAGTTCGCACAGATACACCGCGCGCTTGAGCGGGCTTTTCAGCGTTTTGTACGCTTCATTTGCGCGGGTCGCCCACTGCATGGCGACGCGTTTTTCCGCATCGGTAGCCGTCGAGAACTTGTCAGGGTGAACCTGGTTTTGTACCTCGTGATAAGCCCGGTCCAGCGCTGCCGGATCAATGGCGAACAGCGCAGGCAAATGAAACAGCTCGAAATGATTTTGCATGTGCACTTAAAACAAAAGCCTGTCAGTGCTTCAACAGGCTTGTCGAAAACAGTGGCCGGCGGCCACCGCGGATTCAGCGTCGGAATTCGGTCATGTCAGATGCGGAAACTCTCGCCGCATCCGCACTCGTTCTTGACGTTCGGATTATGGAACTTGAAGCCTTCGTTCAAGCCTTCGCGTGCAAAATCCAGTTCGGTTCCATCGATATAGGGCAGGCTTTTCGGATCGACGAAGACCTTGATGCCGTGTGACTCGAAAATGCTGTCCTCGCTGGCGCTCTCGTCGACGTACTCCAGCTTGTAAGCCAGGCCGGAGCAGCCGGTGGTGCGCACGCCGAAACGCAGGCCGATGCCCTTGCCGCGACGATCAATATAGCGGGTGATGTGCTTGGCCGCTTTTTCAGTCAGAGTAATTGCCATGATGTCCGTTTCCACTGATTCTGCAATTACGAATTACGCCGCTGCCTTGACATCGATACCGTGCTTGGTCTTGTAATCCAGGACCGCTGCCTTGATTGCGTCTTCGGCCAGGATCGAACAATGGATCTTTACGGGCGGCAGCGCCAGCTCTTCGGCGATCTGCGTGTTGCGGATGTCCATTGCCTGGTCGAGTGTCTTGCCCTTGACCCATTCAGTCACCAGCGACGATGAGGCGATGGCCGAGCCGCAGCCGTAGGTCTTGAATTTTGCATCCTCGATCACGCCATCGGCGCCGACCTTGATCTGCAGCTTCATGACGTCGCCGCAGGCAGGCGCGCCGACCATTCCTGTACCGATGGTGTCGTCGCCCTTGTCGAACGCGCCGACGTTACGGGGATTCTCGTAGTGGTCCAGTACTTTTTCGGAATAAGCCATGGTGCTGCTCCTTCAATTGGTTGATTCAATACCGCACTGACAAAGACGCCGCGCGGTTCATGCAATGTTTCAAATTCAGTGGGCTGCCCACTGGATCGTGCTCAGGTCGATACCGTCCTTGTACATATCCCAGAGTGGCGACAGATCACGCAGCTTGGCGACTTTTTCCTTGATCAAGACGATCGTGAAATCGATCTCTTCTTCTGTAGTAAAACGACCGAACGTGAAGCGGATCGAACTGTGCGCCAGTTCGTCGCTGCGACCCAGGGCGCGCAGGACATAGGATGGCTCCAGGCTGGCCGAGGTGCAGGCCGAACCGGACGATACCGCCAGATCCTTGATCGCCATGATCAGCGACTCACCTTCGACATAATTGAAGCTCACGTTGAGGTTGTGCGGCACGCGATGGGCCATGTCACCGTTGATATAAACCTCTTCTATCTCCTGCAATCCTTTGGCAAGCCGGTCGCGCAGAGCGATGATGCGTGCGGTCTCGCTATCCATCTCTTCCTTGGCGAGACGGAACGCCTCGCCCATGCCGACGATCTGGTGCGTCGCAAGGGTACCGGAACGCAGTCCGCGCTCATGACCGCCGCCATGCATCTGGGCTTCGATCCGCACCCGTGGCTTGCGCCGCACGTACAGCGCGCCGATGCCTTTCGGGCCGTAACTCTTGTGGGCCGTGAAGGTCATCAGGTCGACCTTGGTTTTTTCCAGATCGATATCGATTTTGCCGGTGGCCTGGGCCGCGTCGCAATGGAAAATAATGCCCTTGCTGCGGCACAACTCGCCGATCGCGTCGATCGGCTGGATCACGCCGATCTCGTTATTGACCAGCATCACCGAGACCAGGATCGTGTCCGGGCGAATCGCCTCGGCCAACTGTTCGATGGTGATCAGGCCATTCTCCTGCGGCTGCAGATAGGTCGCCTCAAAACCCTGTCGCTCCAGTTCGCGCACGCTGTCCAGAACAGCTTTGTGCTCGGTCTTGACCGTGATGATGTGCTTGCCGCGTGTCTTGTAAAAGTGCGCTGCACCTTTCAGGGCCATATTGTTGCTTTCGGTCGCGCCCGAGGTCCAGACGATTTCGCGCGGGTCGGCATTGACCAGCGCGGCGACGTAGCCGCGCGCTTCCTCGACCGCCTTTTCTGCCGTCCAGCCATACATGTGGCTGCGCGACGCGGGATTGCCGAACTGCTCGCGCAGATACGGAATCATCTTGTCGGCAACTCGAGGATCGATCGGCGTCGTCGACGAGTAATCCATGTAGATTGGAAAATGTGGGGCTTTCAACGTATCCAGCAGGCTCTGTTCCATAGGGGCATTCATCTCACACGACTCCAGTTCAATCAAATCAATCAATTCAATCAAGCGACAATATGGTTGCGGTGGATTACCACCACACTTTGTTCCATGTTCTTTTGCTTCTGCTGGTCGACCAGGTCTTTCAGCGACACCGAATCCAGGTAATCGACCATCTTCGCGTTCAGTGTGGCCCACAGATCATGGGTCATGCAGCGGGTGCCCAATTGGTGCTCGGCGCCGTGGCAATTTTCCTTGCCGCCGCACTGCGTCGCATCCAGCGGTTCGTCGACCGCGATGATGATGTCGGCCACCGTGACGTCTTCAGCACGCCGGGCCAGGTTGTAGCCGCCCCCGGGACCACGTACCGATTCGACGATTTCGTGGCGCCGCAGCTTGCCGAACAGTTGTTCCAGGTAAGACAACGAAATTTCCTGTCGTGCACTGATCCCCGCCAGCGTCACCGGACCATGGTCCTGACGCAGTGCCAGATCGATCATTGCTGTCACTGCAAAACGGCCCTTCGTGGTAAGGCGCATACAACCTCATCTCGTACGGAAAACTACTGGGAGAAACTCGCCTCGCTCAACACTGGAGCGAATAAGTCAAGTATAGCAAACTTGAGTAATCCTGTCAGGTATAGGCTGGAACGATGGATTTGGGGAGTGCGCCGAGCCCGAAAAGTGCGTTCGCATCATTATTTCACAAGAGAATTAATCATGCTGGCCGCCTGTACGGCGCCGGCAACTGAGGCGGGACTGGCGACGGCAAGCAGGTGCATGGGGCCGAACAGCGCCTGCATTTCCTGATTGCCAATGAAGCTGAGGTTGTAGGGATGTTCGGCAACGGCCTTGGGAAATCCAGCCGATTCAGGCAGCGTATCAACCTGGGCCGCTATTTTTCCCCACAGGACCAGTGTTGGTGGCGCCTGGCCAGCTGCTTCGGCGTACTGCGCCAGTGCTGCCAGCACGGACCGCAGGAACGGCTGCCACCCGCGCGCCTCCCGGATCGGCGGCACGTCGGGACGGAACGCCAGGGCGGCATTGAGCAACAAAAACCCGTGCCGCAGCAGGTTGTCCTGCAATTGCGCCAGGCTGCCGATACTGCCGCAACTTCCCGTGACGGCAGCACTGCCGATCGACATCAGCGCGTCGCCACTGGTGCGCTCTGGATGCAAGCGGCCTTCGGTGACCAGCAGCATCTTCATGAAATTGCGTAACGAGGTCGCGCGGTTGACCTGCTTCGACAACCCGGTCGGGGCCCACAACGAGCCGACAGCGCCGTCCATGAAACACACACCGGTCGCGCTTGCCGCCCGCGGATACGGCCCCTCCCCGACCAGTACATAGCGGACCGCTGCCAGCGGTTGTGCAAACGCGGCAAACAGTCGTCCCGCGGTGGGCAGATAGGGCGCTTTCAGTAATCCCGGCAAATACCCCGGGTCGGCATCGGCCACCCCTTGCAGGCCGCGCGCCAGGATCGCATGCCAGCTCGGATGGGCGACGCGCACCAGCGCCGCGATCGCATCCGGCACCGGGCTGTCCGTTGCGACGGGGGGGGATTCAGCCTTGGGCAATTGGCACCACATTGTCGCTGCCGGAGGCGCCGAACAATTGTTCTTTCACGATCCGCAACTGGTCACGTACTTGTGCAGCTTTCTCGAACTCCAGGTTCTTCGCGTGATCCACCATCAGTTTTTCCAGGCGCTTGATTTCCTTGCTGACCTGCTTCTCGCTCATGGATTCGTACTTCGCCGTCTCTTGCGCGGCCTGCAATTCGAGTCTTGCTTCCTGCGGGCTGTAGACGCCGTCGATCAAGTCCTTGATCTGCTTGGTGATACCGACCGGGGTAATGTTGTGGAGTAGGTTGAAAGCGACCTGCTTGGTTCGCCGGCGGTCGGTTTCGTCGATCGCCTTGCGCATCGAATCGGTAACCTTGTCACCGTACAGGATGGCCTTGCCATTGAGGTTACGCGCTGCCCGCCCGATGGTCTGGATCAGGCTACGCTCAGAACGCAGGAAACCTTCCTTGTCAGCGTCGAGAATCGCCACTAGCGAGACCTCCGGCAGATCCAGGCCTTCGCGCAGCAGGTTGATGCCGACCAGGACATCGAAGGTGCCCAGGCGCAGGTCGCGCAGGATTTCCACCCGCTCGACAGTATCGATATCGCTGTGCAGGTAACGGACCTTGATCCCGTTGTCGCTGAGGAATTCGGTCAACTGCTCCGACATCCGCTTGGTCAGCGTGGTGACCAGCACCCGCTCGTTCTTTGCTACGCGCAGGGTAATTTCCGACATCAGATCGTCGACCTGGGTCGAAGCTGGCCGCACCTCGATCGCGGGATCGGTCAAGCCAGTCGGGCGGACGACCTGCTCGACAACCTGGCCAGCGTGCGTCGTTTCGTAGTCGGCCGGCGTGGCTGAAACAAAGATCGTCTGCCGCATCTTGCCTTCGAATTCATCGAACCGCAGCGGACGGTTGTCCAGCGCCGACGGCAAGCGGAAGCCGTAGTCGACCAGGTTGGTCTTGCGGGCCCGGTCGCCGTTGTACATCCCGTTCAATTGTCCGAGCAGCACATGCGACTCGTCCATGAACATCAGCGCGTCCTGCGACAGGTAGTCGACCAGCGTCGGCGGCGGCTCGCCCGGCAGCGCGCCGCTCAGATGACGCGAGTAATTTTCGATTCCCTTGGTAAAGCCTATTTCCTGCATCATTTCGAGGTCGAAGCGGGTCCGCTGCTCCAGCCGCTGCTCTTCAATCAGCTTGTTCTCGGTCCGGAAGAACGTCAGGCGATCGCGCAGTTCTTCCTTGATGGTTTCGATCGCACGCAGCACGGTGGCGCGCGGCGTGACGTAATGCGAGCCGGGATAGACCGTGAAGCGGGGGATTTTTTGCCGGATGCGTCCGGTAAGCGGATCGAACAGTTGCAGGCTGTCGATCTCGTCGTCGAACATTTCGATGCGCACCGCGAGTTCAGCGTGCTCCGCCGGAAAAATGTCGATGGTGTCGCCGCGCACCCGGAAGGTACCGCGACCGAAGTCAATCTCGTTGCGCGTGTATTGCATCTGGATCAGACGCGCGATGAGGTCGCGCTGGCTGACCTTGTCACGGGCACGCAGCGTCAGAATCATCTGGTGGTATTCATTTGGATTACCAATACCGTAGATGGCCGACACGGTTGCCACGATCACCACGTCGCGCCGCTCCATGAGCGACTTGGTGCACGACAGGCGCATCTGCTCGATGTGCTCGTTGATCGACGAGTCTTTTTCGATGAACAGGTCGCGCTGCGGTACGTACGCTTCCGGCTGGTAGTAATCGTAATAACTGACGAAATACTCGACAGCGTTCTGCGGGAAGAATTCACGGAACTCACTGTAGAGCTGCGCTGCCAGTGTCTTGTTCGGCGCGAAGATGATGGCCGGGCGCCCCATGCGGGCAATCACGTTGGCCATGGTGTAGGTCTTGCCCGAGCCCGTCACGCCCAACAGAGTCTGGTACGCGAGCCCGTCCTCGATGCCTTCGACCAGCTGCGCGATTGCGGTCGGTTGATCGCCAGCCGGCTGAAACGGCTGAAAAAGGCGGAACGGCGAATCGGGAAACGTGACGATTTTCGATTCGTCGATCGTGCTGGAAACCTGGGATAAATCAGCCATGCGGAGTAGACCTTTGGTAAAATAGTGGGTTGTAGATCAGCGCGTTGACCCGTCATGCGCGCTGTTCCGGTCGTTATTCCGTACCGGATTGCTCTTCCTGAAGAGCGACCGAATCGACGTTGAACGGTCAGCGCGGCCACACAGCTAACAGTTGCAAATACGCTGTCCTGCACGCCCTGCGTGCCTTTTTAACCCAGCTACGACCCGGAATCCATCCCGTCGCCGCAGCCAACCTAAAATCTTATCACGATGAACGCACCTCTTCCTTCGTCTGTCCTCTCCGCCATCGAGATGGCTCCCCGCGATCCGATTCTCGGCCTGACCGAGGCATTCAATGCCGATCCCAATCCGCAAAAGATCAACCTCGGCGTTGGTGTCTATTATGGCGAAGATGGCAAGGTGCCGTTACTGGGCTGCGTGCGTCAGGCGGAAGCGACATTGATGGAAAAGGCTGCACCGCGGACCTACCTGCCGATCGAAGGGTTGGCAGCATATGACAAGGCCGTCCAGGAGTTGGTATTTGGCGCCGACAGTCCGGTAATTCAAGAGAAACGCGCCATTACCGCCCAGGCCATCGGCGGCACCGGTGCGTTGAAGCTGGGCGCCGACTTCCTCAAGCGTTTTTCGCCTGATTCGCAAGTGTTCATCAGTGACCCAAGTTGGGAAAACCACCGTGCCTTGTTCGAGGCGGCCGGTTTCACCGTCAACAATTATCCGTACTACGACGCCACCACGCGTGGCGTGAATTTCCCCGCCATGATCGGCGCTCTCAATGCGATGAAACCCGGCTCGATCGTGGTCCTGCACGCATGCTGCCACAATCCGACCGGCGCCGATCTGACCGACGCGCAATGGACTGAAGTCATCAGCACAGTGATCCAGCGCGGCCTGATTCCGTTTCTCGACATGGCATACCAGGGCTTTGGCGACGGGATCGAGGCCGATGGCCAGGTCGTGCGCCGCTTCACCGATGCCGGCGGTCCACTGTTCGTTTCCAATTCGTTTTCGAAATCGTTTTCGCTGTATGGCGAACGGGTCGGCGCGTTGAGCATCGTCGCCGTCAGCGGCGAGGAAGCCGGCCGCGTCCTGTCGCAACTCAAGCGGGTGATACGCACCAACTATTCCAATCCGCCGATGCACGGTGGCCAGGTTGTCGCCACCGCCCTGTCGACACCGGCACTGCGCCAGTTGTGGGAAGAAGAGCTCGCCGCCATGCGGGTTCGTATCCGTGAGATGCGCGAACTGATGGTCAGGAAGCTCAAGGAAAAAGCACCATCGCACGACTTCAGTTTCGTCACCGCCCAGCGCGGTATGTTTTCCTACTCCGGCCTGACCAAGGCCCAGGTCGAGCGCTTGCGCACTGAATTCTCGATCTACGCCGTCGACACCGGCCGAATCTGCGTGGCGCCTTTAAACCACGCCAACATCGACCGTGTGGTCGACGCCATCGCCGCGGTCCTCTAACCGCCCTCACCGGCGCGTCAAAAGAAAAGTGCCCATTCCCGTATCCATGCGGGCAGGGTACTGCCCTCCATAGGTTTTGCAATATAAAAACCTTGTGCGTACGAACATCCGAGCTTCACCAGCAAATCCCAGTCTTTCCTTGTCTCGACACCAACGGCAACCGAGCGGCGTTCGAGCTGCCGGCATAACGCAAGACTCGAACTGAGCACCAGTTCCAGTGCATGGTTGTGCGCCGCGCCGGAGACGAAGGAACGATCGATCTTCATTTCCGAAAATGGAATTCGTATCAGCTGCTGCATGCTGGCGCCGGCGGTACCGTAATCATCCACCGAGATGCCGAATCCATGTATGCGCAGTCGATTCAGATTTTCAAGAAAATGCTGACCATCGGTCACCGTCGATGCCTCGGTCACTTCGAAAATCACTGACCCGGGCGACAAGCCGCGACCGCGAACGTAGTTGATGATTCCCTCCGCCAGACCTGCTTCCGACAGGACCGACGGTGAGATATTGATCGATACTGTTAGCGCGAAGCCTTGGGATGCCCAGCCGAGACAAGCCGTCACTGATTTATCGATGATGACCCAAGTCAGCTGGATCATCGCGTTTTCTGCTTCCAGGATCGGAATGAACGCCCGAGGGGACAGCAGTCCGGCGCCCGGATGCCGCCACCGTGCGAATGCTTCCACGCCAACCACTTGCCGGGTTGCCAGATCGATCTTCGGCTGAAAAAGCGGTAGAAATTCATTGGCGGCCAGCCCGCTCTGTACCGCCAAGTAATCGAATACCGGTACCGCCACAACGGGCTTCGTCGTTGCGTGCAACTGCGAATACCGTTCGATCATCGGAAATAGTGATTCCGGCGCCACCGGCTTTTGCAGTGTGCCCAACAAGTCGACACCACATGCCTTGGACATCGTTTCTATCGAAAACAGCACGGCCTGATCGAGGTCGCTGACCACGATGACAGCGCAGTTGCCGCCCTCCCTCGCGATGTGCCGAATCAGCTCTACTCCATCCATGCCCGACAGGTTCAGCTCCATCACCATGATGTGGACGATCTGCCGCGGGTCTTTCAGGACTGCCAGCGCAGCATGCCCATCCGCCACCTCGATGACGTGCTGCGCACCAAGGTTTTCCAGCATCGTTGACAACCAATGCCGGTGAAATGGTTCCGCCTCGGCAACCAGAAATCGAAGGTCTGCTATTTGTATTGAATCGTATGTCATCCCCATCCCGAATCCAGACACACGGAAGAGCCGCATGATGTGCATCGACTCTTGCCCGAGGTCGCTCCACTGACATTAAATTGTTCCGAAGAAACTCTAACAGGATTTGAGAAAAAACCGTAAAAAAAAGACTGCCATGGGCAGTCGTCTGGGACCGGCGCCGAAGCGAACTACACCGCCTCGGCATTCCGTTACAACACTTCCCTCAATGCGTCACGGGCATGCGGGTCGAGGTCTTGTCGAGGACTTTCTCTGGCTCCTGGGCTTCCATGACCGTTTCATTGTTCAGTTCCTGGCGCAATTTCACCGTATCAAGATCGCCAGTCCATTTTCCCACCACGATCGTGGCCACGCCGTTGCCGATCAGATTGGTCAAAGCACGAGCTTCCGACATGAAGCGATCAATCCCGAGAATCAACGCCAATCCGGCGACGGGTACGCCGCCCACTGCCGACAGCGTCGCGGCGAGAACGATGAATCCGCTACCAGTGATACCTGCGGCACCCTTCGATGTCAGCAGCAATACCGCCAACAGTGTCAATTGCTGGGTCAACGTCATCGGCGTGTTGGTCGCTTGTGCAATGAAGATGGCTGCCATCGTCAAGTAGATCGAGGTGCCGTCCAGATTAAACGAATACCCAGTCGGAATCACCAGGCCCACCACCGATTTGCGAACGCCCAGATTCTCCATTTTCACCATCATCCTCGGCAACACCGATTCGGACGACGAGGTCCCGAGGACGATGAACAGTTCCTCCTTGATGTATTTGATGAATTTCCAGATGCTGAAACCATGTATTTTTGCGATGGTTCCCAGCACGACGAAGATGAAGAGCAGACAGGTCACGTAGAACGTTCCCATGAGTTGCGCCAGCGAGGCCAGCGACGACACGCCATATTTACCGATCGTGAACGCCATGGCGCCAAATGCACCGATCGGTGCAACTTTCATGATGATGCCGACGATCGAGAACAGGACGTGGGAGATTTTTTCGATGAAATCGAATACCAGCGTGCCGCGCCCGCCAAAACGGTGCAGCGCGAATCCGAACATGATCGAGAACAGCAGGACCTGCAGGATTTCGCCTTTGGCAAAGGCATCAACCACACTGCTGGGGATGATCGCCAGCAGGAATTCGGTCGTACTTTGGAGTTTGCCCGGCCCGGTGTATGCGGCAATCTCCTTGGTATTGAGAGAGCTCGGATCGATGTTCATGCCAGCACCTGGTTGCACCAGATTGACCATCACGATGCCAACGATCAGCGCCAGGGTACTGACCAGTTCGAAATAGAGCAATGCCAGCCCGCCCGTCTTACCGACCTTCTTCATATCTTCCATGCCGGCGATACCGATGACGACCGTACAGAAAATGATCGGAGCAATGATCATCTTGATCAACTTGATGAAACCATCACCCAGAGGCTTCATTGCCGCACCCTTTTCAGGGAAAAAATGGCCCAACAACACACCGAGCAGAATCGCGACCAGCACCTGCAGATATAACGATTGGTATAACGGTTTTTTGACCATCTTTAGTTCTCCTGTAAAAAAAATTTTTTGTGAAACGTTCAATGCATCGTTCAATGCATCGTTAAATGGCTGCAGCTCCAGCGACTACCGCGGCTGTCGACAGCCGCCGTGCGAAGGATCGGGTCCGGGATAACGGCGGGATGCCCGCGTCATCAGGAACAGGAGGCCGCGCAGGGGCAGTATCAATCCGATGACCAAGCGAGCATCGCGATTCGGAAACGCTCCTGAAAATTGCCGGCAGACTAAGTAACGGTGCCATGCCATGTCATGTCATTTTCATATTGTCACGTCCACCGGCATTTGTCGCCAGCTGTGGACATCCGCAAAAATACACATGTTTGATAGCGGACAACCGAAACGCTCGCGCCTGCTCTTGCAAGACCCCCGGGCAAGCATCCTCGACGATTCGCACGGTGGATCGGCCCGCGCTCCATCCACCGGCGCCGGCCGACATTGTCTTCCTTTATTTGCCGGCATGATGCCTTATTCGCTGCGTGACAGCAAAACATCGTTGTTTCCGAAGTCACCTCCACGACAGCGCAGAAGAGCAGCAAAGAAGTGAGCACATCTGATCTGGCATCGCAACCGAAAGTCACACGTCTCGCTATAATCGAACGGTACTGGCGCGGTGCAGAAAAAGTCTGGTTGGCCTCCCGCCGGGCACTGAAATGTCGATCCAGGCGATCTTGAAAGCCGACTTTGCATCACTATTCTGCTGCCAGACGGTGCCGCGAACGCATCGACCATTGACCGATCGTCCACGAATTTACGCGAGAGATGATGTTCACTCCCCCCGCTGAACAAATGCATTCTGGCCGACGCCGTAACTCCCGCTTACCCCGCAGGCGATTCGACGACGCCGCAGTGATGACCCGCGCGCGCTTGAACGACCAGACTGAAATCCTGGCGAACGTGGGCACATTCGAATTCGTCATCGCCCCTGGAGGGGAGAATGTGGATTCGCGATGGTCGGCAGGCATCCATGCCATCCTGCACCGCGATCCAGATGCGCCGCCGCTCGGGCGAGAAGCCTATGTCATGCAATATGTCCATCCCGATGATCAAGACCGGATACTCGAACTCAGCCGGCGAGCAATGAGACTGGGATGCGCGATCGACATGCACTACCGGATCATTGCCGACGACGGCGTTCTGTCAAATGTGTGCGAGCAGTTATTCGAGGTCACTTCCGCGCAGACCGGGCGGCTGATGTTCGGACATCTCAAGAATGTTCCACAACCCGGGGCCGTCCTCGCGGCACGCGCGACGGCCGGCTCTGTAGCGGCGACACTGCGCGCATGGTGGCAGGGACAGGGACTCTCCGCTAGCGCTGTTCAGTCGCTCCTTGAGACAGTCGACCAGCTTCAGCAAACCGAGCGATACCGTGTGGCGCGCGAGATGCACGATGATTTCGGTCAGTTGCTTGCGGCAATGAAGCTTGACCTCTGCCTGCTTCAACAACACGTCGGCACCAGTGCAAGCGCCGTGCGCGAAATCTCTACGCTGAATGAACTGGTCGACACCATGATCTGCTCGGTTCGACGCATCATTGGCGGGCTGCCGCCGAAGGCAATCGAAGACGCCGGTCTGTTTGTTGCGTTCGAAAATTTAATCGAGAGTTTCACGAAACGCCACCCGATTCACTTCAGCCGCCGGTTCGTACCGCCAGCGACCAGGCTCGACCCGCGGGTGGAACTAGCCGCATACCGCATCCTGCAGGAAACGCTGAGCAATATCACGCGCCACTCGGAAGCGACCGAGGTGGGGGTTACCGCATCGTGCAGCAGTACTCACCTGCTGATCTGGGTGACTGACAATGGAAAGGGCACCCTTCCCACCGACCTTCACAAGTCGGGCTCGTTCGGCATGGCCTGGATGCGCGAACGAATCGAGGCACTTGGCGGAACGGTTGCGCTTGAAAGCACTAAAGGGAAAGGAACCGGCGTTACGATTTCGATTCCGGTACGCATTACATCGGCAAACAATGGTTGAACGTCTTTGACGGGTCACGCAAAGCGAACGTCGCGAACCCATTACGGGAATGCCACTCCAACACATCGATACCGGCGAACGAAGTTTGCGCATCATGCACCCGGCAACAATGCAAGAATTGTGGTTTTGGATTTCCTGCTCGGGTCGATTTGTTCTGGCATGTTCAGCCTCTTCTGCAGGGGTGCTTCGGCACACTCCGATGGTCGCTCGCTCTGTACCGCCTGTCGGAGACCGAACTGCTTATCGATTTACCACCACCGCCTTTTGACAGACTATCCATGTCGGACATTTCATCGACCCAGAAATCCCCCCACCAGGTCCGATTCGCGGCCCTCCCCGATTTCCAACACGCATCGCTCGGAACCTGGCTCACCAACCTGCTGCAGTCGTCGGAGCGCGGCGTGCTGGTCGTTGCGAGCGACCGCCGGATCGTAATGGTCAACGATACGGCAGGACAAATGTTCGGCTATCGCGACGGCGAATTGCTTGGCCTCGCGATTGCAGTCCTGCTTCCGACGCGCACCCGGTCTTCGTACATGGCGCAGTTGGCAAGCTTTGCAGCGATGCGGGTTACCGGGCGGCGGTTGCGCATTAAACTCGACCTGAAAGGACGACGCGCCACAGGCGACGAATTTTACGTCGGCACATCGCTGTCCCGCCTTGCGATCAAAGGCGAAATGTTTCTTGCATTAATTATTCAAGAGCTGAAACCCGGACAATGCCATCCTTCGCCTACATTCATGCTGCGCAGGTTTGCCGGTTCATCCCAGCAAGCAAACGAAAGCGACCGCCGCCATTTCTCACGCGCACTCTACGACGACATTGGTCAGCGACTGAGCGTTCTGAAACTGGATCTGGACTGGTACGAAGCGCAGCCGGGTGACTTGCAAACGAGTACCCGCCTTCGACGAATGCAGCGAATGTTAAGTGACATAATCAGCAGCACAAGAACGATTGCAACGGCTCTACGGCCCCCTCTACTCGACGACCTCGGGCTGCACGCAGCAATCGAGTGGATCAGCAAGCAGTT
>JACMRD010000085.1 GCA_014376645.1 Herminiimonas sp. | reverse complement strand
GAATTTTTTCCAGCGCACCTATCAGCGCTTCGACCGCCGGTTCGAGCGCATGCGGGGCGGCTACATCATCGTGCTATCGAGCCTGCTGGCGCGACGGAAGTTCTATGCCACCGCCTTCCTCAGCTTTGCGCTGTTGTCGTGCGGATTGTTCCTGACCCTCGGACGCGATTTTTTCCCAAGCGTCGATGCTGGCCAGATCCGCCTGCACATGCGCGCGCCGACCGGTACCCGGATCGAGGAAACCGCGCGTCTGGCCGATCAGGTCGAAAACGTCATCCGCGAAGTGATTCCGGGCAGCGAACTCGGCACCATTCTCGACAATCTCGGCGTACCGAACAGCGGCATCAATCTCTCGTACAGCAATGCTGGCACGATCGGCACGCTCGACGGCGAAATCCAGATTTCACTCAAGCCCGATCACCGGCCGACGCAAGATCACGTCGACCGGCTGAGAGCGACCCTGCCGGCACGCTTTCCCGGCATTGAGTTCTTTTTCCAGCCGGCCGATATCGTGACCCAGATCCTCAACTTCGGCTTGCCGGCGGCGATCGATGTTCAGCTGTCCGGCAACGACATTGCGGCCAATTATGCGCTGGCATCGAAGATCATGAAGCGCATTCAGGCGATACCCGGCACCGTCGACACCCATATCCAGCAAAAGCTGAATCAACCGGCGATTGCGCTGCAGATGGATCGTACGGCCTTGCAGCAACTGAACCTCTCCGCAGTCAATGTCGCCCAAAACATGCTGGTGTCACTGGCCGGCAGCTTTCAGACCGCGCCGGCATTCTGGCTCAATCCGATCAATGGCGTGATCTACAACATCGTCGTGCAAACGCCGCAGTACCGGATCGATTCACTCGATGCCTTGCTGCGAACACCGGTCAATGCGGCGCCCAATGCGCCGACCCAGCTGTTGGGCAATCTGGTGCAGGTGGCGCCCGCAACGCAGTTGGCGTCGGTGTCGCGCTATAACCTGGCGCCAGTAGTCGACATCTACGTCAGCGTGCAGGGACGCGACTTGGGCAGCGTCGCCGCCGAAGTCGACAAGGTGGTCGAGGAAATGCGCCCTGAACTCAAGCGCGGCGCCCGCATCGCGGTCCGCGGCCAAGTCGAGACCATGCAATCATCCTTCATCGGCCTGGGGGTCGGGCTGGCGCTGGCGATCGTGCTGGTATACCTGCTCATCGTCGTCAATTTTCAGGCGTGGCTCGATCCGCTGATCATTATCAGCGCCTTGCCGGCGGCGCTGGCCGGCATTGCCTGGATGCTGTTCCTGACGGGCACCCGGCTGTCGGTACCGGCATTGACCGGCGCCATCATGACCATGGGTGTGGCTACTGCCAACAGCATCCTAGTGATCTCGTTTGCACGGCAACGCCTGCAGGACGGCGTACCGCCCCTTTCGGCAGCGCTGGAAGCCGGGGCGACGCGGATCAGGCCAGTGCTGATGACGGCGCTGGCGATGATCATCGGCATGATCCCGATGGCCATCGGCGTGGGCGAGGGCGGCGAGCAGAATGCGCCGCTTGGCCGTGCGGTGATTGGCGGGCTGCTCTTTGCGACCGTATCGACCCTGTTTTTCGTGCCGCTCGTGTTCGCGGGCGTGCACCGCCGTCTCGAAGCGCGGCGTCGCCGGCTCGACGTGCGCGCGCGGCGCAACGCAAGGGACCGCCTGCAAGCCGCCGATTCCCCGACCGCGCCGCCTGCGCCGCCTGCGCCAACCGAAATCTGACATCAGAAGACTAGAAGGATTGCCCGAATGACCGAACAACGTCACGCCACCCTGCAGATCCACGCCGACGCCGGTCAACATGCGCCGCCGCTGCACCGCGCCCAGATCGTGCGCCGGTTTCGCATCGGGGTCTACGTGCTGCTGGCGTTACTTCTGATTGGCGCAGTGATCACGGTCATGCAGCGTGTCGCCACTGCCCGTGCGCTGGAGACCCGCACCGTGCAGCAGAATCAACAGCATGTCGTGACAGTCGCGGCGACCAGCAACGCGCGCAGCCAGCCGATCATGTTACCGGGCACCTTGCAGGGCAGTGTGGAGGCGCCGATCTACGCCCGTAGTGCCGGCTACGTGACCCGCTGGACCAGCGATATCGGCACCAAGGTCCGCAAGGGTGACCTGCTGGCAGAAATTTCCACGCCGGAGATCGACCAGCAACTGTCGCAGGCAATCGCAGCGCGCCCCCAGATCGTGGCCACCGTCGATCTGGCCAAAAGCTCGTTCGCTCGCTGGCAGAACCTGCGCAAGCAGGACGCCGTGTCGCAACAGGAACTCGACGAGCGCCAGAGCACCTTGTCACAGGCGCAGTCCAACCTCGCTTCCGCCGATGCCAACATCCTGCGTCTGAAGGAATTGAAATCGTTCCAGCGGATCGTGGCTCCCTTCGCCGGCACCATCATCAAGCGCAACATCAATATCGGCGACCTGATCGACGCCGGTAACGGAGGCGCTGCCAAGGCGCTGTTCACGCTGGCCCAGACCGGCGACTTGCGTGTGTACCTCTACGTGCCGCAGGCCTATTCACAACTGATCAAGACCGGGGAGGGTGTCGACATCACCCAGGCCGAGCTGCCGGGTCAGGTCTTTCGTGGCACCGTCGTGCGCACCGCCGGCGCCATCGATGCGGCCAGCAGGACGCTGCAGATCGAGATCAAGCTGCCCAATGCCGATAGCAAACTGCTGGCCGGCACTTACGTCAATGTGGCCCTGCCGACCCTGGCGCGCAAATCGCTGACGGTGCCGATCAATACGCTGCTGCTGCGTGCGGAGGGTCCGCGCATCGGCGTGGTCGATGCCAGCAACAAGGTGCACCTGCATACGGTCACGCTCGGCACCGATTACGGTCTGATGATTGAAGTCCTCAACGGCATCGGGCTGAAAGACCAGTTGGTAGTGAATCCGCCCGATTCGCTGGCCGACGGTGATGTGGTTGTGGTGGCGCCCAAGCCGGCGCCGAAGTCGGCCGCTGCCGTGACGGCAGAAGGTGCGCCAGGAAACGTTCCCCGGCCTACCGCAACGGCCAATGCGACGACAGCGCCCTGATCCCGGGAAGGCAGGTTCGCGGACGGCTGTCCGCGACGGCTCGGACCGGTATTTTCTGCGCGACCGGTAAATTTTTCCTTATTTACATCACGGCTGACGCGCGCCGCCGGGGGGCCAGTCGCAGGCATGTCACTTGCTGTGGCTGGCGGGATCAATTCGGTCCCGGAGCAAAACATGCCCAGCCTCACACGCCGCTCATTCCTGACGATCGTAGGACTATCACTGACTCCGGCGGCCATCTCGGCAGCGGGTACGTCTCTGGTGCCTGCGCCCGCACCGTGGCCGGCATCGGCCAATGTAAGAGCGCGACCCCGCCGCAGTACGAG
>JACMRD010000011.1 GCA_014376645.1 Herminiimonas sp. | reverse complement strand
TCGATATTTATTGGAGCTCGCAAAGACCATGGACCAATTAAAAATTCTTCGAGACAAGATAGATCAACTGGATGAGTCGCTGATTCATACGCTTGCGATGCGGTTTGAAATAACCAACGAGATTGGCAAGCTGAAAAAGGCGAAGAATTTACTTCCGGTTGACTCTCTCCGAGAACAGCAGCAAGCAGAAAAAATCAGCGCAATTGCAAAAAAACTTGGCCTTAGGGAAAACGTGGCCCTTGCAGTCCTCCGGGTCATCATCGATGCCGTTGTGGAAGAGCATAAAAAAATTTGATCGCCATTTCTGGCTTTCAATCTGCCTCAGCCAAGCAGCCCGCAGTTCACAGTTCGCAGGTCCGAAACCCGATGAACATGTCGTTGCGTTTCGGCTCGTAGAAATTGCGGTACGTCGGCGATTTGATGCGCGGCTGGGTGGCGAAGGAGGCGCCGCGCACCACCTGGTGGGTGCCGAACCACGGCGCCGAATATTCGCGGTAGGCGTCGGGCGTGAAACCGGGGTACGGCTCGAAGGCCGAGCAGGTCCATTCCCAGAGACCGCCCCAGCGCCAGGCCGGATGACCGGACAGCGCCGCATATTCCCATTCGGCCTCGGTCGGCAGGCGCCGCCGGGCCCAGACACAGTATGCTTGCGCCTCGTACAGACTGACGTGACGCACCGGTTCATTGGTCGGCAATCCGGTCAGCCGGTCGAAGCGTTCGCACAGCCAGCGCCGGCCGTCACGCAACCAGGCGCGCGGCGCCGAGCATTCCTGCTGCATCAGCCAGGTGCGTCCGCCGGCGGTCCAGAAGGCCGGGTTCTGATAACCGCCATCGGCGATGAATTCACTGTACTGCCCGTTCGTGACCAGGGTCGAATCGATCGTGAAGGCGCCGACCTGCACCGGGTGCGTTTGCCGCTCGTTGTCGAAGACGAATCCGCCCCCTTCGCCCGCCGCAACGCCCAGCATGATGGTGCCGCCGGGGAAGCGCACTTCCCCCTGTGGCCATGCCGGCGGCGCCAGTTCGGCCAGCGCCGGCGGCGGCGCCGTGCGCAAGGTCTGAAAGGTGGTGGAAAAGGCTTCGCCATGCATGTCTTCATGCGCCAGCGCCAGCCGGTACGGATACAACGTCGCGTCGTCGTCGTCGGCGCGGCCCAGCTTGTCGAGCACGCGATCATGCACTTCACGGCAATAGGTCTTCAAGGCGCCGGAGCTGGGCAGGTCCAGATGCCAGCGCTGGCCATGCGGCACCGTGTTGGAATCGAACCAGTCATCGCCCTTGGTCAGCATCGAGTTGCGTAGCGCACTGGTCGGGTCGCTCGATTCTGCCTCGCGCAAGATGTACCATTCGGCAAACCACGAAAGATGACCGAGCTCCCACAAGGGCGGATTGATCACCGACAGCAGCGGTACGTTAGCGGGATTGTCGAGACCGGCAGCGGCAAAGCAGTCGAACAGGATGAGCGTATTGTCGCGCGCCTGTTGCAGGGCAGCGGCGAGTTCAGCCGGATTCGCCGTTCGGAAAGAATTGGTCATTGCATTGAGTCGAAGTAGGGTGAGCCGATCAGGCCAGGCCAAGGCAGTGGCGACAACAGAGGAAACCGCAGTTGATCAAACCGAAGCTCATCATTATCAGCCCCGCGCTGGCAAAAGCCAACAACGGCAACTGGCAGACCGCGCGCCGCTGGGCGCATTTCCTGCGCGCCGGCTATCGGGTCAACTGCCGCTCCGACTGGCCTGGCAGCGACGGTAGCGATCACACCGACCTGCCGCAGGCCATGATCGCGCTGCATGCACGCCGCTCGGCGCCGGCGATCGCCGCCTTTGCCGAACGGTGTCCCGGGCGGCCACTGGTGCTGGTCCTGACCGGCACCGACCTGTACCGCGATATCGACCACGACCCGGCAGCGCAGCGCTCGCTGCAACTGGCGACTCGCCTGGTCGTATTGCAAGCAGCCGGCCTGGAACGGCTCGACACTGCGTTGCGCGCCAAGGCCAGCGTCATTTACCAGTCGGCCAGCCCGCTCCTGCCGTACCGGCCGGCTACGACGCCACGCCATCTGGATGTCATCATGATCGGCCACCTGCGCGAGGAAAAGGTGCCCGATACCTTCATGCTGGCGGCGATGCTGGTGCGGGTGCCAAGGGTACGTCTGCTGCATGTCGGCGCGGCGCTCGACCCGGCACTCGGCGCCCTGGCGGTCAGGACGGCAGCGGCCACGCCGCGCTACCGCTGGCTCGGCGCCCTGCCGCATGCGCAGACCCGGCAGCGCCTCAAGCGCTGCGCCCTGATGGTGATCAGTTCACGCATGGAAGGCGGCGCCAACGTCATCATCGAAGCCGTCACCTGCGGCGTGCCGGTGCTGGCCTCCGACATCGCCGGTAACCGCGGCATGCTGGGTGACGATTACCAGGGGTATTTCCCGGTCGGCGACAGCCAGGCATTGGCCATGCTCATCGACCGCGTTGCGTGCGACCCGGCTTTCCATGCGACGCTGCAGCGCCAGTGCGCCGCACGCGCGCCGCTGTTTGCACCCGTACGTGAAAATACGGCAGTCTGCGAGTTGATGGATAATTGCGAGTTGTATTAACCGAACGCCCACACCGAACGTCTAGACACTGGAACCCCATGAACGCCCCTGCTGACCTGAAGAACATCAAGCTGACTTCCTTTTCCCACGGTGGCGGCTGCGGCTGCAAGATTGCGCCCGGCGTGCTGGCGGAGATCCTGAAGAATTCGAGCGGCTTTCCGGTACCGAAGGAACTGCTGGTCGGGATCGAGACCGCCGACGATGCCGCCGTCTACAAGCTCAACGACGAACAGGCCTTGATCGCCACCACCGATTTTTTCATGCCGATCGTCGACGATCCCTTCGACTTCGGCCGCATCGCCGCCACCAATGCCATCTCGGACGTCTACGCCATGGGCGGCACGCCGATCATGGCGCTGGCGCTGGTAGGCATGCCGATCGACAAACTGCCGGTCGAAGTCATCGGCCAGATCATTCGCGGCGGTGAATCGATCTGTGCCGAAGCGGGCATTCCGATTGCCGGCGGCCACACCATCGATTCGGTCGAGCCGATCTACGGCCTGGTGGTTCTCGGTCTGGTGCACCCATCGAAGGTCAAGCGCAACGCCGATGCAAAGGCCGGCGACAAGATCATCCTGGGCAAGCCGATCGGCGTCGGCATCCTGTCGGCAGCGCTGAAGAAAGACGCGCTCGATGCCGCCGGTTATGCCTCGATGATCGCCAACACCACCAAGCTCAACAAGCCGGGCAAGGCGCTGTCGGAACTCGAGGGCGTGCATGCACTGACCGACGTCACCGGCTTCGGCCTGCTGGGACACCTGCTGGAACTGGCGCGCGGCGCGAAACTGACGGCGCAACTGCACATGAACCAGATTCCACTGCTGCCACAGGTGCAGGATTTGGCGGACCGCGGATTCATCACCGGCGCATCGGGACGCAACTGGGGCGGCTACGGCCACGACGTCGCACTCGACGCCGACATCACCCCGGTGCAGCAGATGCTGTTGACGGACCCGCAGACCTCGGGTGGGCTGCTGGTGTCGTGCGCGCCGGAAGCGGTCGAGGCGGTGCTGGAGTTGTTTCGCAAGGAAGGCTTCGGCGACGCCGCCGTGATCGGCGAAATGCGCGAAGGCGTGGCGCAGGTTGCGGTCGGAGCGTGACGCCTGTCGATCATCGACAAGGGGTTCGAACATAACGAAGCTGATTTCAGTTGCCCTGCTGTTGCTGACCGCCGGCTGCGCAACGCCGCCGGCGTCCGTACCGGTGGCCGCCGGTGTTACGATTGCCCGGCCAAATCCGGCCGACCTTTTAGGAACCTGGAAGGTTGACCTGCGACCGAAGCCTGGGGCGGCTGATTATTACCAGAGTTTTGACGTGACGGAGATCACGGACTCTTCCTTCAAGGGGAATTTTTACGGTACGCCGATCACCAACGGCCGCATCAATGTCGATTGGGGCACCGTGCGATTCGCCTTCGTTACCGAAGATCAATCTGGGCCGTATCATCATTCCGGCGTGCTGCGCAACGGCCGGATCGAGGGCATGACGAACTCGCTGGGACGGGGATTTCTGGCGTACTGGTCGGCGGCGCGGCCCTGACGGCTCAGGCGGCGCTCGATGACCGGGCCAGCCGGATGCCGCTGAACTGCCAACGCGCCGTGGCTGGGAAAAAATTCCGGTAGGTCACGCGGCTATGACCGGCAGGCGTGGCCCGCGAGCCGCCACGCAGCACATACTGGTTCACCATGAACTTGCCGTTGTATTCGCCGAGTGCGCCAGGCTGCGGCACATAACCGGGATACGGCGCGTAGCTGCTCGACGTCCATTGCCAACAGGTGTCGTCGAGCTGTGACAGAACGGCGCCTTGCCGACCTTCACTTCCAGCCACGGCGGATTCCCACTCGGCCTCAGTCGGCAGGCGAGCACCGGCCCAGCGTGCGTAGGCTTCCGCTTCAAAATAGGCGACGTGCGTCAGCGCCGCGTCCGGCTCGATCTGCTGCATGCCACACAAAGTGAATTCCTGCCAGCCGCATTCGCTGTCGTGATGCCAGTACAGCGGTTGCGACAGGCCGTGCGCATTGACCCAGTCCCAGCCTTCCGACAGCCAGAACGATGGATCTGCGTATCCACCATCTTCGATGAAGGCGCGGTATTCACCATTGGTGACGAGCCGGGATGCCAGCGAAAATCCTTCGACGAACTGACGATGACGTGGTGCCTCGTTGTCGAAACTGAAGCTGTCGGCGTCGTGGCCGATCATCACGATACCCGCCTCGAAGGACAGCCACTGCGAGACATCCTGTACGGGTGGCACACTATCGATTCCAGGCATCGGACCGTAGACGGGCTTGAGCGGATTCATCCACAGCAAATGTTTCATGTCCGTCACGATCAACTCCTGGTGCTGCTGCTCGTGCTGCAGACCGAGTGCGATCAGGCCGGTACATTCGCTGGCAGTATCTCGGTCACTGGCCATCAGCGCCAGCACGCGCGCATCGACATCGGCGCGATATGCCAGCACGTCGGCGTGGGCGGGGCGCGTCAACAGACCGCGCTGGGCCCGCTCGTGCTTGTCGCCGACACCGTTGTAGTACGAATTGAACAGCATCCGGAACGCCGGATGATGCGCGCGGAAACCGGCCTCGAACGGTTCGAGGATGAACGTCTCGAAGAACCAGGTGGTGTGCGCGGCATGCCATTTTGCCGGGCTGGCGTCGGGCATCGATTGCGCCCCGCAGTCCTCGGCCGACAGCGGCGCGATCAGTGCCATGGTGCGGGCGCGCACGGCGATGAACCGGGTGCGCAGTGCGGCCGGGTCGGCGAGCCGGTGGTAGTCGTGCGGTGCATTCATGGCGTATCGGGGTCCTTGTCGGGTTCAGGCGGTGCCGGCGTGACAGACCAGAAACCATTGATGCGGATCGGTCCAGCGATGACGCAGTTCGAATCCGGCACGCTCGAGCAGGGAGGCAAAACCCTGCTGCGTGTACTTGTAACTGTTCTCGGTATGAATCCGCTCGCCGGCGGCAAAGCGGCGCTCGCCGTCGCGCCAGGTCACGGTGACGGCATGGCGGGCTTCAAGATGCATTTCGATACGGCTTTCCTGCGCATTGAAAAAGCCACGATGCTGCCAGTCGCGCACGTTGAAATCCGCACCCAGCACCGTGTTCAGATGGCGCAGCAGATTCAGGTTGAAGGCGGCCGTCACGCCCAGGGCATCGTCGTAGGCCGCGTCCAGCAGCGCGCTGTCCTTGACCAGATCGACACCGATCAGCAAGCCGCTGGCCTCGTCGCTGCAGGCGGCGCGAATACGGCGCAGATAGGCCAGCGCCTGCTCGGGCGTGTAATTGCCGATCGACGAGCCCGGGTAAAAAAACAAGCGCTCATGCGACCTCACCGCGTGCGGCAGATCCAGGCTTTCCGAAAAATCCATTCCCACGCCCAGCATCTCGATCTGCGGAAAGCGCTGGCGCAGGCTGGCGACGGTGTCACGCAGAAAATCAACCGAGATATCGACCGGCACATACTGCGACGGCTGCAGGCTGGCGAACAGATTGGCGGCCTTGGCGCAGTTGCCGGCGCCGAGGTCGATGAGCGCTTTACCCGGGCCAATCGAGGACGCGATTTCATCGGCGAACGCCGTGAAGATGGCTGCCTCGGTACGGGTCGGATAGTATTCGGGCAAGGCGCAGATCGCCTCGAACAGTTTCGATCCGAGCGCGTCGTAAAGATACTTGGGCGAGCTATGGGCCTGCGGCGCCAGCAGGCCGGCGCGCAGCTCGTCCTGGATCAGGTCGCTGTTCGGTGCGTGGAGTTGAATGAAGCCATCGTGCATGGGAAGCGGGCCGGTGCTGCCGACCGAAAAAGGGAGGGAGTCGTCTCTTGCAGCATAGTCGGCCCACGGACTGAAGACTGTGCGTTACCCATCATGCCGTGCAATTTTTGCTATGATAGTCGATTCGCCATTCAAGCGGAGCCAGCCATTTCGGATGCCGATCTGCCGCATGCCTGCTCGTTCGAATCCGCTGGTTCCTGACCGTTGCATTCGTTGCATTCGTTTCATTCGTTTCATTCCGCCGAGGTTCGCCATGAAAAAATTATTCCTGCTCCATCCCGCCAAACGCCTGCTGGCAGTTGCCATCGGCGCGTTTCTGCTGACATCCGCCGGAATCAGCCAGGCGCAGCAAGTCCTGCGCGTGTCGGCCATTCCGGACGAATCGCCAACCGAGTTGCAACGCAAGTTCAAGCCGCTGGGCGACTACCTCGAGAAAAAGTTGTCGATGAAAATCGAGTTCACGCCGGTCACCGACTATGCAGCCTCGGTGGAAGGTCTGTTGAACAACAAGCTCGACATGGTCTGGTTCGGCGGCTTCACTTTCGTGCAGGCCAAGGTCCGCAGCGGCGGCAAGGTAATCCCGATCGTGCAGCGCGAGGAAGACGAAAAATTCAAGTCGGT
>JACMRD010000084.1 GCA_014376645.1 Herminiimonas sp. | reverse complement strand
TTGCAATCATCCTGCAGCGCCGCTCCCACCTCGCATACAATATGGCGTTTCGGCAGGCCGTTTTTCAGCCGGCGCCGCTCGTCGTTTTCTCAAAGTCATCATGACGGTTTCGGACCAGCAGGACAAAGCCTCCAAGCACACGCCCATGATTGCGCAATACCTGCGCATCAAGGCCGATCATCCAGGCACGCTGTTGTTCTACCGGATGGGGGATTTCTATGAGCTGTTTTTCGACGATGCTGCCAAAGCGGCGCGACTCCTCGGCATCACGCTGACCCATCGCGGCAGTTCCAACGGCGAGCCGATCAAGATGGCTGGCGTGCCCTTTCATGCCGCCGATCAGTACCTGGCAAAATTGGTCAAGTTGGGCGAATCGATCGCGATCTGCGAACAGATCGGCGACCCGGCCACCAGCAAGGGGCCGGTCGAGCGCAAGGTCATGCGCGTCATCACGCCGGGCACCCTGTCGGATTCCGACCTGCTGCCCGCCAAATCCGATCGCCCACTGGTGGCGCTGTGCGCGCTACAGCAGCGCAAGGTCACCACGATCGGCATTGCCTGGCTGTCGATGGCCAGCGGCACCCTGCGGCTCATGGAATGCGGCGGCGACGGACGTGCCGTCTCCACCCGGCTGAAACAGGAACTCGAACGCATCGGGCCAGCCGAGCTGCTGGTATCGGACACGATCGATCCGGCCCTGCAGGCGATCGTGGACGAACTCTGCCTCGCGCATGGCCTGGCGACGGCGGTGCGGCGTCCCGACAGGCAGTTCGAGGTGGCCGATGGCGAACGCGCCCTCCAGGAACAACTGGCGGTAGCCACACTGTCCGGTTTCGGCGCCGATGCCATGGCAGCGGCCATAGGCGCTGCCGGCGCCTTGCTGCGTTATGCCCGCTCGACCCAGGGTTCCGGCCTGCAACATGTACGCACCCTGTTGGTAGAAACCGAGCAGGAATTCATCGGCCTTGACGCTGCCACCCGGCGTAACCTGGAACTGACGGAGACCATTCGCGGCCAGGATGCCTCGTCCGGCGCGCCTACTCTATTTTCGCTGCTCGACCATTGCCGCACTGCGATGGGCTCACGCCTGCTGCGGCACTGGCTGCATCACGCGCGGCGCGAGCAGCGCGTTGCCAGCGCCCGGCATGCCGCGATCACGGTGCTGCTGGCGGCAGATGCGTCGGCCAGCCTGGCACGCGTGCTGGGCGGCATTCCCGACATCGAGCGCATCACCACCCGCATCGCCCTGCTGTCGGCGCGCCCGCGCGACCTGGCGGGGTTGCGCGCCGGTCTGCAGCAACTTACCTCCTTGCGCAATCACGTGGCCCTCTGCAGCACGGCCGGCCACGCCCAGCCAGCCAGTGGTAGCGACGGCGGCAGCGCCCTGCTGGCCACGATCCAGTATGCCCTGGCGACCCCGGTCGATTGCCTCGACCTGCTCGAGCGCGCACTCATGGCCGAGCCGGCCGCGATGGCGCGCGACGGCGGTGTGATCGCACGCGGCTTCGATGCCGAGCTTGACGAACTGCGCGGTCTGTCCGAGAACGCCGGACAATTCCTGCTCGACCTCGAAGCCCGCGAGCGCATCCGCACCGGGATCGGCAACCTGCGGGTCGAATACAACCGGGTGCACGGTTTCTACATCGAAGTCACGCATGGCCAGACCGACAAGGTGCCCGACGATTACCGCCGCCGCCAGACATTGAAAAACGCCGAACGCTACATCACGCCGGAATTGAAGGCCTTCGAGGACAAGGCGCTGTCGGCACAGGACCGGGCGCTAAGCCGCGAGAAATTCCTGTACGAGAATCTGGTCGCCGACCTGGCGCCATCGATCGCAGTCCTGCAGTCGATCGCCCAGGCGATCGCCCAGCTCGACACGCTGGTGGCGCTGGCCGACCATGCGCAGCGTTGCGGCTGGTGCGCCCCCCAACTGGTCGCGCACCCGGTGATCGAGATCGAACAGGGACGTCACCCGGTGGTGGAAAAGCAGATCGAGCGCTTCATCGCCAATGACTGCTCGCTGCATGCCGATCGCACCATGTTGCTGATCACCGGCCCCAACATGGGCGGCAAATCGACCTACATGCGCCAAGTGGCGCTAATCACGCTCTTGGCCTACGTCGGCAGTTTCGTGCCGGCCACGCGTGCGGTGATTGGCCCGATCGACCGCATCTTCACCCGCATCGGCGCGGCCGACGATCTGGCCGGGGGCCGCTCGACCTTCATGGTCGAGATGACCGAGTCGGCGGCGATCCTCAATGGCGCAACGCCGCATTCGCTGGTGTTGATGGATGAAGTCGGACGCGGGACCTCGACCTTCGATGGTCTGGCGCTGGCATGGGCGATCGCACGGCACCTGATCGAGAGCACGCGCAGCTTCACGCTGTTTGCGACCCATTATTTCGAATTGACGCAATTGCCAGAGCTGCACGCGAGCGCCGCCAACGTGCACCTGTCGGCCATCGAGCACAAGCACAGCATCGTGTTCTTGCATGCGGTGCAGCCCGGACCGGCATCGCAAAGCTATGGCCTGCAGGTCGCCCAGCTGGCCGGCGTCCCGCCGTCCGTGATTCGCGCCGCGCGCAAGCACCTGGCCACCCTGGAAGCGCACTCGCTGCAGAGCACGCCGCAATTCGATCTCTTTACCAGCGCCGCGGCCCTGCCTGAGACGGCCGACGCCGAGTCGGCAGAAGCGTTCGAGGCGAGCCTGGCCGATCCGGCGCTGGCTGCCGTCGGCAACGCGCTCGAGGAAATCGATCCGGATCAGCTGACGCCGCGTGCTGCGCTCGACGCCCTGTATCGGCTCAAACGTCTGGCCGGCGGCGAGCTGCCGCAATGATCGCCGCCCTGCCCGGACGCCGTAAGGCGCAGCCTTGTGCCGGCCTCAGGGCGTATTCAACCGCGCGCCCGCTGCAGCGTTTGCTGCTGACCGTGATCTTGCTGGGCGCGGGCGCCGCGATGGCACAGCCGGTCGCGTTCAGCTTCGGTGTCATCGCGCCTGGCGCGTCGCACGCCAGTGGCGATGCCGGCATCCGCGAGGCGATTGTCGCCACCGATGCCGAAAACCTGGCCTTCGTGGTCAGCAGCGGTATCAAGACAAGTCAGGAAAATTGCTCCGACAAGCTGCTTTTCAAGCGCAAGGAACTGTTCCAGTCGGCCAAGAACGGGTTGATCGTGTCGATTGCCGCCAGCGACTGGAGCGGCTGCAGGACGGCCACCGGCCGCTCGCTGGCGATCGAGCGCCTGAGCCGCATCCGCGACCTGTTTTTTGACGATGAGTTTTCATTCGGCGCGAGCAAGTTGCCGCTGGCGCGTCAGGCCAGCACGCCGAAATTCCGCACCTATGTGGAGAACCTCCGCTGGGACATCGGCAGCATGGTGTTCGCCACCCTGCACCTGCCGGCCAACAATAACGATTTCATCGCCGCTGCCGGACGTAACAGCGAGTTCGAGGACCGCATGATCGCCGACCGCGACTGGTTGCATCGCGTCTTCGGCTTCGCGGCCCAGAAAGGCGCAACGGGCATCGTCCTGTTCTGTGATGGCGACCCGATGGCGACGCCCGATGCGCGCGGATTGCTGGGCCTGGGCGCACGACGGGATGGCTTCGCCGAAATCCGCAAGCAGATCACGACGCTGACCGGCCGCTTCAATGGCAAGGTGGTGTTAATTCACGGGCAGACCGGCGATGCGGCAGGCACACCCACTGCGCTGACGTGGCGCGGCAACCTGGGGGACGTGGCGGTGGCGCCCGGCTGGGTGCGCATGACGGTCGACCCAAGCTCGCCCGCGGTTTTGACGATGAGCACGCCGTCTTCCGCGCTGCGCACGGCGTCGCAATAACTGCATGCCGGAACGGCGTTGCGCCGCCCGGCAATTGAAACGGTTAGACCAGTCTAGTGAACCGGCTGGCTACGGAACTGATCTCCAGCATCGTCGTCACCATCGTCGTGATGATGACCATGGGCGCCGTGCACGTGTTCATGCGTGACTTCTTCATCGGTGGCGATCCGCACTTCGCTCACGTTGAGGGTGAAGCGCAACGCCATGCCGGCCAATGGATGATTGCCATCCAGGACCACCTTGTCGTCAGCGATGTCGGTCACGGTGAAGATCAGCGCTTCCTCTTCTTCGTTGTCGCCGTCGGGCATGCCTTCGAACTGCATGCCGACTTCCAGCGGAGTCGGCAGGCGGTTGCGTGGCTCGACCTTGACCAGCGCGGGATCGTATTCACCGAAAGCGTCGTCCGGCTCGACCTGAATCGTGGTGTTGAAACCGACTTCCTTGCCATCGAGGGCTTCTTCGATTTTCGGCAGCGTGTTTTCGTACCCGCCGTGCAGATAAACCATCGGGTCCTGGCTTTCCTCGATCAGATTGCCCTGTGCATCAGACAATTTATAGTGCACCGTCACTACCGTATTCTTGGCAATCTTCATATCGTTTCCTTTCGTTGAATATGCCGGAATTATAACCGCGCAGTGCGCCGGTCCAGTCAATTTGGATCAGCCTGCCGGAGTCTTGCAATCATGGCGAAGCGCCGGTTGACCCAGTAGCAATCGTTCATCGCAGCCCACGACGCCGTGCAAAGTACCCGGGCACCGACTGATTCGGGTTGATTTTGTCAAAAGAGTTCCGCCGCCCGCACCGGGCGCACCACTTATAATGTCGACATGAAAAAACTCCCTTTGTTGGGCGGCATCACGCCCGCCGTCTTCCTGCGCGACTACTGGCACAAGAAACCCCTGGTCATCCGCCAGGCGATCGCTGGCTTCACGCCGCTCCTCGATACCAAGACACTCTTCGCCCTGGCTGCGCGCGAGGATGTCGAATCGCGCCTGGTCAGCCGGACCACCAAAAAACCCGGCTGGGCAATGCAGCACGGTCCGTTCAATAGCTTGCCCGGCCCGGCGCCGAAATCCGCCGCCTGGACCCTGCTGGTACAGGGCGCCAACCTGCACGACGCAGCCGCCGACGCGCTGCTGCGCCAGTTCCGCTTCATCCCCGATACGCGGCTAGACGACCTGATGATCAGCTACGCGGTCGAGGGCGGCGGCGTCGGGCCGCATGTGGACTCCTACGATGTGTTCCTGCTGCAGGCGCATGGTCAGCGGCGCTGGCGCATCGGCGCGCAGCGCGATCTGACGCTGGTCGAAGGCTTGCCGCTGAAGGTGCTGCGCAATTTCGTCCCGGAGCAGGAATTCGTGCTCGACCCCGGCGACATGCTGTACCTGCCTCCGCACTATGCGCATGACGGCGTGGCAATCGGCGAGTGCATGACCTATTCGATCGGCTTTCGGGCACCGGCTTACCAGGAACTGGGCGAAGCCTTCCTGCAGTTCATGGGCGACACCATCGATCTGCCGGGACGCTACGCCGATCCCGACCTGAAACCCACCAGCCATCCAGCCCAGATCGACGGCGCGATGCTGGCCCAGATCGCCGAGCAGTTGCAGAAGGTGCGTTTTACAGACGACGACATCGCAATTTTTTTAGGCGAGTACCTGTCGGAGCCCAAAGCAAGTGTGGTTTTCTCGCCACCCACGCGCGCGCTCTCGGCGGTCCGCTTTGCACAGTCAGCCGCCAGGCGCGGCGTGGCGCTGGCGCGCAAGACGCAGATGCTGTATCGAGGCGCGCACGTGTTCATCAATGGCGAATCGTTCGGCGTCAATCGCCCCGACCGCACGTCGCTGGCGGCGCTGGCAGACGAGCGTGCGATCAATGGCGCCTCCCTCGCAGGCGTGTCGGAAGACGTGCGGGAAGCACTGTACCTTTGGTACTGCGACGGCTGGCTCTCGCTCGGCCCGGTTTGATGCAGCGAACGGTCCAAACCACGTTTAGTCCAGTTCAATGTGTGTTATTTTACTGGCGCTGTTCCGAGAAAACCTTACGAATTACTTACTAAAAAGCAAAGCGGTTGCGCCCGTCGCAAAAAAAGCCGCTATAATTACGGGTTAGGAAGCTTTCGACATGTTGCATCGCATCGTTTCATGCGGAAAGGCCCTATAGAGCGATAATTACCGGTAATTATTCATCGCGACATTTTTATTATTCTTTCGAAGGAAAACCCATGAAAAAAACATTATTGATCGCATCGCTGTTGGCTATCGCTCTTGCTGCTTGCAGCAAAAAAGAAGAAGTCGTCGTTCCAGCACCAGCTCCAATGGCTGCCCCTGCACCAGCACCTGCTGCTGAGCCTGCACCTGCACCAGCTGCTGCTGCTCCAGCGGCTGCTGATGCTGCTGCTGACGCTGCCAAAGCTGCTTCGGCCGACGCATCGAAAGCTGCCGATGCAGCCAAAGACGCTTCAAAAGATGCATCGAAAGACGCAGCCGTTGCTAAAGACGCTGCCAAAGATGCAACCAAAGCTGCTGACGCAGTCAAGAAGTAATTTAGTACCGCTTTGATGAAGCCGGCCTGCGGGCCGGCTTTTTTACGTCCGTGATTTGACATCTGCGATCTGCGGTCCCGAGTGACAGCCGGACCGGCACCTGCTTTTTCCGGATCAGCCAAGTCCGTTGAAACAGGTAAGCAAGAGGAAATCGACGATCTGCACGTCGGTGTACTGTCCCATCATCTTAAGGTAATCGACGCTCGGATCGCACGAGCGCGCATAGATCGTGAAGAGCACGACTTCGGTCGGCAGGTCGGCCCGGATCGCGCCTTCTTTCTTGGCCTGCTCGATCAGGTCGCCCAACAATTCATTCAGGTCGAGCACCTTACCGACATATTTCATGTTGTTGATCAAGCCGTCGCGCAGCGTGGTGTTCTCCGCTGGCAAAGTCGGCAACCCGCCCTGCATCCGCACCTGCAGCGCCCATTGCAGGATGGCCCGCAACTGTGCGATCGCCGGAATGTCGGCGGACAGCGAGCGCACGTAACCCAAGGTGTTTTCCAGCAGCCGGATCATGGCGGCTGCGGCCAGCGCCTCCTTGGAGGGGAAATGCTTGTAGAGGCTGGCCTTGGCGATCCCGACTTCGGCTGCGACCTCGTCCATGGTCATCAGGTCATAGCCTTTTTTTGCGAGCAGGCCGTTGACTGCATCGACGATCGCATCTTCCCGAACGATCAGTTGCTGCTGTTTGAAGGAAAGCTTTTGCGGGACGGTCATACGGCAATTTTCATTCTGGTCATTCGAAATGTGAACTTTTTGGATTAAATAATTCTCTGTTTTTACTCTTATCGTTTTAAATCAGGTACTTGCTGTTTAGATCTACATCAATCTATGTAAATCTTACGCTCTCTTACGAAATAATAAGAGGCTTTGTAATCAACCAGTTAGCCTTCCATGTTCAGAAAAAATATGCTGATTTCAAACTGGAACACCGACGATTCTACCGCAGCACGCGCGCAAGGCTGGGATGTATATGAGGTCGTCGACAACGGCCACTATTACCTGGAGATTCAGCGCGACGACGCGTCCAACATCTTCCTGACCGACACGGCAGCGCGTGACTTCGTCAAGGCGCTTGCCACCAAACAAAAAACGCTGCACCACCGTGCCTACATGGCGATGTTTCTTTCCAAGACTCAACGGAGGTCTGCGTGAAGCAAGTCGAGGTACGTGCCGTCAAGCACTATAACGGTTTTATTGTCTGGGTTACTGGTCTCGACAAGAGGCGCAATGATCTGCGTGTTGATTTTGTCGCCAATATCGCTTTTGCCTTTTAGCGCGATCATGTCACGGAATGAAGAACACTAAGGGATCGTCACCGGCGGGGCGAAGTCATCGCTGTCACCGTACTTGTCGCTGATGTATTTGATGGACAGCATGAAAAGGACATAGTCCTTATATTGGCTGGCATCCATGCCCCCGCGCAGTTTGTCGCACGAAGCCCAAAGGGAAGAATATAGGTCGGATTTTTTCAGGGCCATGCGCCTGGGTTCTTTGTTGTGTAAGGATGAAGAGCGAAAGTCGTTACTGTACATTAACGACCGCAATGGACCAAAGCGATCGCGCCAAGACGACTGACAGGTCTTTTAACTCACAGCAAATTGGCTTCAACACGCGACTGACCGGTGGCTTTGGATTACCATCACCCCAAGTCGGAACCCCAAATGGCATGATGGCCCGAGTTAGACCAGGCAGCGAAAACTAGATTTTCAACGACTTGCGACGTGGTAGGAAGACACGGGTTCGATTCCCGCCGCTTCCACCAATATACGATCCCAGCAAGTCTAGTAGCATCTAAAAGCCCGCTCCCATGCGGGATT
>JACMRD010000083.1 GCA_014376645.1 Herminiimonas sp. | reverse complement strand
GATTTCCGGATAGGCCTTCAGGATCTCTTCGACCTGGCGCACTTTCGAATCGGTATAGGCCAGGCTGGAGCCGACGGCGGTCTTGAGCTTCAGTGTGGTGTAGCCCTGATCGGTGTCGGGCATGAATTCCGTGCCGATGAAGGGCACCAGGAAGAAACTGCCGATGAACAGCGAGAACGCCAGCGCCAGGGTGGTCTTGCGCCAGGCAAGTGCACGCTCGAGAATGCGGCCATAGAAGTCGTGCAGGCGCTCGATGCGGTGCTCGATGGCTTCCATGATCCGGCCCAGCCAGGGCAGATATTTGAAGCGCCCTTCGGCCGGATCGCGCCAGACCGACGACAGCATCGGGTCAAGCGTGAAGCTGACGAACAGCGACACCAGCACCGCCACCGTGACGGTGACGCCGAACTGGAAGAAGAAGCGTCCGATGATGCCCTTCATGAAGGCCACCGGTACGAACACGGCGACGATGGCGAAGGTGGTGGCCATGACGGCCAGGCCGATCTCCGAGGTGCCGTCGCTGGCGGCATCACGGTGGCTCTTGCCCATGCCGAGATGGCGCACGATGTTTTCCCGGACCACGATGGCGTCGTCGATCAGCAGGCCGATGCACAGCGACAGCGCCATCAGCGTCAGGAAATTGAGCGTGAACCCGAAAGCCGACAGTGCGATGAAGGTGGCGATCACCGAGATCGGCAGCGTCAGCCCGGTGATGACCGTGCTGCGCCACGAATGCAGGAACAGGAAGACGATCAGCATCGTCAGCAGGCCGCCTTCGATGATGGTCTCCTTGACGTTGGCGAGCGAACTCTTGACCGACTCGGAATTGGCGTAGATGGTGCTGATCTTGACGTCCGACGGCAGGCGCTTGGCCAGCTCCTGCACTGCTTTCTGCACGCCATCGCCGACTTCGACGATGTTCGCATCCTGTACCTTGACCACCGAAATGCTGATGGCCGGCTGGCCGTTGACGCGTGAGATCGAGAACTGTTCGCGCTCGCCGTCGACGATGTCGGCGACCTGTTCCAGCAGTACCGGCGCATTGCCGCGCCGGGCGACGATGATCTTGCCGAAGCCGCGCGGATCCTTGATCTTGCCTTCGATCCGCACCAGCTGTTCGGACTCGGCGCGGCTGATGCTGCCGGCCGGCAGATCCTGGTTGGTCAGCTGGATGGCGCGCATGACTTCGTCGACGCCGACGTTTTGCGCCGTCAGCTGTTCCGGCTTCAGGTTAACCAGGATCTGGCGCGCGACCGCGCCGCCGACCGTAACCTTGCCGACACCGGCCACGCCCTGCAGGCGCTTGACGATGATCTGGTCGGCCATGGTCGATAGTTCGCGCAGGGTGTGGTCGGTGGCGACCACGCCGAGGGTGGTGATGGGCTGTGCGTTTTCACCGTCGAAGCGAACGATGTACGGGTCTTTCGCTTCCTTCGGAAAGCCCGGGCGGATCTGGGCGATCTTGTCGCGCACTTCCTGGGTGACGCGGTCGACGTTGACCGACAGTTCGAACTCGACCACGGTCTCGCTGCGGCCTTCATAGGTGTTCGAGCGGATCTTCTTGACGCCGCTGACGGTGTTGACCGTGTCTTCGATCGGCTTGGTCAGGTCGTTCTCGACGGCTTCGGGCGAGGCACCCGGATACTGGACCGAAATGAACACCACCGGCACCTGCACGTTGGGCATCTGTTCCACACCCAGACCGGCGTAGGAGAACATGCCCAGCACCACCAGGGCGACCATCACCATGGTGGCGAAGACCGGATTCTTGATACTGGTTTTGGTGATCCACATGGCTCAGCCTTTCGCGGGTGCGGGTGCGGGTGCGGGTGCCACGACCTTCGCCGCATCGCCCGGCAAGCGGACCTGGCCGCCGGTCTTGACGTTCTCGAGCCGGACCACGATCACGCGGTTGCCGGCCGCGAGGCCATTGACCACCTGCACCAGGCCTTCATCGTCATTGCGCAGGCCCAGCGTGACCGGTTGCGCCACCACCGTGCGGCCTTCGATGCGCAGCACCATCGGCGCGCCGTTCTGCTGGCGCAGCGCCGCGGTCGGTATCAGCGGCTGCGGTGCGGCTTTTTCGAGCGTGATACCGCCCTTGGCGAACATGCCGCTTTTCAGCGCGCCATCGGCATTGTCGACCGCGATATAAACCAAAATAGCGCGCGAGCCGGTTTCGGCGGATGGATTGATGCGGGCGACGCGGCCGGCGAAAGCGCGCTTGCCGAAGCCTTCGACATTGAAGCCGACCTGCTGGCCGGGGACAACTTTCGGAATCTCGCTGGCCGGCACGGCTGCCTCCAGGATCAATTGCTGCAGGTTGACGACTGCAAAAAGCGGCATGTCGGGGGCTGCCTTCTCGCCGGGCTGGACGTAGCGCTTGCTGATGATGCCGTCGATCGGCGAGCGCACCACGGCATCGTCGACGGCGCGACGAGCGATCTCCAGCTGGGATTGCGCCGACTTCAAGGTCGCCTCCGCCAGTTCGACGCTGTTCTGCGCGGTGTCGACGGCATTCTGCGAAATGAATTTCTGCTTGAGCAGCGCCAGGTTGTTTTCCTGATTCTTGCGTGCCAGCGCCAGCCGCGCCCGGGCGTCGTCGAGTGCTGCTGCCTGGGTCGACAGGCGCGCCCGCAGGTCGGCCGCATCGAGCTGCACGACCATCTGACCGCGCGTGACCCGCATGCCTTCGGCCACCGGCGTAACGCGCACTTCGGCGGCCACCTTCGACTTGACGGTTGCCTGGTTCAATGCGGCGAGCGAGCCTGAGATCGGCAGCATGACCCGCAATTCACGGGCCTCCACCAACATGCTGTCGGTAGACGACAACTCCAGCACATCGGCTTTTTTGGGCGCCGCATCGACGGGCTTCTTGTCGCCGCCGCGCGTCACGACCCAGCCGCCGGCGGCCACCGCGCCGACCAGCACGACGGCGCCGCCGGCGATGAGCCAGCGCCGGCGCGACGTATGCGGCGTTGCCAGATGGTTGAGGATCATGTCGTTTTTCATTGTTATCGTATCCATCCAAAAATCGTCTTGCCATGTGTCCGGCGCGATCGCGGCCGAACGTTGCCGGCCGCGTGCAGGCTCGTACAGTAGGTAAAAGTTGTTCTCGCTACAAGCCCGGTGCGATGAACTGCAGTTTCTATGGCTTCCGGTGCAGAAAAGGCCGACCAGGACGCGCCAGGCCGGCTCTGCCTGACTCTGGGCAAGCGGCTCAGAGCACGAAGCTGAAGTCCTTCACCAGCGCACCCGGCATCCGGGCACTCGCGGTGCTGCGCTCCAGATAGGTATCGTTGGCGATGATGAACTCACGCTCGCGCGTCAGTGCCAGCAGATTATCGCCGAGCAGGCGGTAGACCGATTCATCGAAGCGCATCACGTTGAGGGGGGCGACGATCTCACCGTTCTCGACCCAGAAAGTCGCGAAGCGCGTCATGCCGGTGATGCGGCAGTTGGCCCGGTCCGAGAAGTTCAGGTACCAGAGATTGCTGACATAGATACCGGTGCCGAGCTGCCGCAGGGCGTCGGCCATCGCCAGATCACCGGCGGCCAGGTCGAGCGACTTCATGCTTTCATCGGCGTCGGCGCCGTTCGTGAGCAGACCGTATTCGGTGGCCGTGCGCGGCGCGATCATGCTACCGACCAGGCGTCCACCTTCAATCAGCGTCACGCTGTCCGGCTTGGTGAAGCCTTCTGCCTGGAAATCCGGTGCGATGCCGTCGGCCGTCAGTTCGCGCAGGGTAATCGACGGATGCAGACACATCCCTTCGTCGCGCATGCGCCGCAAGCCGCTCTGGCGCGTGCGCAGGGCTTTTTCGGACAGGCCATTCCAGTTGAACATGCCGACGATTTCATTGACCGCCGTCGGCGTCAGGTAGGCGCGGTACGCGCCGGGTGCAATGTTCACGGGCGGACGCGCCAGCAGAGCCAGATTGGCCTGCGCGGCGTCGATGCGACGCCTGAATTCGGCGCCATCCCAATCGGCGCCGGCATACGAGGACTTGACCGCCTTGTCGCGGCTTTCGGTACCGCTCAGGTACAGGCTCCAGTCGAGGTTGAAGGTCGCGCTTTCATGCCAGTTGCGCTGACCGGCCGCATCGGCGAAGCCGCGGTAGATCGGCCCGGCCGCGAGGATACCCACCAGATCGAGTCCGACGGCTGCTACCAGTATCTGGTCGACCATCTCGCCGGTCGGCGGCAGCGTACCGGCCATGGCGTGCTCGCTCGATGTCACAGCCGAGGGCAGGCGCAGATACGGATCGTCCGGCAGATCCGGCAGCTGGACGCGCAGTGCGCTGATCGTCGCCGCGACCAGCGCCCAGTCCTGCTCGAGGTCACCGGCCAGCGTGACGACGCTGGCCGCATGGCGCCGCCCGTCGATCAGGTCAAGGGTCAGGATACTCTGGCGGACATGGCCGGACTGCCGGATCGCGCTGCGGTTGAAGCGCACGAAGTCCGTCGCCTCAGCGGCGAACCAGCATTTGTATTGTTCGGCGCCCTGCAGCGATTGGTCGAGCAACGCGGCCAGCGCCTGGAAATAAGCGCGCATCATGCGTGGGCTCCGAAGACATCGACATCGGCGAACAAGCAGGCCGGCGACGCGTGGCCGACCCGGATCACCTGCGACGGCTCGCCCTTGCCGCAGAACGGCGTGCCCATGACATCGAAGGTTGCGGCATCGCCTACCGCTTTCAGGGAGCGCCAGAAGCGCTCGGAGATACCGCGGTAGTTCGGATTCTTGACCACGCCCTTCAATTCGCCGTCCTCGATCAGGCGGCCGAATTCGCAACCGAACTGAAACTTGTTGCGCGAGTCGTCGATCGACCAGGAGACATTGGTGTCCATCAGCACGCCGCGCTGGACCGAGCCGATCATGTCGGCCAGGCTGCTGCTGCCGGCTTCGATATTCAGGTTCGCCATGCGGCCGATGGGCGCCCGGTTCCAGCTGCAGGCGCGCGCATTGGCCACGCCGTCGACGCCGGCGCGGGCCTGCGAGATCGCGCCGCCAAGCGGCCGTTGAAGGATACCGTCGCGGATGACGAAGACTTTTTCGGCCGGTGCGCCCTCGTCGTCCCAGCCGTAGCTGGCGAACTGTTCCGGGCGGGTCGGATCGTAGCTCACGTTAAGTAGCGGCGAGCCGTACTGAAAGTGACCGAACATATCGAGGGTGACGAAACTGGTGCCAGCAAAATTGCGTTCGTCCCCGAGGATGCGGTCGAGCTCGATCGGATGGCCGATCGACTCGTGAATCTGCAACATCATCTGCGTCGGCATCAGCAAAAGGTCCATCTTGCCGCTCGGGCAATCGGGCGCGCCAAGCAATTCGATCGCCTGCGCCGCGATGCGCGGACCGGCGCCGTAGAAGCCGGCCTGCTGCAGGATCTCGAGTCCGCCCTGACGACAGTAACCGTTGTACTGCCCGCCGAGGCTACGGGTCTGGGTATCGGCGCCGGCGTTGGCAGTGACGGCCAGATTTGGGATCACGTAGCGCATTTGCTGCTGCACGTCGGCGCCATCGGCGCTGAGGTAGAGCTGGGTGGACTCGACAGTACCGATGGAGGCATACCAGTCGACGATCCGCTCGTCGATCTTGCAGCTGCGCGATTCGGCCATCAGCAGCGCGATGAGCTCCTTGCGTGGCAGGAGTGGCGTGCCGTTCACCGCAGGACCCGCATATTTGCCGCCCGGCCGGGCATGCGCCACCTGCGCAAAATCGACTACCGATCGTCCGGCGCTGGCGGCAGCCCAGGCCACGGCCCGCTCGATCGCATCGCGCAGTCCGGCCCGCGAGAGGTTCGAGGTAGCAGCATAGCCATAGCCGCCACGATGGATCACCGTGACCATGGCACCGGTATCGACGCTGCTCTGGAGGGGTTGCAGGACATCCTGGCGCACCATGACGGCTTCACTGGATTCGGACACCAGGCGCAGGGAACAGAAATCCACGGCAGGCGCCAGCGCCTGGAACAGGGGACGGATCGAATCGAACAAGCTTCACCTCGTGCGTGAATGACAGGCAGGCAACATCGGATGGATGTTGCTCACCAAAATTTAGTTTCTGTAATGTAGCGTAATCGGGGAGTGATGCGGAAAGTTGTTGCAGAGATGACAGGGCAAATCGAGGAGGCGATCACTTTTCCTACGGTGGCTAAAGCTGCGCCGAAGCTGAGAGCCGTTTTGACACCGCCACCGCAGGGAATGCGCGAAACACAAGATTGACAGCTTGGCATCCACCCCTGCCTAAAGACCACGGCGGGTGTCATTGGGCGCTGTGATAGGCCGATCCGGATTCCGGGCAAGATTCGGTATGCGGCCCAAATAGTTCATCAAATGGTCGGTCAGTGCTCTGCTTTATGCAAAAAATACCGGATTGTGCAAATGTATTGCTCAAAATAAATATAGAGATTGCAATGTTTTCGGCATGCATTTTTCTCTACAAAAGAATTGTCTTCTGCTATCGTTCTAACAATATTTTTTTATTTAACCAAATCGTCGCGATTGATTCCTCAGATCGGTTTCGGTTGTTCGAGTCGCTGAAGATCGCCCGCCAGGTAGCCGGCGCGTCGTACGGATACTGCTATCGGTCAGCGGCGTCCGAGACTCGAACAAATATTATCACCGCCCATTTTCGAATTCCTCGCAGATCAATCAAACCAAAAGAGATCCGGACAACCCATGACTACTTACATCAGCATCAGTGACAAAATCGTTGGCGAGCGCGATGGCTACGTCGATTTTGTGGTGACCCTGGATGCGCCTTCGAGCTCCCAGGTAACGGTGAACTACGGCACGATCAGCGAGACTGCCAATTCGAACTACGACTTCGTCTCGCAAAGCGGTCAGCTCGTCTTCGCTGCCGGCGTCACGACACAGACCGTGCGAGTAACATTGCGGGCCGATTCATCGACCAATATTCCCTTGGATTTCGGCCTCAGCCTGAGCAGTGCCGTCAATGCAGTGATCGCACGCGGCTTCGGCACTGCCACCATCGTGGACAAGGATTTACTGGCCGATGCAACGCATATTGCAGGATTATCGGTGCGCGACGTGGTCGTCGACGCCAAGGCCGATACGGTCAGCTTCGGCGTGGTGCTGGACCGGGCCACAACCAACAGCTTTTCCGTTGGATACTCAACCTCGAACGGAAGCGCGCTGGCAGGTTCGGAATACATCCCGACCAGCGGTACCCTGTCGTTCGCAGCTGGAGAAACGGCCAAGACCGTCACGGTCAGCCTGCCACACGACGGATTGGCCAAACCGCAAGAAGTGTTCTACCTGAATCTGGGCGCCGTCAGCGGCAATGCCGCCAGCACCGTCAAGGTGGCCGACGGCGTCGGCCAGGCACTCATCGGCGCACACGGCCAGACCGCCGT
>JACMRD010000082.1 GCA_014376645.1 Herminiimonas sp. | reverse complement strand
TTCGTCGTCGAAGCCGGCCGTTTCGGGCTCGACGACGCGAAGGTGCTGGCACTGATCGATTCCGGCAAGCCGGTCTTCCTGATCGCCAACAAGCTCGACGAGATCAAGCGCCGCTCTGATCTCGCGCCGTGGCTGCAGAAGATGCAGGCCCGCCACCCGTTCGCCGAATTCGTGCCGCTCAGCGCCAAGAAATCGAGCGACGTGGAGCGGCTGCTCGGCATCGTCGAGCCCTACCTGCCCGAACAGCCATGGTTGCACGAAGCAGACGCGCTGACCGACCGCAGCGACCGTTTCCTGGCCGCCGAGATCGTGCGCGAGAAGCTGTTCCGGCTCACCGGCGACGAGCTGCCCTACACGTCGACGGTCATCATCGACCGCTACGAGGAAGAGGGCAACTTGCGCCGCATCGCCGCCACCATCGTGGTCGAGCGCGACGCGCACAAGGGCATGGTCATCGGCAGCGGCGGCGAGCGGCTCAAGCGCATCGGCTCCGAGACGCGTCAGGAACTCGAGCGCTTGCTAGGCGCCACGGTGTTCATCGAGCTGTGGGTCAAGGTGCGCGGCGGCTGGGCCGACGACGAAGCGCACCTCCGCTCCTACGGCTACGAATAGCCCGCGCGCCGCACCTCGCACGTCGCCGGTGGTCACGCGCTCCGCTCGTCAGGCGCCGCTCACGGCATACGTGCTGCATCGCTACGACTGGAGCGAGTCGAGCCTGATCCTCGACGTGTTCACTCGCGAGCAGGGCCGGATTGCGGTCGCTGCCAAAGGCGCGAAGAAGCCGTTCTCGCAATTGCGCAGCGTGCTGCTGCCGTTCCAGCGCATCCAGGTGACGCTCGGCCGAGCGCCTGCCGACAGCGAGATGCGCGAGGTCGACACTTTGCGAGCAGCGGAGTGGACCGGTGGGCTGGCGATGCTGACGGGCGCTGCACTGTTCAGTGGCTTCTATCTGAACGAGCTCCTGATGAAGCTGTTGGCGCGGCACGATCCGCACCCGCTGTTGTTCGATGCCTATGCGGCGACGATCGCATCGCTCGGCAGTGCGCGCGAGGCCGAGGCGCAGGCGGCGTTGCGCGCCTTCGAGCTCGTGCTGCTGAAGGAGATCGGCCTGCTCCCCGACCTCGGCACCGAGACCGCTTCGCAGCGCGCGGTACGGCCTGAAGCACGCTTCCGGTTGCTGGCCGATGCGGGTGTCGTCGAGACCCTCGACGACGGCGATGCGAGCACCAGCGGCGCCACGCTGCTCGCCTTGCGCGATGCGCTCGCGGCCGGCGACCTGCGCGCTTTGCAGGCCGCGGCGCGCGGCGCGCTCACCGAGCTTCGACCCTTGTTGCGCGCACAGCTTCACTATCATCTCGGCTCCTCGCAGCTGCGAACCCGCCAGGTCATGATCGACGCGCAGTCGCTGGGCCTGTGAACGCACGATGAATCCGATGATCACCACCGGCCTCGACCGTCAGCGCCGCGGTACGGCGCTTTCCGTCAACGTCAACAAGATTGCGCTGCTGCGCAACCAGCGCGATCTCGCGATCCCGAGCGTCGTGGGCCTGGCGACCGTCGCGCTCGAAGCCGGCGCGCACGGCATCACCGTGCATCCGCGGCCCGACGAGCGCCACGTGCGTCGGCACGATGTCGCCGATCTGCACGCGCTCATGCGCGGCTGGCCGGAGGCCGAGTTCAACCTCGAAGGCAACCCGTTCCACAACCTGATGGAGCTCGTTCGCGAGGTGCGGCCGCAGCAGTGCACCTTCGTGCCCGACAGCGCGGAGCAAGCGACTTCCGACCACGGATGGGACTTCGCGGCCGACGGCGCGCGGCTCGCACCGCTGATCGACGAAGCGCGCTCCCTCGGCGTTCGCGTGAGCCTGTTTGTCGATGCGGATCCGGGCGCGATGGCCGCGGCGAGGGCCATCGGCGCCGATCGCGTCGAGCTCTACACCGAGCCGTTCGCGCAGGCTTGGGGCACACCGCGGGAAGGCGCCGTGCTCGAGCGCTTTGCCGCCACGGCACGCGCTGCCGCGGCTGCCGGGCTCGGCGTGAACGCCGGTCACGACCTCAACCGCGACAACCTCGGCCTGTTTCTCGCGGAAGTGCCGGGCGTGCTCGAGGTCTCGATCGGTCATGCGCTGATCGCCGATGCGTTGCTGCTCGGCATGCGCGAGGCCGTGCGTGCCTACCTCGACGTGATCGCCAGCCCCGCTGCGCGTTGAGCCAGCGGCCGAGCGCAGGTGATCTTCGGCGTCGGCACCGACATCTGCGACGTGCGCCGCATCCGCGCGGTGCTCGCGCGCCGCGGTGATCGTTTCGCCGAGCGCGTGCTCGGGCCGCACGAGATCGGCGTGTTCCATGCGCGACGCGTGCAGCTCGAAGAGCGCGGCATCCGCTACCTCGCCACGCGCTTCTCGGCCAAGGAGGCCTTTTCGAAGGCGATCGGCTTCGGCATGCGAACGCCGATGACCTGGCGCGGCTGCGAGATCGTCAAGCGATCGAGCGGCAAGCCCGAAATCCGCCTGCATGGCGCGCTGGCGGAATGGTTCACGCAGCGCCGCCTGGTGGCGCACGTGAGCGTCACCGACGAGGCCGACTACGCGGCCAGCTTCGTCATCGTCGAGACCCTGGAGACAACACCATGAGCAGCAAGAAGAAGCAGAAGAAGGCGCTGAAGGCCGCACGCGAAGCCTACGCCGAAGGCCGCCAGGCACCGGTCGTGCTCGACATCGCATCGACCGCACTCGATGCCGACGACAAGCGCCGCCTCGCCGACCCGCTCGTCGGCGGGCTGATCCTGTTCGCACGCAACTGGCAGGGTCGGCAGCAGCTCACCGAGCTCGTGGCAGAGATCAAGGAGGTGCGGCCCGACGTGCTGGTGTGCGTCGATCACGAGGGCGGCCGCGTGCAGCGCTTTCGCACCGACGGCTACACCCACCTGCCGCCGATGCGCGCGCTCGGCGAGATGTGGATGGACGATGCCCATGCCGGCCCCGGCACCGGCGCCATGCATGCGATGCAGGCGGCCAGAGCGGCGGGCTACGTGCTCGGCGCCGAGCTGCGCGCGTGCGGTGTCGACCTCAGTTTCACGCCGGTGCTCGATCTCGATTTCGGTGAGTCGAGCATCATCGGCGACCGGGCCTTCCATCGCGATCCACGGGTGGTCACGCTGCTGGCGAAGAGTCTGAATCACGGTCTGGCGCTGGCCGGCATGGCCAATTGCGGCAAGCATTTTCCGGGACATGGTTTCGTCAAGGCCGACTCGCACATTGCCGTACCTGTCGACGAGCGCACTCTCGAGGAGATCCTCGGCGAGGATGCCGCGCCGTACGACTGGCTGGGCCTGAGCCTGGCCGCGGTGATGCCCGCTCACGTGATCTATCCCAAAGTCGACCGTTATCCGGCCGGCTTCTCGAAAAAATGGCTGTCCATGTTGCGCAAGCGCTTCGCCTTCGATGGCGTGATCTTCAGCGATGATCTCAGCATGGAGGGCGCCAGCGTTGCCGGTGGCGTGGTCGATGGTGCTCATGCTGCATTGCGCGCCGGCTGCGACATGGTCCTGATCTGTAATTCACCGGACAAGGTCGACGTCTTGCTCGATGGCCTCGACCGCACGCTGCGTGAGCCGTCCGTGGTTGATGCATCGACTCGGCGCATCCTGCGGCTGATTCCGATGCAGAAGCCGGCGGACTGGAACGACCTGCAGAAGGATGCGCGCTATCTAGCCGCCCGCAAGACAATTCGGTCGCTCTCTGCGGCCTGACCCCGACCCTGATCCTGCAACGCCACATGAAGCGCCAACCGTCACGATGTCCGAGCCAGTAATTCCCGATCCGCGCGCTGTCGTGCTTGAAACAGTGGCGGGTCTGCCGCACCTGCCGGGCGTGTACCGCTATTTCGACGCCGAGAACAATGTTCTGTACGTGGGGAAGGCGCGGGACCTGAAGAAGCGCGTCTCCAGTTATTTCCAGAAGACGCTGACCAGCCCGCGCATCGCCATGATGGTCGATCGGATCGCCCGCCTGGAGACGACGGTGACGCGCAGCGAAGCCGAAGCGCTGATCCTGGAAAACAACCTGATCAAGTCGCTGCAGCCGCGTTTCAACATCTTGTTTCGCGACGATAAATCCTATCCCTACCTGAAGATCACGGGGCAGGAATTTCCGCGCATGGCCTATTACCGTGGCGCAGTCGACAGGAAGAACCAGTATTTCGGGCCGTTCCCGAGCGCCTGGGCGGTTAAGGAGTCGATGCAGATCCTGCAGAAAGTTTTCCTGCTGCGGACCTGTGAGGATTCGGTGTACGCCAACCGCACGCGGCCGTGCCTTCTGCATCAGATTCACCGCTGCAGCGCGCCGTGCGTCGACTTCATCAGTCGCGACGACTATGCGATCGATGTCGAGAACGCCGGCAAATTCCTGCGCGGACGCCAGACCGAAGTCCTCGAAACACTGAACGCAAAAATGCTGGTCTTTGCCGAGGCGCTGCAGTTCGAGCAGGCCGCTGGCGTGCGCAACCAGATCTCGGCGCTGTCGCGGGTACTTCACCAGCAGACCATGGATACCGGTGGCGATGCCGACATCGACATCATCGCCGTGGTGGTGCAGGGCGGGCGCGCCTGCGTCAACCTGGCGATGGTGCGTGGCGGTCGTCATCTCGGCGACCGGGCCTATTTCCCGACCCACGTCGATCACGCCGTGGCGACGGCCGACGATGCCCTGTCGGTGGAAGTGCTGAAAGCCTTCCTGGCGCAGCACTACATCGAAAAATTCATTCCCGGCACGCTCATCGTCAGCCATGAGCTCAATGAGCCGGCCTTGATGCTGGCGCTCATGGAGCAGTGCGGCCACCGCATCCACCTGCTGTTTCAGCCGCAGGCACAGCGCCGGCAGTGGCTGGAGATGGCGCAGAAAGGCGCCGAGATCTCGCTGGCCCGGTTGCTATCGGAACAGGGATCGCAGCAATCGCGCACCCGCTCGCTAATCGATGCACTCTGTCTTGATATCGCCGACGTCGAGGCATTGCGCATCGAATGTTTCGACATCAGCCATACCCAAGGCGAAGCGACCCAGGCCTCCTGCGTGGTGTTTCATCATCACGCGATGCAGAACGGTGAATACCGGCGCTACAACATCAACGACATCACGCCCGGCGATGATTACGCCGCGATGCGCCAGGTGCTCATGCGTCGCTATGAAAAAGTGGCGAATGGCGACAGCGTCATGCCCGACATTGCCCTGATCGACGGCGGCAAGGGCCAGGTCGAGATGGCGCGCCAGGTCTTCGTCGAACTGGGGCTGGACATCGCCTCGATCGTCGGCGTGGCCAAGGGGGAAGGGCGCCGGGTCGGACTGGAGACGCTGATCTTTGCCGACGGCCGCGCGCCGCAGGAGCTGGGTAAAGAATCAGCGGCCTTGATGCTGATCGCCCAGATCCGCGATGAAGCGCATCGCTTTGCCATCACAGGCATGCGTGCCAAACGCGCCAAGACGCGCCAGGCGTCGCGTTTGGAAGAGATCGAGGGTATTGGCGCCAAGCGGCGTCAGAAGCTCCTGGCACGCTTCGGTGGCGTGCGCGGCGTAGCCGACGCCAGCGTGGACGATCTGGCCTCGGTGGATGGTATTTCGCGGCAATTGGCAGAAGACATTTACAAGCAATTGCATTGAATTAAGACGATAATTGCGTGCCGGCGCTTGACGCCCAAGCCGCATGCATACCTGCGAATACCGATTGCTTTCACCTCCAGATTTGCGATGCCGCTGAATATTCCGATCCTGTTGACATGGTTGCGCGTGGCCTTGATTCCGCTGGTGGTCGGCGTGTTCTATCTGCCCGACGTCTGGCTGACGCCGTTTGAAAAAGGCATCGCCTCGACGGCAATCTTCGTCGTGGCCGCGGTCACGGATTGGTTCGATGGCTTCCTAGTCCGGCGCTGGAATGAAACCTCTGCCTTCGGCGCGTTTCTCGACCCGGTCGCCGACAAGCTGATGGTGGCGGGCGCCCTGATCGAGCTGGTGCACCTGAATCGGGTCGGCACGCTCATCGCGTTCATCATCATTGGCCGCGAGATCACCATCTCCGCGCTGCGGGAATGGATGGCGCAGATCGGCGCCACGAAGTCGGTGGCGGTGCATTCGCTGGGCAAGATCAAGACCACGGCGCAGATGGTCGCCATTCCGATGCTGCTGTACTACGACACCCTGTTCGGCGTGATCGATACGCGTGCATGGGGTAGGGTACTCATGATCATCGCAGCCGTGCTGACCTTGTGGTCGATGCTGTACTACCTGCGCAAGGCCTGGCCGCTGATCAAGGAGCGTACGAATTCGAGTGGATGATAGATCTGATAAGGCCCGCATGCAGCACAGTGCTTGACAACCAAACCCCATCCTCTATAATACGCAGCTGTTGTGAACGCGGGAGTAGCTCAGTTGGTAGAGCGCAACCTTGCCAAGGTTGAGGTCGAGAGTTCGAGACTCTTCTCCCGCTCCAGGTTTAGAAGGGAAGCCAAAAACGGCTTCCCTTTTTATTGCACCGGTTTTTCGCAGGCGTTGGTATCAGGTCGGCGCCGGAAACGACTGGTGATGCAGGAATGCAGCGGGTTCTAAATCCGCGGCAAAGCAGTAGCGATGCGGGGCGCGCCGGGCTGGATTTATCGGTCGGGTTTGTCGGTATCGGTCGACTCCAGATGCGGGAGTAGCTCAGTTGGTAGAGCGCAACCTTGCCAAGGTTGAGGTCGAGAGTTCGAGACTCTTCTCCCGCTCCACGTGGACACGAATCAACGTGATCCGGCTTGGGAATTCCCAAGGCTTCACAGGATATGCTGGTCCTGTTGCAAGGCCGAACAGATGCCTTGAGTCGATTGCAATGCCTGCTTTTGTTTTGGCATGTACGCAGTTACAATACGCTCCGCGGCGGGGTAGCAAAGTGGTTATGCAGCGGCCTGCAAAGCCGTGTACGCCGGTTCGATCCCGACCCCCGCCTCCATCCGCGTTCAACGATCCAACCCGCTCTTGCAGCGGGTTTTTTCTTGAGCTGTCGCGTCGACGCCGTGAGTGCATCGTTCGGCTTCTAGTCCACTCAGGCGGTAGAGGGAAATACAAGGCTGAAACGCGTCTTGCCAGCGTTGCTTGTAACTCCGCAACGACCCCCTTGCCGGCAGTGCGTCGTTGTCCCAATGCGACTTCGGTCTGGCCAAGCAGATTGGCAATGGGCGTACGCAGGTCGTGCGCCATGTCGGCCGAGAGCTGGCTCATCTGTGCAAAGCCGGTGGCCAACCGCGCGAGCATCGCATTGAAGGCGGCAATCAACGGCGCCAAACCCTCTCGTACCAGAAAAAAAGCTGCCAGTGCGGCGAGTGCAGCGCCAGCTGCCACCAGCAGGACGATCCGGTCGCGGTAGTCGGCCAAGAGGCGAGTACGTTCGCTCATGACCCGGCCGGCGATGACTTCCAGGGACCGCGTCGGATCCGTTGTCCGTGCATTGGCTGCCACGGCCATGAAGGGCGCGTTGCGCGCATCGACCGTATGCCGCACTGCCGCCAGGGTCAGCGGCTGTGCGGCCGCCACCGGCGGCACGTCCGGTATCGGCACCTTGCCCGGATTGTTCTCGATCAGCGGCGCCTGACCGGAAAAGCGCAGTACCAGCAATGCTTCGGGATTGCCGAGCATGTTCTCGAACAGCCGCGGCTTGTTGCGGATCAGCTCCATCGTGTTCGCGTCCTGCAGCAGCGTGCGGATCTGGTCGACCCGCGTGACGAGGGCCGCATCGTCGCGCAACGCCAGCTGGGTTTCCAGGTCCCGATACAGGCCGATGCCGACCGTGCCCAGCACTGCCACCGAGAGCAGCGCGAAGAGCAGCGCCAGGCGCAGCGTCAGGGAGTGCTGTTTCACCTTTCGAACTCGCAGCGGTAGCCGACGCCGCGCGCTCAGAAACAGCACCGGCGTATCGGCGTGTTCGCGCAGCTGTTCCAGTACCTGCCAGCCATCCATCTGCGGCATCATGACGTCGAGCACGATGGCGTCGTATGCGAATTCCCGAGCCAGGTGCAGGCCATCGACACCGTTGCGGGCCAGGTCGACAACATATCCGGATTCGGTCAGTCCGCTTTTCAGGTAATCGCCGGCCTTTGGTTCATCTTCCACCACCAAAATGCGCACGTTGTTCTCGAAGATGAAATGCTCGGTTGGTTCGCTTGCAGGACACACCACGACAATACAGTTTCGACGATTGCGGCCGCATGACAGAAATGTCATCGAACATCCGGTCGATTGCTTCGCTTGCTCCATCGGCAGACGAAGCAATCGCGGCTCCATTACATTTCTGTCATAGTCCTGTCATCGTGCGGTCTTGCCGGCAGGACTACGCTGCGTTCCTAAGCCGGAACAGTTGGAGCAGCGGCCGTCCGGACGGCCGTCTTCAAACGGCAATCATGTTCGGTTATCTATCAGGAGGTGCACATGCGATCATCATCCCGCAGGTCTGCGACGGCTTTCGCAGTCGCTGTCATTGGATTAGGAATCCTTCGTAGCGTGGTGGCGTCGGAGCCTGCGATGAGCGGCCATCATCACGCGGCGACAACGGCAGCAGCGCCACCAGCGTTTGTCGCCAGTCGTGAAAAGCCCTATGGGGCCCTGGTCGACGATGCCATGGCGATCATGAACGACGGCATGGCACGGGCGCCGATGAACGGCAATGCCGACCATGATTTTGCAGCGATGATGATTCCGCATCACGAGGGTGCCGTCGACATGGCCAAGGCCGAGTTGTTATACGGCACCAATCCGGTGTTGCGTCGTCTGGCGCAGGAAATCATCGTCACGCAGGGTCAGGAAATCCAGGTCATGCAACTGGAACTGAACAAAACGTCGGCTGCAGCATCTGCGAGTCACTGATATCTGTCTGCACATCACCGTTCACCCATTCCATCGCAAAAAGGAAGTCCCCATGAAACTGAACACGCTCTCGTTAATGGCGCTCATGCCCGCATTGATCGCCTCGGCATTCGCCGGACAGGCGCCTGGCGCGGCCAGCGCATCCGATATCGCCATCAGCTCAAAAGACCGGGTGTACCTGAGCGATCAGTCGTCCAACACGGTGTCGGTGGTCGATCCCGCATCCGACAAGCTGCTGGGTGTGATCAAGCTCGGTGATCTGACGCCTGGCAACCTCGCCCCGCTCTACAAGGGCCAACTGCTGGTACACGGCATGGGTTTTTCACCGGACCACAAGACGCTGGACGTGGTCTCGATCGGCTCGAACTCGGTGACCTTCATCGATACCGCAACCAACAAGGTCAAGCACACGACCTATGTCGGACGTTCGCCGCATGAAGCCTTTTTTACGCCGGACGGCGGCGAAGTCTGGGTCACGATCCGGGGTGAAGATTACATCCAGGTGCTCGACGGGACGACTTATGAGCCGACCAAGCGCATCACGGTGCCGAACGGTCCCGGGATGACGATCTTTTCCCCGGACGGCAAGTATGGTTACGTGGTGTCGAGCTTCACACCCGAGATGGTCGTCATCGATACCAAGACCCACAAGACGGTTGCCACCGTCAGGCAAGCGTCGCCCTTCAGCCCCGACCTGGCGGCGACACCGGACGGCAAGCAGGTCTGGATCACCTTGAAGGATATTGGCAAGACCCAGGTCATCAATGCCCGGCCGCCCTTCGATACAATCGCCACGCTCGATACCGGCCCCATCACCAACCACGTCAACATCGCCCGCAATGCCAAGGGCCAGTTCGCGTACGTGACGGTCGGCGGTCTGAACGCTGTCAAGGTATTCACGACCACCGACCGGCCGGAACTGGTCGCCACCATTGCGACCGGCGACATGCCGCACGGCCTGTGGCCATCGGGCGACGGCGCGCGCATGTACATCGGCCTGGAGAACAGCAATGCGCTGGCCGCAATCGACACGCTCACCAACAAGGTGGTGTCGACGATTGCCACCGGCCAGTCGCCGCAAGGCATCGTCTACATTCCAAATGCGGTGCCAAGCGGTGCGGGCATGGACAACCTGATCCCGCTGGGTATGGCAGGCGACGCCGTGCACCTGACGCTGTCGGCGCCGGGCGCAGTCGGGGTGGCCACCACGGTGGTCGTGAACAACCAAGGCCTGGTCGACATCCTTCAGGCCGGGGTGACCGGCCTGGAACCGAAAAAAGGCTACTTCCTGGCGCTGTCGAACAATGCCGATGGCTCGGGTCCGCTTGATCCGATCGCAAAATTCATGGGCAATCCGGCTGGCGCTGCGATCGTCGGCGCGGTTGGTCCGCTGCGCAAGGTGGTGCAGGGCGCGGCTGGCAATGCCAGGCGCTATCTCGTGATCGCACCGAATGTCGATGACAAGCCGGGTGCGCCGATTCAGGTTCAGCGCTGATACTCCCGCCCGCCTCATTTGGAGACGCCGTTCGAGGTCTACAACGGCGGCGCGATCACGCCCGACGATGCGTTCTTCATGCGCTACCATCGGGCGAACATTTCCCTGTCCATCGATTTGGATGCCCACCGGTTGTAAGTCAAGGTGCGGCTTACGATGCGCAGGCTCCTGCAACCGTAGTCGATCTCAGAGGTTTCGTGCTCGAAACAACCAGAATTTTTGCCACGTATCACCGGGCCGGCCACCACTCCAGATCAACTCCCATTTCGTGGAGTCGATGATGCCTGCGCCAGATGCAACGTATCCCTGCAAAAATAAAAGGTCGCAATCGGGACGCGCTGTGACTTCCTGCCGGTACGTCCGACGATCGGCAGTGTAGTCCAGCATTGCACGTTCACCCTCGCCAAGACCGAGACTGGCGATGCACCCATGGGTATGCGGCCACGGTATGCTTTCGAAAACCCGCGTGTAACTTTTTGCATAATCGAGCCAGGGCATCCACAGCGTCGAAAGAAGCCCCCAGACCAAGGTTAACCCAATCGTCCAGGAAAATAATCCGCACGCAGGGGACTGCGTTGCGTTAGATCGCCGTAGGCCATAACAAGCGCCCGCCGTCACTGCCGCAGCCACGCTGAAATCAAGAAGATCAAACTGCGGAACGAAGTCAGCCGGCAAATGCCGTGTAATCCAGGACCAGTGTGGGACCGCCGAGGTGCGCATCATGATCAGCCAGCCGGACCAGATAATCGCAGCTGGCACAACGAACAGGATCAAGCTCCCGCCGGCCCACAACCGATTGACGAGCAGCGGCAACGACCGCGCCGACGGAACCGCGAGGATTGCCAGCGGCGCCAGGATTGGCAAGGCATAGACTGCCCGCACGCAAGCAGAAGACAGAAGTACCACCAAGGTCACGGTAGTCAACAGGATGGTGCATTGAATGCCGGGATGCGTGACAATTTGTCGACGCCATTGCCACAGGGCGTGCAGCGCAATGGGGAGCACTGGAAAGGTGAACCAAGGCAGCGTCTGCCACCAGAAATACGGGGGATGTTCGGTACCGCGCCCCGCAGCGGAGAAGCCCAGGAACCGACCGAAGTTATTATCCCAAAACCAAGTCGAAAACAGATCTGGCACGTGCAAATACAATAATGTCGGCCAAATGAGCAGCATCGGCAAAGAAGTGATCAACGCAATCACCAACGTATTTCGATAGCGGCTCTCGCGCCACTGTTTGAAACAGACGGGCAATAAAATGCTTGTCAGTCCGATGATCGCTGGCCCGAGGACGCCTTTGGATAAAAACCCGATCCCCACACCTAGCCCGAGCAGTAGGCCGCCTGCAGTCGATCGGCGTTGGGCAATGGAATACCCCCAGCATGCCAACGAAAAACTGGTTAGTAGCGGCACATCGGGCATCATCATGTGCGACTGCACGGTCAATCCGACGCATGCCGTCAAAAGAATCGGGGCATATCTGCCGTTGCCGTCGCCCCACCAATTGCGTGCGGCGCTCGCGATGGCCCAACAGGTTGCGGTCATGAACAGGCCGGAGGTTATCCTGGCGGCGTCCGGTGCTGCAAGCCACCCCCTTAGGCCACGTACCAGCCACGCTGCGACCCAGGCATAGAGCGGCGGTTTCTCCATGAACGGTTCGCCGGCGACCAGGGGTACCAACCAGCTGCCATCTTCTAGCATGCTGTGAATAATGCCAAATATGTACGCCTCGTCGGCCTTCCACGGATCATGACCGGTCAGCCCCAGGAAAATGAAGGTCGCCAAGAGCAAAATAAACGGTACGAGATCCCACCCATCACCAAGTCGACTAGTCGGCGATGCAATCGAATCCAGAGGGGGGGCCAGGGTCGGGCTCACTAGCTTTTGGGTGGTCGTGATCATCGTGGTACCGCTGCATTGATGGTGAGTGAGGACGGATTATAAACAATGTCAAAAAAACAATCTTTGTTTATCCGTAACGTTGCATCTTCGGATGCTGTCGGGCGTTTCTGACGACGCAGGCATCTCAATTTCCGTCTTTTGAAAATGTCGTTGGTGATCTACGTCAGTAGAAGTCCGCTCAATTGCCCTATGGGCGGGTCACCGTTTTTCTTCCGACGCGCTCCCACCTGCTTGCGGCTTTCTTTCCGCCGTTGAGGACACCGTTTTGCGCGAATAACCGCTTCAACGACATGGTTGACTAATTTACTCAAGTATTCTAGAGTGAGTTGTTGACCAAATTAGTCAAGTATTTTGATGCAGGTTGTGTCGGGTGAAATGTGACAGTCGGTTAAAAGGAGCACGCGTAATGGCAATTACATTGACGGAAAATGCAGCGAAAAAAATTCAGGCTCAGCTGGCGAAGAACGGCAAAGGACTGGGGCTGCGCGTAGGCATCAGAAAAGTCGGCTGTTCCGGCTTTGCATACACATTCGATTACGCCGATGAAGTACGTGCCGGCGACCAGGTGTTTGAGTCGCATCACGCGATGCTGGTGGTGGATACCGTCAGCTTGCCGTTTCTCGATGGACCACACGTTGATTTCGTCAAAGAGGGATTCAACGAGACATTCAAGTTCGATAATCCCAATGCCGAGAGTGAGTGCGGCTGTGGCGAGAGCTTCAACCTGAAAAAAACGAACGTGTCGTCCTGAGTGGTCACAGTGAGCCAATGAGCACCACCGGAGATGCCAAGGAATGTCGCCTCGATGGCGAGTCCACTGATGATCTTGCTTTTCGAAGAGGTTCATTTTCTGATACCTGGCTTCGACACTATTGAGGTAACTTAAATGAGTGCGGTACTGCAAAATCTAGTCAATCAACCCTACAAGCACGGCTTCGTCACTGAAATCGAGTCGGATGTTGCTCCGAAGGGCCTCAATGAAGACATCATTCGTCTGATTTCGAGTAAAAAAAATGAGCCCGCGTGGCTGCTCGAATTTCGCCTTAAGTCGTATCGGGCATGGCTCGGGATGACTGAGCCAAAGTGGCAAAACTGTCACCATCCGAAAATTGATTTTCAGGCAATCAGCTATTACGCCGCGCCCAAGGTCAAGGCCAAGTTAAAAAGTCTCGATGAGGTCGATCCTGAATTGCTGCGCACCTTCGAGAAGCTTGGCGTACCGCTGCACGAGCGCATGGCGCTGGCGGGCGTTGCAGTCGACGTCATTTTCGATAGCGTGTCGGTAGCCACTACCTATAAAGACAAGTTGGCCGAAGTCGGCGTCATCTTCTGCTCGATGTCAGAAGCAGTGCTGGAGCACCCCGAGTTGGTGCGGAAATATCTCGGCAGCGTGGTCCCCAGCGGCGATAACTTTTATGCTGCGCTCAACTCGGCGGTATTTACAGACGGCTCGTTTTGTTTCATTCCCAAGGGCGTCAAGTGCCCGATGGATCTGTCAACCTATTTCCGTATCAACACCGAGGAATCGGGACAATTCGAACGAACCCTGATCATCGCCGAGGAAGGCGCATCCGTGTCCTACCTGGAAGGTTGTACCGCCCCAGCCTTCAGCACCAATCAACTTCATGCAGCGGTAGTTGAACTGGTCGCCCTCGACAATGCCGACATCAAATATTCAACCGTACAGAACTGGTATGCGGGTGACGAAAACGGTATCGGCGGTATTTACAATTTCGTGACCAAGCGCGGTCTGGCAAAAGGTATCAACTCGCGTATTTCATGGACCCAGGTCGAGACCGGGGCAGCGATCACCTGGAAGTACCCATCTGTGATTTTGTTGGGCGATCACTCGATCGGCGAATTCTATTCGGTCGCAGTCACCAATAATTATCAGCAAGCCGACACCGGTACCAAGATGGTCCACATTGGCAAAAATACGCGCAGCACGATTGTCAGCAAAGGCATTTCTGCCGGCAAATCAAACAACAGCTACCGGGGGCTGGTCCGGATTGCGCCCACCGCTGCCGGTGCGCGAAATTATTCCCAATGCGATTCGATGTTGATCGGCGAAGAGTGCGGCGCCAACACTTTCCCTTATATCCAGGTTCGCAATAACAGTGCCCAGGTCGAGCACGAGGCATCGACCTCGAAGATCGGCGAGGACCAGATGTTCTATTTTGCCCAGCGCGGCATCGATGCGGAGGCCGCGGTATCGATGATCATCAATGGCTTCTGCAAAGACGTATTCCAACAATTACCACTGGAGTTTGCGGTAGAGGCAACCAATCTCCTGAGCTTCAAACTGGAAGGGAGTATCGGATGATTTATCAAGACAGCAAAACCTTGCTCGAGGTGCGAGGACTCTGTGCAACCGTAAATGGCATCGACATTCTGAAAGACCTCGACTTCACGGTCAGGAGTGGCGAAGTACACGCCATCATGGGCCAGAACGGTTCCGGCAAGAGCACCTTTGCCAAAGTGCTTGCTGGTCACCCGGCTTATCAAGTGACGAAAGGTACGGTGCTCTTTGAAGGACGGGATCTGTTTGCGCTCAAACCCGAGGAACGTGCGCGCGCTGGCTTTTTCCTGGCCTTCCAGTATCCGATCGAGATTCCCGGGGTGGGTAACAGCCAGTTCCTGCGCCTGGCCTACAACACGGTTCAAAAGGAGCGCGGCAAGGAAGAGCTCGACCCGCTCGAGTTTGATGATTTTGTCCGCGAAAAGATGAAGTTGCTGGACATGAGTCCCGATTTTCTCGACCGCAGCGTCAACGCAGGTTTTTCCGGTGGCGAGAAAAAGCGTAATGAAATATTGCAGATGGCATTGTTGGCGCCGTGTGTGTCGGTCCTCGACGAGACCGATTCCGGCCTCGACATCGACGCCCTCAGAATTGTCGCCGAGGGTGTCAACCAACTCTCCAACAAAAACAATGCAATCGTGATGGTGACGCACTATCAGCGTCTCTTGAACTATATCGTGCCCGACTACGTGCATGTCATGGAAGCCGGTCGAATCATCAAGACAGGTGGCAAGGAGCTTGCACTGGAGCTCGAGTCGCGCGGCTACGAATGGGTCGGCGTTGAATATGAGGCTGCAGCGAAAGCTGCCGGGGGTGTCACCGCATGAGCGAAACCACCGCACCGGCCCCGACCATCGCCAGTAGTTATCTTGCAGGCCTGTTGGCAGGGCAGTCGCAGCTTGCTTCAAGTTCGCTGCCGTGGCTGAATGCACTGCGCAGGGCAGCCGTCGTGCGCGTCGGTGAGCTGGCCCTCCCCACTACACGTGACGAAGAGTGGCGCTTTACCGATATTTCTCCATTGACCCAAATGTCATTTGGGCCGGCACAGAGCGTAACGCCTCTGGAAGTGGGAGATGTAGCGCACTTTTTTATCGAAGAGGCGATGACCCGGCTGGTGTTCATTGACGGCATGTATGCGCCGCAATTATCCATCGCCGAGACAGACATCGGGATCGACACTGGCGTCGTGGTGTCCAACCTGTCAGCAGCGATTGCTGCGCACGCGACTAGGATCGAGCCGCATCTGGGCCGTCATGCGGCGTTCGACAACGATGCATTCACTGCGCAAAATACCGCATTCCTACGTGATGCCGCAGTCGTTGTCGTACCGCGTGATGTCGCGGTGGGAGCGCCAGTGCATTTGTTGTTTATCGCGACCCAGAAAGAGGTGGTCAGCACGCCTCGTTGCCTGGTGATTGCCGAGCCCGGCAGTGCCGTGACGGTGATCGAGGACTACGTCGTGTTGTACCAGCCACGCTGGCAGGAGGAGGCGCATTTTACCAACGCCGTGACCGAAATCGCACTTGCAGACAACGCCTGTGTAAATCACGTTCGGATTCAGCGCGAAGGCAATAAAGCGTTTCATGTCGCAAACTGCGCGGTAGCACTCGGACGCGCCAGCAATTATCAGTCGGTGAGCGTTGCACTTGGTGCGCGCATTTCACGCTACAACCTGAAGGTGGTGCAAAAGGCCGAAGGTGCCACTTGTGCGCTCGACGGCCTGACGCTGATCTCCGGGCGCCAATTGGCTGACACGCATACCACCGTCGACCACGCCAAGCCGCACGGCACAAGCCGACAGTTGCACAAATGCATCGTCGGTGGCAGTGCGCATGCTGTGTTCAACGGTAAAGTCATGGTGCGTGAAGGCGCGCAACGCACCGACGCCCAACAGTCGAACCGCAACCTGCTATTGACAGGCAAGGCACACATCGACACCAAGCCGCAACTGGAGATTTTCGCTGCGGACGTGAAGTGCACGCATGGTGCGACCGTCGGCCAGCTCGACAGTGAAGAGATATTTTATCTGCAGAGCCGTGGCTTGCCCGAGACTGCTGCCCGTAACCTGCTGACCTATGCGTTCGGCGCCGAAGTCATCGACCGCATCCCGATTGCCTCGCTCAAGCGCCAGCTCGAACAGGCCGTGCTCGAACAAACCACGAGCGTGCCATGACCACCATTCAGGCGGCACCGAAGGCCGCAGCGGCGACGCAGGCAGTGCATACGCCAGCGCGATTCGACGTCGGGCGTATCCGCGCTGATTTTCCGATCCTCAAGCTCGACGTCAATGGCAAGCCGCTGGTCTATCTCGACAATGCGGCCTCGAGTCAGATGCCGCAGCAGGTCATCGACCGTCTGGTGCGTTACCAGACCACGCAGCACGCCAATATCAATCGGGCGGTGCATGCCCTGTCGGAAATTGCGACCAACGAATTCGAGGCGGCGCGGCGCACGTTACAGCATTTCATTCACGCGCGAGAAGAGCGCGAACTGATCTTCACCAGCGGCACGACCGATGCGATCAACCTGGTCATGCACGGCTATGGGCGCAAGTTCATCGGACCAGGCGACGAAATCATCCTCACGACGCTCGAGCACCATTCGAACATCGTGCCGTGGCAGATGCTGGCGGAAGAAAAAGGCGCGACGATTCGCGTGGTGCCGGTCAATGACGCCGGCGAGCTGCTGATCGAGGACTACGAAAATCTGTTCAACGGGCGCACCAGGTTCGTCGGCGTGACGCACGTCTCGAACGCGCTTGGCACGATCAATCCGATCAAGCAGATGATTGCCTTTGCCCATGCGCACGGGGTGCCGGTACTGGTCGACGGTGCGCAAGCTACGCCGCACATGCCGGTCGACGTGCAAGATCTCGATTGTGATTTCTACGCCTTTTCTGGCCACAAGCTGTGTGGCCCGACCGGCATCGGCGTTCTTTTCGGTAAAGCGGCGCTGCTGGAGTCCATGCAGCCATTCAAGGGCGGCGGTGACATGATTTTGTCGGTGACATTCGAGAAAACCACCTACAACACGATCCCGCATAAATTCGAGGCCGGTACGCCTCCAATTGCGGCGGCGATCGGGCTGGGTGCTGCCATCGATTATCTGTCGGCGATCGGCATGGATGCGATTGCCGCGCACGAACTTGCCCTGCTCGACTACGCGACCGAGCAGATGATCCGGCTGCCGGGCGTGCGCATCATCGGCACTGCTGCGCGCAAGGCTGCAGTGCTGTCGTTCGCCATCGATGGCATACATCCGCACGACATCGGCACACTGCTCAATCTGGAAGGCATCGCGGTGCGCACCGGCCACCATTGCGCGCAGCCGGTAATGCAACGCTTCAAGGTGCCGGCAACCTCGCGGGCCTCGTTTGCGTTTTACAACACCATGGCTGAAGTCGATGCCCTGATCGCCGGTATTCGCACCGTGCAGAAAGTGTTTTCATGACGACCGATCCGAGAGCGTTATATCAAGAGGTAATCCTCGACCACAACAAAAAGCCACGCAACTACGGCACGCTCCTGTGCCCCAGCCATCACGCGGTGGGCCACAATCCGCTCTGTGGCGACCACATCGACGTTGAACTGAATATGGGGAGAGCGCTCGGTTGCGGCTTCGCTGGCGAGTCCATCGACGGCATCGCGTTCGAGGGTTCGGCGTGCGCGATTTGCAAGTCCTCGGCGTCGATGATGACGATGGCCGTCAAAGGCAAGACCCGGGCCGAGGCTGAAGTTTTAATTCATGAATTTATCGACATGGCGACCGGCAAGCTCGATCTTGCTGACGTTCACCACATCGGACGACTGCGGGTTTTTTCCGGCATCCGCGACCTGCCGGTGCGTGTTAAATGCGCGGTTCTTCCGTGGCACACCCTGCATGCCGCGCTCAATGCCATTGAGAGCACGTCGACCGAGGCTGAAAAAGACCCGATGCACGCCACAATTGGTGATGCCTGATCCTGATTTTTTCGTGAAGGAATGACGATGCCAAAAATTGCAGAAATCGAAGACACCCCCAATCCGAATGCGGTGAAGTTCACCCTCCATGAGCCGCTGACCTGGGGCATTACGCACTCGTACGAGAATGCCGAGCAGGCGAGAGACGATGTGCTCGCCTCTGAGCTGTTCGACATCGAGCATGTGAGTAATGTGTTTTATGTTGATCGCTGGCTTACCGTTACGCAGGACGGGTATGCCGACTGGCCGGAACTGGTGCGTCTGATTGCCGTACCGCTACGCGCAGCACCGGCAGCGGCGGCGCAATCGGCCGCCACGGTCGCCGCAGCGAGTACGGCAATCCTTGATCTCAGTGATGAAGATTTGCAGCGACTGGACGACATCAACGATCTCCTCGACGAGCAGATCCGCCCCTCTTTGCAAGGCGACGGCGGCGACCTGCACGTGGTCGGCCTCGCCGGTAATTATCTCAGCATCCACTATCAGGGCGCGTGCGGCACCTGCCCGAGTTCGATCGCGGGCACCCTCAAGGGCATCGAAAACCTGGTCCGAACGATTGAGCCGGAGATCGAAGTGTTGGCTGTATGAGCGAATGAATCTGCATTGTCCGCCCCGGCATATGAACCAACCAGCACGTTCCCGGTACGCCTCGAAAATGGCGTGATCCAGGTCCGCGACCATCGTTAGGATTGCGCACTCGATCAGTGAGGACACCCGTACCATGACCACCGAAACCATCACCTTCAGAAATATCATATCCGTACTGCCGCCCTCATCCGACACCAATCATCTCCATCATCGGTCGGACCAGCAAAGAGGCGCGCAGAAGACCAAGCGGGACGAAGTGCTTCCGGGAGAAAGGCTGCCAAAGCCAAGCTGGATCCGAGCCAAGGCCCCCTCATCGTCGGGCCGCTACAGCGACATCAAGGACATCGTAAGTAGCAACGCGCTGGTGACCGTATGCTCGGAGGCATCCTGCCCCAACATTGGCGAATGTTGGAGCAAAGGCACCGCGACGTTCATGATCATGGGTGACAAATGCACGCGGCGCTGTCGGTTTTGCAACGTTAGCACAGGACGCCCCGACGCACTGGACGCGAATGAGCCGGAAAGGCTGGCCACAACCATTGCGTTAATGAAACTCAACTACGTGGTCATTACCTCGGTTGACCGCGATGATTTGCGCGACGGCGGCGCCAGCCATTTCGTCGAATGCATCCGCCAGATCCGCGCTCAGGCACCAGTCACGCGCATCGAAATTCTGACACCCGACTTCGGTGGCCGGCTTGACTTGGCGCTGGGGATCCTCAGCAGCGCGCCGCCAGATGTGTTGAACCACAATATTGAAACCGTGCCGCGTCTGTACAAGGAAGCGCGTCCCGGCGCGAATTTCCAAAATTCTCTGAACCTGTTGCAGCATTTCAAGCAACGGCATTCCGCCATACCGACCAAGTCCGGGATCATGGTCGGGCTGGGCGAGACCGATGCCGAAATCCTGCAGGTGATGCACGACCTGCGGGCGCACGACGTCACCATGTTGACCATCGGCCAGTACCTGCAACCGTCCGGTGGTCACTTGCCTGTGCGCCGCTATGTGCACCCGGATATGTTCAAGATGTATGAACAAGAAGCCTACAAGATGGGCTTTGTGAATGCAGCGTGCGGCCCGATGGTGCGCAGTTCCTACCATGCCGATGAGCAGGCTGCCCGAGCAGGCGTGGTTTAATTTTAATGTTTACATGGAGTCATAAATGAATGCAGTTGTTGAAATCCCGACACCGATCATCTTTACTGATAATGCAGCAATGAAAGTCGCCCAATTAATTGAAGAAGAAGGCAACCCGGACCTGAAGCTGCGCGTATTTGTGCAGGGCGGCGGTTGCTCAGGGTTCCAGTACGGCTTCACTTTTGACGAAGTCGTCAATGAAGATGACACGACGATGGTGAAGAACGGCGTGAAATTACTGATCGATTCAATGAGTTACCAGTATCTGGTCGGCGCAGAAATCGACTACAAGGATGACCTCGAAGGGGCACAGTTCGTCATCAAAAATCCAGGCGCGACCTCCACTTGCGGTTGCGGCTCTTCTTTTTCGGCCTGATGTTTAACATGACCACGCACACCAACCGGGCAGGAACAGAATGAGCCAATTGTCTTTAGATAAATCAAAAATCCGCTTTGTGCTGCTCGAAGGCATACACAGAAATGCCGTTGATGTCTTGAACAGCAATGGCTACACCAATATCGATTACTTGCGGACGGCACTCGATGAAAAGACGTTGATCGAGAAAATCAGAAATGCCCATTTTGTCGGCATCCGCTCGCGTACCGAAATCAATAAAAGAGTACTGCAAGCGGCCGATAAATTGATTGCGATAGGCTGCTTCTGTATCGGTACCAACCAGGTCGACCTGCGCGCCGCCATGCTCAAAGGAATTCCTGTTTTTAACGCGCCGTATTCGAATACGCGTTCGGTGGCGGAACTGGTGCTGGCAGAAGCCATCCTGTTATTGCGCGGTATCCCGGAGAAAAACGCACTGGTGCATCGCGGCGGCTGGTCGAAATCCGCAGAGGGCTCGTTCGAGACCCGCGGCAAAACGCTGGGTATCGTCGGCTATGGCAACATCGGCAGTCAGTTGTCGGTACTCGCCGAAGCACTGGGGATGTACGTGATTTATCATGATGTCATCACAAAAATGCCCATGGGGAATGCACGTCAACTTGGCACTCTGGACGATCTGCTGGCGCAAGCCGATGTCGTTACGCTGCATGTGCCTGAAACGGCGTCGACCGAGGGTATGATGGGCGCCGAACGGTTTGCGCGGATGAAGCGCGACAGTATCTTCATCAACGCCGCGCGTGGCAGTTGTGTCGATATCGATGCCCTGGCTGCGGCGCTGGAAAGCAAGCATCTTGGCGGCGCATCGATCGATGTATTTCCGAAAGAGCCAAAAACCAACGATGAAGAATTCCTGTCCCCGCTGCGCCGATTCGACAACGTGATTTTAACGCCGCACATCGGTGGTTCGACACTGGAAGCCCAAGCCAATATCGGTCTAGAGGTTGCCGAAAAATTTATCCGCTACTCTGATACCGGCGCTACACTCTCGGCCGTGAATTTTCCGGAAGTCGAGGTGCCGCTGTTGGCTGGAAAACACCGTTTGCTACACATACATAAAAACATTCCCGGTGTACTGTCTGCCATTAATCGCATTTTTGCCGAACACGGCTTTAATGTTTCCGCACAAAGTCTGATGACCAACGATGCGGTCGGTTATCTGGTGATGGATGTCGATGCTGACTATTCAACAGTGGCGCTGCACCAACTGCAGGAAATCGACGGTACGATTTCGGCCCGCGTGTTGTACTGACCAGTGTACCGGTGCCTTCAGGAAGAGAGATTTGAATGAAAAGATTGCTGTTGATTCTGTGGCGTTTCAGTAAGGCCGATCTGCGCATGCTGTGGTCGGCGCTATCGCACCCCGAGCGTCCGTTCTGGCTCCGGCCGGCCACGTTCTTGCTGGTCGTCTATGCACTTGCACCGTTTAATTTCGTCATCCCGGTCCTGGGCATTGTCGATGATCTGGTACTGGTTCCCTTGCTGTTGCACTTTATGATTTCCCTGCTGCCACGGCACGTGAAGATGCCGGGCCGTGTGACGGCGGTGCGCTGAACGTGAGATGCGACGGTACTGAGACCTTGCGAGACACGCTACACTAGCGCCTCGCGGTTCGAGCGGTTGCCGTCGGCAATCCGCCTCGCACGCCGCTTTCACTCGCGAGGATTTCCATGATCTATGAGATGCGCGTCTACCATTGCGCACCGGGGCGCCTGCCGGCACACAACAAACGCTTCGAAACCATCACCCTGAAGTTCTGGGAAAAATACGGCATTCAGCAGGTCGGCTTCTGGACCACCCTGGTCGGCTCCAGCAATCAGGCGCTGACCTACATGCTGCGCTGGGAAAGCCTGGCCGAGCGCGAGACGAAGTGGAATGCCTTCGCCAGCGATCCGGATTGGCTCGCACAACGCGCCGCCACCGAAGCCGAAGCCATCATCGTCGAGCGCATCGAGAACGCCTTTCTGAACCCAACGGGCTATTCTGCGCTGCGTTGAAATCGCCCCTGCAGTCCACCGCTGACGACGCAATTCCTGCCGCCTGGCTGCCGATCGCGCTGGCGGGCCTGTGCGCGACGCTGATCGGGCTGGGCATCGGCCGCTTCGCCTACGTGCCCTTGCTGCCGCTGCTGATCGATGCGCACTGGACCACGGTGTCGGGCGCAGCGCAGATCGCCGCTGCGAACCTGGTCGGCTATCTGATCGGTAGTGCGAGCGCGCACCGGATCGCACTGTGGCGTGGGGCCGGTCCGGCCATTCGCGGCGCCATGCTTGCGGTACTGCTCAGTCTCGTGGCTTGCAGCGTGAATTTCGGCGTGCTGTGGCTGTGGGCCTGGCGCATGACGGCCGGCGTGGCCGGCGGCATGCTGATGATTCTTGCTGCACCTTTTCTCATGCGTCAGATCGCGCCTGCGTCGCGCGGCAAGGCAATCGGGGTGGTGTTTTCAGGGATCGGCATGGGAATCGTGTTTTCCGGTCTGGCGGTGCCCGCTGTCGGTGGCGCCAATCTTGGCGCGGCATGGTTGATCCTCGCCGGGTTCATGCTGCCAGCGCTGATATTCGCGTGGCCGAAATTCGACAGCCCTCCGGTGGTTGACACCGCGCCCGCCGTACCACAGCCATTGTGGCCGCGCGGTGCGCTGCTGGCGCTGTTGTGTGCCTATGTGCTGGACGCCATCGGCTATCTGCCGCATACGGTCTTCTGGGTCGAATACCTGGTGCACGATCTGGGCAAGCCGCTGGCGGTCGGTGGTGCATTCTGGGCGGTTTTCGGGGCCGGGGCGGCAGTCGGGCCGCTGTTGAGCGGGGCCGCAGCCGATCGTTTCGGCTTTCGCAAGACGCTGGTCGCGTGCTTCGTTTGCAAGGCCTTGGCAGTCACGCTGCCGCTCTGGTCGACCTCGATGCCGGCGCTGTTCGTTTCATCGTTCGCAGTGGGAGCACTGACGCCAGGGATGGTTGCAGTCGCCTCCGGTCGTGCGGTGGAGTTGGGCGGGGTAGCGGCCCATCAGCGCAACTGGGCCATGATGACGTTCCTGTATGCGTTGGTGCAGGCGGTGGCAGGCTATGCCATGGCGGCAGTGTATTCAGCCACGCATTCATTCACCCTTCTGTTTTCCGTGGCCGGTGCGGTGCTGCTGCTTGCAGCGATCATTGCGGGTGTACAGAGGCCGTCGTTTGCGCGACGCTCGCCGCATTCCTGATTCGGTTCAAGCGGTGGCGTCGAGCCGCACGCTGTGCAGATAGGCCTCGACGAAAGCGTCGAAGTCGCCGCTCTGGGATGCCTCCAGGGCCTGACGCGCTTCGATCGATACGCGCACCGCTTCCTCGAACATGGCCTGTTTCTGCGCACTCAAGGGACGCGCCCGCAAGTGCGCCGCATGCGCCAGGCTCTGCCGCAGGCCGAACGCGGAAAATGAATTGCCGCACTCGTTCATCGCTTCGAGTACTTGCGACGATGGCGTCAGACGCACGTCGTCAATCTTGGCGCTTTGTGCCGCCAGCGCATCGGCGTGATCAGCCGTGCCGGCATGCGCGTCGAGCAGAGCAGCTGTCAGGCCGATCTGCTCGAGAAGCTGACCGGCCCAGGTCTGCAAGCCGATCGCTGCGCCGTCGCGCTGGAGCGTCAATCCCGGACGCCGGCCCTGCGTGACGACGCTGGCAAAATTATCGGTGTCGGCGACGCCGCGGTCAGGCGATTGCGGACTGTCTTCCAGCGCGCAGAACAACAGGAAGGCATCCATGAAGCGGGAGGTCTGCAGACTGATGCCGACCGGCTCGAACGGATCGACGTCCAGGCAACGCACCTCCACGTACTGGACGCCGCGCGCAGCCAGGGCGCCCAGGGCACGCTCACCGACGCCGATGACGCGCTTGGGACGGATCGTGGAGTAGTACTCGTTTTCGATCTGCAGCAGGTTGGTGTTGAGCTGCACCCACTGGCCGTCGTGCCGGGTACCGATTTCGGCATAGGGCGGGTAGGGCAGACTGACGGCTTGGTGCAGGCTGCGGATGTAATTGTCGACGTTATCGAACTGCACCGACAGACTGGCCTGCGCATTACTTTGGTAACCGAGATCGCTCATGCGCAAGCTGGTGGCGTAAGGGAGATAGAGCGTGTCGGCGGACAGGGTCTCGAGCTGGTGCGCACGATCGCGCAGGAAACAGGCCGACAGCGCCGGTGATGCGCCGAACAGATACATCAACAACCAGCTGTAGCGGCGGAAATTACGAATCAGGGCAAAATAACTGGCCGACTGAAAATCGCGCGCGCTGCCGCCGGCATGCTGGTCCTCCTGCAACAGGGGCCACAATTTTTCCGACAATGAGTAATTGTAATGAATGCCGGCGATGCACTGCATGGCCTTGCCGTATCGCAGTGCCAGGCCGCGCCGATACACATGCTTGAGCATGCCGATGTGCGAACTGCCGTAAGCGGCAATCGCTATCTCCGGCTCCGGTGGCAATTCACAGGGCATCGACTGGCTCCACAACAGCTCTTCGCCCAGCTTGCCGTACACGAAGCGGTGCACCTCATCGAGCTCGTCAAGTGCTGTGGCAATGTCGGGCTCGGCGCTGGTCACGAACTCCAGCAGCGCCTCGGCGTAATCGGTGGTGATGTGCGGATGGGTCAGGGGGGCGCCGAGACTGGCTGGATGGGCCGTCTTCGCAAGGCGACCCTGGCGATCGACGCGCAGCGTTTCGCGCTCGATGCCGCGCAGGCCGTCGAGCAGCATTGCGCCATGGGCGGGGTCGGCCAGCAGCGCGGCGCGACGATTCAGCAAAGTACTCAATTGGTTCATCTCTCTGTCTTCATGTCGCATCGTTGGCGCACCGTGAAGGCGGGTAGCGCGCGTGCGGGTTTTGACGGCAGAATAACTGAAATCGGCCAAGCGCGTTGAATCCAGCGCCAGCAAATACAGCCGTCGATGATCCCGCGGCAGACCGCTGTCGGCACTGGCAAGCCGTGTGCTAGAATCCGGTTTTTACCGAGGAACAATGACCCTCGGCAGGCGGTGTGCAAGGCGCCGCCAGAGTGCAACCTGCCCGGATGGTGAAACAGGTAGACACAAGAGACTTAAAATCTCTCGCCGGTAACGGTGTACCGGTTCGATTCCGGTTCCGGGCACCACCTGCCAATGTCAGGCGACATCAAGAAGTCTCAAGGTTCGCACGGCCGTTGGCTCCATTGGTTCTTTGTCGTCTGAATGTTTTGCGCAGTGCGACATCAAATGGCGACGTTTCACTCGTACATGTTTGGGCGTACTGCGACCGTCCTCGGTGTGGCGTCTGCACCAGCTCGAGAAAAAAACACCGAGCTCACGACGCTGGATGAATTCGCCCGCGTCCGGCCTGTTTTGCAAAATACAAGGCGCTGTCCG
>JACMRD010000081.1 GCA_014376645.1 Herminiimonas sp. | reverse complement strand
ATGGTTGAAGGAACTGCAATGTGACCTTGCAACCAACTTCCGCTTTGAAAAAAAGTCGGTAATGAACGAGATTGAATCGCTCGGCTTTCCAGGCACATTTGCCAGCAGCGACATGCTCATCTACCTGCATCGCGCATTTCAAGCGCCGTGCCTCATCATCGAGGCCGGTCTGAGCGAAACAAGCGGAGCGCAGCATGCCTGGTCAAGCGTCTCCTGCCAATTTCGCGTCGCTGCTCTTGAAGGAACGCCGCTGGCGGCATTGCTTGAGGTGCCCGAAAACGAAACCCCCGAAGCTGCATTGCATCGGGCATCACGCATCTTCATGGAGTTTGCTCACCTGCCGGTGATCTGGCTCGAGCGGGAACACTTTGAACTATATTTTCCAAAGTCTATGACACGGCCGGAGTAGGTCATTGTGCTACGCGGAAAATGAGCAGCCCTGGGTCACGGTGGTGTTGGTTTTTTCGCACTTTCACCGCTGACTGTTTCTGGGAGATGCTGCTCCGTTGCATTTTTTACCTCTATCCGGATCTGCCTGGCCTCCAACGGATGCTTGTCGGCCCACGCCTCGATGGCGACTGTGCCAGAACGGCGCACGATGTTAGAAAAACGCGTGAAATACATCCTGGATAGTGCATTCAATGCGTCATCCTCAAAATTCACCAGAGCCATCATTTTTTTGATCCCAGGGTCCGGGTTGTTAATGCACGCCTCCCGGGAGGCATTAAACAGGGCATACAAGTCTTTCTCTTCAATCAAGGACAACCGGAACGCGGTTTTTAGCATGGACGGCGGCTTGATCCCGCTTTCGCCTTCGCGTGGCGCCAGGTCCGAATAAAAATCTCTTTCATCGCGGATCACCTCGGACATCAGGTTCGCGAAAGACGAGGATCTTGGCATCGATCCAATGAGTCCGGCTGACGGCGAGACTACAGTGAAGGCCGTCACGGATTTTTTGTCTAACACCAGACCTGGCATGTAACGTGGTATCGGCCCGTCCTGCGGATCGTTCCCCGACATTGCGGTCACACTTGCTGTAGACCGTGGAATCAAAAATGGATCGTCGATTCTGGCTGGACGTACGATCGATTCCTCGCTCTGATCTTTAATTTTTCCCGTGAAGCCATTCAAGCCGGAATTGCCAAAATCAATTGCGGTTGCGCCTACTAGCTTCCCCTTTCTATCGATTACAAAACCCGCATTTGCGCGCTCGTGATTAGCGAAGTCCCAATTTCCAACGGCCTCAGACGCATACAGTGCCTCGATCAATACATCACGAAATTCATCCGGTAGTAGCGACAGCATCTGATCTTGTATTTTTAACGATCGGTGAGCGTAAGTTCTCACAGGCGCTAATTGTTCGTTCTCGGTTTTCGACAGAATATTGAAATCCCGCTTTGGATCTTTTAGTAAGGTTCCTATGTTTTTTTCCAGATCTGATTTCGAATTCGAAATTTCTTTATGCGCTTTCAGTAACGCTTCATACAGTTCTGTATTTTTAGCAGGTACGTACTTTAGAACGACTTTTCGATCCAAGAGGAAGCTTCCCCAATCGCGAAAGCCGTCCACCATTCTGGAAGCGATTGCAACGCCCGTCTGGTTTTCCGAAGCTGTTTTTTTAAGACTTGTGCTGAACTTAACCTCGGGCGCATAAGAGTAGCCCAAAAGTTTATATGCACGGGCCGACAATACTTCGTGCCACACGGCCAGTGCTCCATGGTGATTGTGCTTGATACGATATTGATTGCCATCTGCATCGCGAACAAAGCTGGCCACGTGTGAGCTGGCGCCCTCGGTTCGAACCCCGTTTTCCTGGGTTGCGGTGCGCAGGTCAAAAATAGGACTCTCACGCGTCAGTGCCGCAGCCCCTGGCAGTTTAGTTACTTTATTTAAAATAGATGTTCCTTCAGCAGAACGGTGGTTTCCGTGCACTGTAGTTGAGGCGTTTATTTTGCCCTCTGGATGACACCAGTCAAACAGTCGCGATCCCATTGGACGGTCAAGCCTTTTGACGGAGGCTGCTTGCTGGGATACTCCCTGAATGATCGTCCTGGTCTGTTGATCCGAGATTTGTGTTGCCGAATGTCCGGGGCGCTTTAATGCCAGTGCCCCATGTTCCTTGTCGCGGGCCTTGTCTTTATCCGCTGCAGAAAGGGATGCCGGTCGAACGATATCTTTTTTTTGAGATTCAACCGGTTGCGCACCGACGATGACTTTCGATATATCCATGCCTGACTCCACGAGCGATCAATGATTGTTATAACCGTGAAAGCAGCAGTCTTTCTACCCAATCGGTTTTGAATCCGGCGAACGACGATCCGGCCTACCGAAATGGGGTTTCAGTACGTAGATAAAAATCTGAAAATCCCACCTTCGTATTTAACCTATCCAAACTTGAAATATTTTTCTATGAAATTACGAATCTTGCGGTGGTGTGCCGAATTTTCAATGTCCATCCACAGTCTTTGGATAGCAGGTGCGGCCATTCCGGTAGTGGTGCTGTGAGCGTATTGAGCAATGTGGGTGGCGCGGGCGTCGCACTTGACATGCGCGCTCCTGGCCAGATAGCAATTTGGCTGGGATGCGCAAGCCGCTTGGGCGTGTTTCAACAGTGCTTGAAAGAAAGTGAACGGCGCTGAGATGAAAGGTAGCGTATTGCGTGCCAGAAACAACGCGTTCATCGTGATTGCGTCGTTTGCCAAAAACCTTTTTACCGTATCCTTATATTGGTTGCGAAAGTTTTTCTTGGCGAAGTACATGGCGGCGTCTGCGTTGCGTATCCGCGTATCAGCGTGTCAGCGTATCAGCGTATCAGCGTATCGGCATCGTCTTCGTTTTCGGGGTAGGTGCTTATGCCGATCGTAACGCCGATATGAACTCTGTTCTTAGTCAGAAAGTGCCAGCATGACGGCTCCAGGGTCGAGGTATTCACGCTACGTATCCAGTCGCGGCAACTCCATCCACGCGGCATCAGGCCGCCATGCCGCGATCCAATTTAGAATTTTCCTAGCAGGCATCGGTCGGGCAATGCCATAGCCTTGCGCAAGTTCACATCCCATCTTCAGCAGTTCGGTCCCATGTTTAATGGTTTCCACCCCTTCGGCGATGACCTGGCGCTTGAAGGCGGCAGCCAACCCGATCACCCCTTCCAGAATGGCCAGGTCATCCGTGTCCACGAGCATGTCGCGCACAAAACTCCGGTCGATCTTGATCTGTTTGACACGCAGGCGTCTCAGGTAGGTCAGAGACGAATAGCCGGTACCAAAGTCGTCCAGGGAAAACATCACGCCGATCTCGGCACAGTGTTCGATCACCTGGGACATCTGCGTCATGTCCTGCAAGGCGCTGGTCTCCAGCACTTCAAGTTCCAGGCAGGTCGCTTTAACCTTGGGATGCTTTGCCAGGATTTTTTTCAGGCGATCCACAAAGTCGCCTTGTTGCAACTGACGTGCACCTACGTTGACACTCACCGGCACATCCATCCCTTCATCGTTCCAGCGTTCCATCTGAACCAGGACGGAGTCGATTACCCATTCACCCACGGCAACAGCCAGCGGGTCGTCTTCGATTACCGGGAGGAAGGCGATAGGGTGCAGCAGACCTTGCTTGGGATGCTGCCAGCGAATCAGGGCCTCGACGCCAATGACGATGCCGGTACGCATGTTGACCTTGGGCTGGTAATGCATCACAAACTCGTTTTGTGCCAGCGCCTTGTGAATGCGCTGCAGGTTCTCGTGATGACTCCGGATGCTGACATCCCGCACGCAATCGAAGACGTGGAACCGGTTTTTTCCAGCCAGTTTGGCCTGGTACATGGTCTGGTCAGCCTGGCGCAGCAATTGATCAGCATTGATGTCCTCGGCCTGCGGGTAGAAGGTCACACCCAGGCTCGCTGAAACCTGCAGCACCAGGCCGTCCTGTTGCTGAGCGGACGCTGCCGCATCCACCAACCGGGTCAGTACTTTTACGCAATTTGCGGGGCTTTCTTGATCGATCAGCACGGCAACAAACTCGTCACCACCAATGCGCGCCAGGGTATCGCCTTCGACCAGCGCGTCTTTCATGGCGCCGGCCAGCTTGATCAGCAGTTGATCACCAACATCGTGGCCGTAGCGGTCGTTGATGGTTTTGAAGCCATCGAGATCAATGTAGACAACTGCCAATAGCTGGTCGCGTCGCGTTGTCTGAGCCATCGCCTGCAGCAAACGGTCGGCCAGCAGCGCCCGGTTGGGCAGCTCGGTCAGCACATCGAAATGGGCAATATGCTCCAACTGCTTCTGATGTTCCTTGACCCCAGTGATGTCGGAGAAAAATCCGACGTAGTGTTCGGTTTTTCCATCGACGCCGGACACTGCCTCGATGTTAAGCGCCTCGACATATATCTCCCCGTCCTTGCGGCGGTTTAAAACTTCGCCAGACCAATGGCCTTTTTGGATCATGTCTGACCACATGGCAGTGTAAAAATCTTTATCCTGATGTCCCGCGCTCAACAGACTCGGGTTCTTGCCCAGCACTTCCTCGCGGCCATATCCGGTGATGCGGGTGAAAGAATCGTTGACATTCAAAATGGTCCCGTCTGCATTGGTAATCACGATGCCCTCACGCGCAAAAGTAAAGACGCTGGCCGCCTGAATGAGACTCTCTGCCTTCTTGCGCTCGGTCACGTCGCGGGCGGCGGCAAACACCCCCAGCACCTTGCCGGCATCGTCGCGGTAGACGCTGGCGTTGTAGAGCACGTCGGTGATCTTGCCGCTGGCATGACGGATTGCCAGCGGGTAGTCGGTCACGAAGCCCCTGGCAAAGACTTGCTCATAGCCTGCTCGGGCCTGTGCCGGGTCGGTAAAGTAATCGGCGAAATCGCTGCCCACCAGATCCGTCCGCGCGAGGCCGGTGACCTGTTCGGTGGCCGTATTGACGTCGGTGATCTTGCCCTCAGCGCTGATGGTCACCAGCGGATCCAGGCTGGCTTCAATCAGGCTGCGCGCATACTTGGATGCCCGTTTGACCAACTCCTCTGCCTTCTTCCGTTCGGTCACGTCATGGGCGGCGGCAAACACCCCCAGCACCTTGCCGGTATCGTCGCTGTAGACGCTGGCGTTGTAGTGCACGTCGGTGATCTTGCCGCTGGCATCACGGATGGCCAGCGGGTAGTCAGTCACGGAGCCCCTGGCAAAGACTTGCTCATAGCCTGCTCGGGCCTGTGCCGGGTCGGTAAAGTAATCGACGAGATCGCTGCCCACCAGATCCGTCTGCAGATCCGTCCGCGCGCGGCGGGTGACCTGTTCGGTGGCCGTATTGTCTTCGGTGATCTTGCCCTTGGCACTGGTCGTCACCAGGGGATCCAGGCTGTCATTATTCAGGCTGCGCGAATCCGTGCCAGCCTGACTGGATTGGGGCACTGACTCATCAGTTTGGGTGTGAAACATAGGCCTTCAGGTCGGAGAAGCATCCCCCCTACTTGCGCGATGAAACTTGCCTCCAAAATACCTACCTTGCGACAGGTTTCGTTTGGCCGGGCCCACTTGTAGATCAAAATCACACCAAGCTGAGGAAGCTAGACCAATGGTTTTTTCGATAGTTCAAAAATATAAAGGGCTCGCTTTCCATGGCAAACTCAGGATTACAAAACTTGAGCCGCAACTGCAGGAGCTGGTCGTGCTCGGGCATAAAAATCGTACAATGCGCGGCAGTCCCGGCAATGTGAATCACGCGACGACCGGGGCCTTCAAAGATCGAACGGGGAAGCAACCATGGAAGTCAGGGACAGTAACGGCAATCTGCTCGCCGACGGCGATTCAGTCCAGGTTATCAAGGACCTGAAGGTCAAGGGCACATCCGTCACGCTCAAGCGCGGCACGTTGATCAAGAATATCCGCCTGACCGAAGACGAAGAAGAAATTGAATGCAACGCCGACAAGGTCAAGGGACTTGTCCTGAAAACCTGTTTCCTGAAAAAGGTCTGAGGCAACCTTGACGCCTCCGTCCCGACCGTCAGCGGCCGCCGTTCCGCAGGCATCAGCCTGGTGGATGCTCATCGCATTGGGTACGGCTTTCTCGCTCAGCCAGGCGTACCGCACGGCGACGGCGATGATGGCCAGCCAGTTGCAAACCGATTTCGGTTTGTCGGCACAACAACTCGGCGCCTTTGCCGGCGCCTTTCATTTTGCCTTCGGCGCCATGCAGCTGTTCATGGGCATCGGCATCGACCTGCACGGCGTGCGCCGCACGGTGCTGGTGGCGTTTCCCTTTGCCGTGCTCGGCGCGATCCTGTCTGCGCTGTCGGCCAATTATGCGGTGGTCGTGCTCGGCCAGGTCCTGATCGGCGTGGGCTGCGCACCGGCCTTCCTGGTGTGTACCGTTTTCATCGCGCGTCGCTTTGCCCCCGAACGTTTCGCTGCGGTCTCCGGCATCGTCATGGGGATCGGCGGCCTGGGCATGCTGTTGACTGCCACGCCGCTGGCCTGGGTGGTGCACGTCAGTTCCTGGCGGATCGGCTTCCTGGTCCTGGCAGCCGGCTCGGCGTTGGCCTGGCTGGTCATCTTCCTGGTGGTGCGCGATCCGCCGCCGGAACGCACCGGCCCGCGTGAATCGGTCTGGATGGCGACTCGTAAGTTCGCCGCCTTGCTGGCGGTACCACATACGCTGGGCATCGTGGCGCTCGGCGCTGTCACCTATGCCGCCTTCATGACGCTGCGTGGCTTGTGGCTCGGGCCGCTGCTCATCGGCCGCTACGGCTACAGCCTGGTCCAAAGTGGCAATGTCGCGCTGCTGGTATCGGTGATCTCGATTGCAGGTCCGCCATTTTTCGGACGTATCCGCGCCAGCGGTGCGGCGCGGCGGCGTTGGGTGGTCGGCTTTACCGTTGCCTATGCAATCCTGTTCGGCGCACTGGCGCTGGCCACGGCCCCACTGGCGGCAATCGGTGCATCGGTGGTGATCGGCTTCCTGTCCGGCTTCATCGTGCTGCAATATGCCGATGTGCGCGCGGCGTACCCGGCGGCGCTCACGGGACGGGCGATGGCGGTCTACACGATGGCGATGTTTCTGGGGATCGGCGTCATGCAGTGGCTGACCGGTGCGGTGGCGTCGCTGGCGACCCGCCACGGCAGCGATCCTTTTGCCGCAGTGCTCGGCTCGATTGCCGGCCTGCTCACGCTCGGCGCTATCGCTTTCGTCGTGTTGCCGGCGCCCGCAGGCCTGGCGCTCTTGAACAAGCCAGTCAAAAAGCCGGGTTGACCACGGTCCGGTCGAGACTGCAGAGATCTTCGGCACAGAGGACCACCACCGACACATTGTCACGCCTACCATGCTGCAGCGCCATGACGACCACCGGGTACTGCTTGCAATCGGTGACAGCTGTTTCGTTGTCAGTCAGCCAGTTCCAACGCCCGGTTGGCTGTCAGCGCGGCAACCGTGCAGGCCGCGCCCGACAACAGATAGACGCTGACGTAGGCCAGTCCGAAATGGGCCGACAGGCCTAGCGCGACCAGCGGCGCGAAGCCGGCGCCGGTCAGCCATGCCAGGTCGGACGTCAGCGCGGCGCCGGTATAACGGTAGCGGGCCGGAAAGTTCGATGTGACCGCACCGGCGGACTGGCCGTACGACAGACCGAGCAGGACGAAGCCGATCAGGATGAAGGTGTTCTGTCCCAGCACCCCGCCATCCATCAGGGTCGGCACGAAGCCGCTGAAGACCGCGATCAGGGCCGCCAGTGCACCCAGCGTGCTGCGCCGGCCGAAGCGGTCGGCAATCACGCCGGAAGCCACGATACCGATCGCTGCCAGCACCGCACCGCACATCTGGACGATCAGAAAGTCGCCCACCGAGCGCGCCGAGTAGAGCTTGATCCACGACAGCGGAAACACGGTTACGATATGGAACAACGCATAGCTGGCCAATGCCGCCAGGGCGCCGTTGACCACCGTGCGCCACTGCGTGCGGGTCATTTCGACGGCGTTGGTCGGCTCGAGCTCACGCTCGTCGAGCAGGTGGGCATACTCCTCGGTCGCGACCAGACGCAGACGCGCGAACAGCGCCACGACGTTGATGGCGAACGCGACATAGAAAGGATAACGCCAGCCCCAGTCGAGGAAGTCTTCACTCGACAGGTTGAACAGCAAATAAGAGAACAGGCCGGCGGCGATGGTGAAGCCGATCGGCGCGCCAAGCTGCCCGAGCATGGCATACCAGCCACGCCGGTTCTGGGGTGCATTCAGCGCCAGCAGCGACGGCAGGCCGTCCCAGGAGCCGCCGAGCGCTACACCCTGGCCGATGCGCAGGATCGACAGCAGCACGATCGAGGCGAAGCCGAGATGCGAGTAGGTCGGCAGGAACGCAATGCCTGCCGTCGAGACGCCAAGCACGAACAGGGCGATGGTCAGTTTTGCCTCGCGTCCGAGACGGCTCTGAATTGCCATGAAGGCGATGGTGCCGAACGGGCGCGCCACGAATGCAAACGAAAAGATCAGAAACGCGTACAGTGTGCCGTCGAGTCTGTTGGCGAAAGGAAAGAAGACTGACGGAAACACCAGCACCGAAGCAATCGCATAGACGAAGAAGTCAAAGTATTCCGAAGCACGCCCGATGACCACGCCAATGGCGATCTCCCCCGGTGCGATATGCGTGTCTTCATGGCCACCGGCGCGGACGTCGTCGGCGAAGGGTTGCGGCGTCTGGCCGGCGGAGGGCGGGGCGCTGCGGTTGTGCGTGCTGGACATGGTGATCGCTTCTCAAGTTTGTCGAATAGGACAATGCGCCGAGTTTATCCACTTTCGGCGTCCAGGGCATGTGGACAAAACGTCCAATGGCAGGCGCGCACCACTCGACGTACAGTACGGTTTCTCGATTCCTTACTGGATTGGCTTGATGGCTTCCCAACTAACGCGTGGCATAGTGACCATGGCAGCGCTGACTGCGCTGCTGCTGACCGGCGGCTGCAACACCGTGCTGCTCAATGCCTCCGGCGATATCGCCAGGCAACAGGGTAACCTGATTCTGGTGTCGACTTTCCTGATGGCGCTGATCATCGTACCGGTGCTCGTCTGCATCGTCGTGTTCGCTTGGCGCTATCGGAAGAACAACACCGATGCGACCTACAAGCCAGATTGGAACCATTCCACCCAGCTGGAGCTGGTGATCTGGGGCGCGCCGCTGCTGATCATCATCGCGCTCGGCCTGGTGACCTGGATCACGACCCATACGCTCGATCCTTACCGGCCGTTGACACGTCTGGATGCCTCGCGCCCGATTCCGGCCGGCACCAAGCCGTTGCTCGTCGAAGTCGTCGCTCTCGACTGGAAGTGGCTGTTCATCTATCCGGAGCTGGGCATCGCCTCGGTCAACGAACTGGCGACCCCGGTGGACGTACCGGTGCGATTCAAGATCACGGCCTCGTCGGTCATGAACTCGTTCTACATTCCCGCGCTGGCCGGGCAGATCTACGCGATGCCTGGCATGGAGACGTCGCTCTACGCCGTGCTGAACAAGCAGGGCGTGTATGACGGTTTCTCCGCCAACTTCAGCGGTGCTGGATTTTCGGACATGCGCTTCAAGCTGCGCGGCATGGACCAGGCCGGCTTCGACCGCTGGGTCGAGACTACTCGCGCCGGCGGCGGCGCCCTCGACCGCGGCGCTTACCTGGACCTGGAAAAACCGACGGTCAAGGAGCCGGTCCACCGTTATGCCACGGTGGCGCCCGACCTGTACGGCGCGATCCTGAACCGTTGCGTGGCGCCCGGCACGACCTGCATGAGCGACACCATGGCGGCAGCTGGACATCAAGGTCACGAGGGCAATCATGGTGCCAAGGCCGACGTCGTAGCAATCAATGCGGCCGCACAGGCCGCCTTGCCTGCACAGAAGGTGTCGGCCGCAACATCACCGCAGACAGCAACACCACCGCAAATAACAACGCAGCCGCAAGCCGTCCATGGAGCACATCATCATGAGTAACCTGCGCGCTTCATCCCTGCACGCAACCGCCATCGGTATCCTCCGGTGCGCACGGTCCCGTTTTTGATTGAGAATAGCGATGCCAGATTCCATTGAATTGTCCAAACTCATCTTCGGTCGCCTGACCTGGGATGCCATTCCGTTGCACGAGCCGATTCTGCTGGCGACCTTCGCCATGATGGGCCTGGGCGGCTTTGCCGTGGTCGGCGGCATTACCTATTTCGGCAAGTGGGGCAGCCTCTGGCGCGACTGGTTCACCAGCATCGATCACAAGCGCATCGGCATCATGTACATGATTCTGGGCCTGATCATGCTGCTGCGCGGTTTTGCCGATGCATTGATGATGCGCGCGCAGCAGGCGCTTGCCTTCAGCGACTCTGCCGGTTTCCTGCCGCCGCATCACTATGACCAGATTTTCACCGCGCACGGCGTGATCATGATCTTCTTCGTGGCGATGCCGCTGGTGACGGGTCTGATGAATTACGTGGTGCCATTGCAGATCGGCGCGCGCGACGTGGCGTTCCCGTTCTTGAACAACTTCAGTTTCTGGATGACCGCGTTCGGCGCCGGCCTGACCATGGCCTCGCTGGTCATCGGCGAATTTGCCGCCACCGGCTGGCTGGCATATCCGCCGCTGTCGGGTATTCTTGCCAGTCCGGGTGTCGGAGTCGACTATTACATCTGGTCGCTGCAGATCGCGGGGGTTGGGACGCTCTTGTCCGGCATCAACCTGATTGCCACGATCGTCAAGATGCGCGCCCCCGGCATGACCATGATGAAAATGCCGATCTTTACCTGGACTGCACTGTGCACCAACGTGCTGATCGTCGCCGCCTTCCCGGTGCTGACGGCAGTGCTGGGAATGTTGTCGCTGGACCGGATGGCAGGCACGAACTTTTTCACAAACGAGCTCGGCGGCAACGCCATGATGTACGTCAACCTGATCTGGATCTGGGGTCACCCCGAGGTCTATATCCTGGTGCTGCCGGTTTTTGGCGTGTTCTCCGAAGTGGTCGCGACCTTCAGCAGCAAGCGCCTGTTCGGTTACGCCTCGATGGTGTATGCGACCGTCGTGATCACGATCCTGTCGTACCTGGTGTGGTTGCATCACTTCTTTACCATGGGCTCGGGCGCCAGCGTCAATTCGTTCTTCGGCATCACCACGATGATCATCTCGATTCCGACCGGCGCCAAGATCTTCAACTGGCTCTTCACCATGTACCGTGGCCGCATCCGCTACGAGTTGCCGATGATGTGGGCCATCGCCTTCATGATCACCTTCGTCATCGGTGGCATGACCGGCGTGCTGCTGGCGGTACCATCGGCCGACTTCGTGCTGCACAACAGCCTGTTCCTGATTGCTCACTTCCACAACGTGATCATCGGGGGCGTGGTGTTCGGCATGTTCGCGGCAATCAATTTCTGGTTCCCGAAAGCCTTCGGCTACAAGCTCGACGCGTTTTGGGGCAAGTGCTCGTTCTGGTTCTGGGTTATCGGCTTCTACCTTGCCTTCATGCCGCTGTATGTGCTGGGCTTGATGGGCGTGACCCGCCGCATGAGCCACTTCGAGGACCCGTCCCTGCAGATCTGGTTCGGGATCGCGGCCTTCGGTGCGGTCCTGATTGCCTTGGGCATTGCGTCGATGCTGATCCAGTTCGTCGTCAGCTATCGCAACCGTGAAGCGCTGCGCGACGTTACCGGCGATCCTTGGGATGGCCGTACGCTGGAGTGGTCGACCTCGTCGCCACCACCGGACTACAACTTTGCCTTCACGCCGCACGTGCATGACCTCGACGCCTGGACCGACATGAAGCGCAACGGCTACGTTCGGCCGCAGCAGGGGTTCGCTGCGATCCACATGCCGAAGAATACGGCGGCCGGCTTCATCATCGGCGCGCTCTCCGGGGTGGTCGGTTTCGCCCTGATCTGGCAGATGTGGCTCGTTGCCGGCCTGGCATTCGTCGGAATGATAGCCGCCATCGTCATCCATACCTTCAACTACCACCGCGAGTACTTCATACCGGCCGACGATGTCGCCCGTACCGAAGGCATCCGTACCCGTTTGCTGGAAAGCCTCGTCTAAATGAACCCTGACCTGACCCTCTCCCCAACTGCCGCTGGCTCCGTCATCAGCACCGATCCGAGCGCGCGCTATTACGTGCACGAGCATCATCCGGAGAACGGGACCCTGCTCGGGTTCTGGATCTACCTGATGAGCGATTGCCTCGTCTTTGCCTGCCTGTTCGCGACCTATGCCGTACTCGGACGCAATTATGCCGGCGGCCCGACCGGCGCCGAGCTGTTCGACCTGCCGCTGGTGGCGGTGAACACCTCGCTGCTGTTGCTGTCGTCGATCACCTACGGGTTTTCGATGCTGGAAATGCAGCGCAAGCGCCTGCGCGCCACCATCGTCTGGCTCGGCGTGACGGGCTTGCTCGGCGCCTGCTTCATTGGCCTGGAGCTGTATGAATTCACCCACCTGATCATGGAGGGCGCGGGACCGCAGCGTAGCGGTTTTCTGACAGCCTTCTTCACGCTGGTCGGTACCCACGGCCTGCACGTCACCTTCGGCATCGTCTGGCTCGGCACGTTGATGTTCCAACTCGGCCGGCATGGCCTGACGCCTGACAATCAGCGGCGCATGACCTGCCTGTCGATGTTCTGGCATTTCCTGGACGTGGTCTGGATCGGCGTCTTTACCTTTGTGTACCTGATGGGAGTGCTGCCATGAGTCTGAACGATCAAAACGTTGTCCACGGCGAGGCCATCGGCGCCCCTGATGCGCACCACGGCGTGCATGAAGGCGGAGACAGTACGCTGAAAGGGTACGCCACCGGCTTCGTGCTGGCGGTGCTGCTGACGGCCATTCCATTTTGGCTGGTCATGGGCAAGATGTTCGACAAGTCGAGCACCACGGCGCTCGTAATCCTTGCAATTGCTGCGGTGCAAATCGTGGTTCACATGGTGTATTTCCTGCACATGAACAGCAAGGCAGAAGGCGGCTGGTCGATGCTGGCGCTGATCTTTACTGTCATGCTGGTGGTGATCATGCTGAGTGGTTCGATCTGGGTGATGTACCACCTCAACTCCAACATGATGCCAGGCATGATGCCGCCATCCGGCCCGCCGATGGGCGAGTTACCCAAGCTGCAATGACGGGCAGCGACTCCGCAGAGCAGAGCGACAGCACGTCCGGGCCGGCGCCACGCCGTTCCCGCGCCGTCCGCATCACTCTCGCGGTGGTCGCCGTGGTGTCGTTTGCAGTACTGACGGCGCTCGGCACCTGGCAGGTGCAACGCCTGTTCTGGAAGCACGACCTGATCGCACGCGTCACGCAGCGGGTACATGCCGCGCCGGTTGCGGCGCCATTACCGGAGCGCTGGCCGCGCATCACGCGCCAGGATGACGAATACCGCCATGTCCGCGTGCGCGGTACATTCCTTCCACGGGCCGCCACACTGGTGCAGGCCGTCACCGAACTCGGTAACGGATACTGGTTGCTGGTACCGCTACGTCAGGACGACGGCACGGTGGTACTGGTCAACCGTGGTTTCGTCGCAGCCGGCAACGCACCGCGGCTGGGGAGTGGGGTGGTGTTGCCGATGTCCGCGGGCGCTCCCGCGCAGGCCGATGTCACGGGCCTGTTGCGCATCAGCGAGCCGGGTGGCGGATTCCTGCGCCAGAACGATCCTGGTGCGGGGCGCTGGTATTCGCGCGACGTGCAGGCGATCGCTGCCGTGCACGGCTTGCAGCGGGTTGCACCGTTTTTCGTCGATGCCGATGCCGATGTCAATGTGGCCCCGTTGGCCGGCGCGCTGCCAGCCAGCCTGGCACAACCGGTCGGTGGCCTGACGGTCGTTGCCTTTTCGGACAACCATCTGGTCTATGCGCTAACTTGGTATGCTCTGGCGTTGATGGTCGCCGCCGCCGCCATATGGATTGGGCGGCAGGAGCGCGGCCAGAGGCGCGACCGGCGCACGGGCACCGGCGCGGATGGTTGACAGGGCGGGGGCAGACGGATGAAAACAGGTTTGGCGGTAGACGACAGCACGAGCGGCAATCCAAGCGGTAATCCAAGCGGCAATCCAAGCGAGAGCACGCCGGCTTCCCGGCCGGACCGCGCGCTGTCGCAAACCGGCGCCGGTTATCAGAACATGCTGCAGCTGATCCAGTTGCGCTGGATCGCCGTGGTCGGACAGATCACCACCATCGCCGGCGTCAATGCCGGCTTCGGCATACCGCTGCCGCTCGAACGCATGGTCCTGGTGCTGCTGTGCCTGGTGGCGTTCAACTTTGGCAGCCAGCTTTGGTTGCGACCCGGCCGAAAGGTGACCAACGGTGCGCTGTTCTTCGCCTTGCTGGTCGACGTTGCCAGCCTAACCGCGCAGCTGTACCTGAGCGGCGGCATCAGCAACCCGTTTGCCTTGCTCTATCTGCTGCAGGTGATCCTGGGCGCGGTACTGCTGGAGGCCTGGTCGACCTGGACCATCGTCGTCATCACCGGCGCCTGCCTGGCCGGGCTGGCGCGGGTGTCGACCCCGTTGCAGGTGCACCAGGAACAAGCCGGCCAGTTCTTCAGCCTGTATGTGCAGGGCATGCTGATCTGTTTCGCGCTCAATGCGGCCCTGCTGGTGGTGTTCATCACGCGGATCAACCGCAACCTGCGCGCGGGCGACGCCCAGCTGGCCGATCTGCGCCAGCATGCGGCGGAAGAAGTCCACATCGTGCGCATGGGCCTGCTGGCCTCGGGCGCGGCCCACGAGCTGGGCACGCCGCTGGCGACACTGTCGGTGATCCTGGGGGACTGGCGGCGCATGCCCGAGTTCGGTCGCAACGCCGACCTGCTCGAAGAAATCACCGAGATGCAGAACCAGATCCATCGCTGCAAGACGATCGTCAGCGGCATCCTCCTGTCGGCTGGCGAAACGCGTGGCGAGTCCTCGGCCAAGACCACCATCTGCACCTATCTCAACGACATCACGGCGCAGTGGCGCGCCAGCCGCCATATCGAGGTATTCGGTTACGACAACCGCATCGACCAGGATCTGCCGGTGGTGTTCGACTCGACCTTGAAGCAGATGCTGTGGAACGTGCTGGACAACGCGCTGGAAGCCTCGCCGGCCTGGCTGCACATGGATGCTGCGCGCGAGCGCGAGCTGCTGGTCATCTCGATCACCGATGCCGGCCCGGGGTTTCCGGCGGCGATGCTGGCGCAGTTCGGCAAGCCTTATCAGTCGAGCAAGGGGCGTCCGGGCGGCGGCCTTGGCCTGTTCCTCAGCGTGAACGTGGCGCGCAAGCTTGGCGGCACCGTGACGGCGAGTAACCGGCCCGAAGGCGGCGCCGTGGTGCGCATCACCTTGCCGCTGGCGGCCATTGCCTTCGCACCGGAGGTAGCCCATGCCGTCTGAACGACTCCTGCTGATCATCGAGGACGACGCCGCCTTTGCGCGCACGCTTGGCCGCTCCTTCGAGCGCCGTGGCTACCGTGTCCTGCTGGCGGCCAGCCTGGACCAGGCCGGCGAGTTACTGGCGCTGCACTCACCGGGCTTTGCTGTGGTCGACCTGAAGCTCAATGGCAGCGAATCGGGACTGGCCTGCGTGCAGATGCTGCACAAGCATGACCCGGCCATGCTGATCGTCGTGCTGACCGGTTTTGCCAGCATCAACACGGCAGTGGAAGCCATCAAGCTGGGGGCTAGCCAGTACCTCGCCAAACCCTCCAACACCGACGACATCGAAGCCGCCTTCGGCCATGTCGCCGGTAGTGCAGAGATCGAGTTGACCAACCGCGCCACCTCGATCAAGACGCTGGAATGGGAGCGCATCCACGAAGCGCTCGCGGAATCGAATTTCAATATTTCGGAAACGGCACGCCGGCTTGGGATGCATCGGCGTACGCTGGCGAGGAAGCTGGAGAAGCAGCGGGT
>JACMRD010000080.1 GCA_014376645.1 Herminiimonas sp. | reverse complement strand
TTGCGCTATTCCTTTGTTACCCGCAGCAGCTCGGCCTGGGTCGTTACGCCCGAGTCGAGCCAGCGCTCGCCGTCCTCGCGCATGGTCTGCATGCCGTCCTGCTGGGCAACGGCGCGGATCTCCGCCTCGGAGGCCCGGTTGTGAATCTGGGCGCGGATCTCTTCGGTGGTCTGCAACAGTTCGTACACGCCGACCCGGCCCTGGTAACCGGTCATGCCGCAACGATCGCAACCGACCGCATGCCAGTACTGGCCGTCGTGACGGCGGCAGCTCTGGCAGAGCTTGCGCACCAGGCGCTGCGCCACCACGCCGAGCAGCGACGACGACAGCAGGAACGGCTCGATGCCCATGTCCAGCAGCCGCGTCACTGCCGCCGCCGAATCGTTGGTGTGCAGGGTCGCCAGCACCAGATGTCCGGTCAGCGATGCCTGCACCGCGATCTGCGCGGTCTCAAGGTCGCGGATCTCGCCGATCATGATCACGTCCGGGTCTTGGCGCAAGATCGCGCGCAGGGCCTTGGCGAACGTCATCTCGATGCGAGCATTGACCTGGGTCTGGCCGACGCCGGCCAGCTCGTATTCGATCGGGTCTTCCACCGTCAGGATGTTGGTCGCGGTGGCGTTGAGGCGCGACAGTGCCGCATACAGGGTGGTAGTCTTGCCGGAGCCGGTCGGTCCGGTCACCAGCACGATGCCATGCGGCTGCGCGATCAGGCGATCGAACTGCGGTAGCACCGCGTCGCTCATGCCCAGATGCAGCAGATCAAGACGGCCGGCCTCCTTGTCCAGCAAGCGCAGCACCGCGCGCTCGCCATGGCCGGTGGGCAGGGTCGAGACACGCACGTCGACCGGCTTGCCGCCCACGCGCAAGGTGATGCGGCCATCCTGCGGCAGACGCTTTTCGGCGATGTCGAGCTGCGCCATGATCTTGATGCGCGAAATGAGGGAGGCGTGGATCGCCTTCTTCGGCCGCACCACGTCGCGCAACGTACCGTCGATGCGAAAACGCACCACCGAGATCTGTTCGAATGGTTCGATGTGGATGTCCGAGGCTTCTTCGCGCAGGGCTTGCGTGAGCAGCGCATTGATCATGCGGATCACCGGCGCGTCATCGGCCGACTCCAGCAGATCCTCGATGGCCGGCATGTCCATCATCAGCTTGGCCAGGTCGAGGTCGGATTCATATTCGTCGATGACCTGCGCGGCGTCGCCGCCCGAGCCGGCATAGGCCTTGGCGATGGCGACGTCGAGCGCCTCGCGCGACAGGGTCTTGATCCGGACCCGGCCGAAGCGCCGGCCGACTTCGGCAATCGCCGTCGGCACGGTGGCCTCGGAGATCCAAACTTCGACGGTGTTGGCAGCGCTGTCGCTACGGTGGGCCAGCAGTGCGAAGTCACGCGCGAACGCGTACGGTAGCAAGCGGCCATCGATCATCGGATTGCTCATGACCGGCTCAATTGACGGGCTTTTCGCCCGACATGTCGGGCGATGACTTCATGGGCGGCGTCCTAAGCGGCGACGACTGCAGCGACTGCTGCTGCATCGACTGCTGCTGCGGGCTTTGCGGCTGGTTCTGTTGCTGATTTTGCAGGGGCAGTGGCGGCGAGCGCAACAGACTGCCACCAACCGGCTGACCGTTCTGCAGCGGCGGCAGGATCGGACCGTCCACGTCCGGCAACACGGCCGTATGGGCCGGTTGCGAATTCAACTCGACATTACGGATCAGGTCGTAGCGATCGCCGGCCAGATTGACACTCTGGTCGTTGCTGCGCACCACGGTCGGGCGCAGGAACACCATCAGGTTGGTTTTCACGCGCTTGCGGTTCTGGTACTTGAACAGGTTGCCGATGATGGGGATATCGCCCAGTCCGCGGACTTTTTCCTCGCCATTCTGGACCGTATCCTCGATCAGGCCGCCGAGGACGATGATCTGGCCATCGTCGACCAGCACGTTGGTGTCGATCGAGCGCTTGCTGGTGATGATGCCGGCCGCATTGGCGGTGTCCTGGACGCTTGATGTTTCCTGGTAAATCGCCATCTTGACGGTGCCGCCTTCGGAAATCTGCGGCCGCACCCGCAACGACAGGCCGACATCCTTGCGTTCGATGGTCTGGAACGGATTGACGCCGGCGCCGCCACCGGAGGCCTGGGTGGTGTACTGGCCGGTGATGAACGGCACGTTCTGGCCGACGATGATCTTGGCTTCTTCGTTGTCCAGGGTGATCAGGTTCGGCATCGACAGGATGTTGGCGTTGGCGTCGGTCTCCAGGGCATGGGCCAGCGCGCCCAGGCCGAGCTTACCGTTGATCTGGCGGAAGATGCCGATCGACAGGCCGGCGCCGGGCAAGGCGGCGGCAGATTTGCCGGCGATGCCGGCGCCGAGCGTGAGCAGATTGTTCGGCGTGCCGGTGGCAAACGAGGTGCCGGCCCCGATGCGGTAGGCACTATTCGGGTCGCCGGTTGCACCCAGCCACTGGATGCCGAACTCGGCGGCCTTGTTGGCCGACACTTCGACGATCAGCGATTCGACATAGACCTGGGCGCGCCGCACGTCGAGCAGGTCGATGACGCTGCGCAGGTTGCGGTACACCGCTTCGCTCGACGTGATGATGAGCGTATTGGTGGCCGCATCGGCCTGGATGAAACCGCCGGCACCGCCGCTCGACAGCGGCGCCGACTGGTTGGGTGTCGACGGCGGCGGGGTCATTCCACCCGGCGAACTGCCGCCCTGCTGTTGCGTTTGCTGATTCTGGCCTTGCGTCGGTTGCGCCGGCGCCGATGTATCGTTGCTCACCACCGAGCGCAGGGTCTGCGCCAGCTTGGTCGCCTCGGCATTTTTCAGATGCACGACGTGCACATTGCCGGGCTGCGCAGTCGGCTGGTCGAGCTTGGCGATGAGCGACTTGGCCAGGTTGGCCCGCGCCGAAGATGGCGCCCGCACGATCACGGAATTGGTGCGCGAGTCGGCCAACAGGCTGACCCGACCACTATCGCCGCCGGGCGCGGTGGCGGCGCTTTCGAGCAACCGGTTGACCATGCCGGCGATGTCGCTGGCGATGGCATGGCGGATCGGCACCACGTCGAGGTCGCCCACGGCCGGGCTGTCGAGCGCGGCGATGATCTTGCCGAGCCGGCGCAAATTGTCGGCATAGTCGGTGATGACCAGCGAGTTGTTGCCGACGTTTGCATTGATCGTGTTGTTCGGAGAAATCAGCGGACGCAGAACGGCCACCAGATTGTTGGCCGACTCATAGTTCAGGCGAAAGATCTGGGTGGCGATCTGGTCGCCCCGCACGGCGCCGGCCTGGGTCGGTCCGGCCTGCAGCTTGGCATCCGCTTCAGGCACCACCTTGGTAAAGCCGTCGCCGGTCACTACCGTGTAGCCCTGCAGCCGCAATGCCGAGGTCAGCAGCTGGAATGCCTGGCGTTTGCTGACCGGCTTTTCGGACACCACGCTGATGGTGCCCTTGATGCGCGGATCAATGATGAAGGTGGTGCCGGTGTAATGACCGATCGCCTTGATGACCGACCCGATGTCGGCGCCGAGGAAATTGAGCGAGGCCTCGCCTGCGGCCGGGTCCTGTGCCCGCGCCATCGGCGCGGTTGCGACCGCGCAGATCAGGGTCGCGACGGTACTCCAGCGGCGCCACTCGGCGGCACGGGGAAACGGGGGTAGGGCTTGAGTTGA
>JACMRD010000079.1 GCA_014376645.1 Herminiimonas sp. | reverse complement strand
GGACTACGAGTTGGAGTTGCTGCCCACCGACACGATGCTTCTGGACGTGATCCGTGATCTGGTCGTCGACATGACGAGGTTCTTTCGGCAATACCACTCCATCAAACCTTATCTGATCAACGATGACGCACCCCCCGAAAAGGAGCGGCTGCAGTCTCCAGCGGAGCGCGACAAACTCAACGGCTTGTACGAGTGCATCCTAAAACCTGAACGATGTCTATCGGCTTTTCCGCTGCCGCACCATCATGAACTGCACCGAGGTCTGCCCCAAGGGACTGGCCCCGTCCCGCGCGATCGAGAAGATTCGACTCACGATGGCCAAACATGGGATCTGAGATGCTTGCAGACACCTCCATCCCTAAGGATGGTCTGCATCAGCATTGCCACGGAAAGACCATGCTGGCCGGCACCCGGGCCGTTGCTGCGCGGGACGCCGGCCCGTGATTGAACCGGCACCGGGGCCGCCGTTCGCGCCGTTGGTCTGGCCGCGACGACCGTCGGGCGGCACCGGCTAGTGCCCGCAGGCACGATGACTGTAGTCTCGCGCTCATGGATGCAAGAGCAGCTTTGTCAAGGACCAGAACGCAGGGGTTTACTCTGATCGAGTTGCTCGTCGCGATCGCGATCATCGCGATCCTGATGGGAATCGGTGTCCCGTCGTATCGCTACATCACCTATAGCAGCCGCATTGCAAGCGAAATGAATTCCCTGACCGGCTCGCTTCAATTCGCCAGGGCCGAGGCGATCAAGGAAGGCCTGTCGGTGACGGTGTGTGCCACCACAACAACAACCTCCTGCAGCGGTGCCAACACATGGAGCACGGGATGGATCGTGTTTGCCGATGCCAATGGCAACGCGACGGTGGATGCCGGAGAGCGGATCCTGCGGATCGAAGGCGGCTTTACCGGCGGTGACACCTTCGTGGCAAGCAACTCCGTCGCCGCCATCACCTTCAACCGGGAAGGCTTTGTCAGCGGCCTTCCCGCCGATCCGGTCACCATCACCCTGACACCGCCGAACACGACCCAAACGCGCTGGACCCGCTGCCTTGCTGTCGGAAAGATCGGAAGGATGTCGGTCCAAACCTCCGGCACGGGAGCCTGTCTATGAGGATCGCACCCGCCATCCCGCAACAGACCGGCTTCAGCTTGATCGAGGTCATGGTTGCGCTGCTGATCATTTCCATCGGGCTGCTGGGGGTCGCCCGCATGCAGGCCCAGGCCATCGGCAACACGAAAGTGTCGAGCTCCCGCTCGATTGCAGCCATTCACGCGGCCGGCATGGCGTCTGCAATGCACGCCAACAAGGCCTACTGGGCCGCCGGCCTGGCGCCGGCGAGCGCGGTCGTCACTGGCACCAGCATCAGCGATGCAACCTTGAACGGCCAGACCGTCACCGACTGCGTGGCGAACAGCTGCAACCCGGTCCAGATGGCGGCCTTTGATCTGCAAGCATGGGGATCCAGCCTGCTTGCCCAACTTCCCGCCGGCGCCGGCACGGTGGTCTGTTCCACCACGCTCGGAACGATCATTTCATGTAGCGTGACGGTCACGTGGAATGAAAAATACATTGGCCTCAACACGGCGACCTTGGATTCGTCCAAGGTGACTGCCACGCAAAGTTTGAATCTGTTGGTAGCACCATGAAAACGCGCTTGAATGATGGTTGCCGTGGTCACAGCAAAAACCAGCTCGGCATGGGCCTGCTCGAAATCTTCATCGGCCTCACCATCGCCCTGTTCCTGCTGGCCGGCCTGGTCACGATCTTCGGGGCCACCCGGCAGAATTTCACCGCGCAAAACCAGCTGGCGCAACTGCAGGACGACCAGCGGATGGCAATGGGCATGCTGACGACCGTGATCCAAGAGGGCGGCTACTTTCCAAATCCGCAGAGTCTGCTTGTGACCGACGCCCTGCCTGCGTCGGCACCCTTTGTCTTGTCATCGGCCGTGGCTGGCACCGGCACGGTGGCAGGCCCGAACGCCATCGCAGTGCGGTACGTGGCATCTCCAAGCGGGGCGGCAACCTCGGATTTCCTGCTCGATTGCAACGGTGCTTCAAATCCAAGCACGACCGGGATCGCCACCTTTGTCAACACCTTCGCTTTGAATGCAAGCAATGAGCTGACCTGCGCGGTCAATGCCAACCCCGCCCAAAAGCTGGTGGGCGGAATCAGCAACCTGGTGGTGCTGTATGGGGTCGATCCCGACGGCAACGGCTCCATCAATCAATACCTGGCTGCAGCCGACATGACGGCAGCGCTGTGGCCGAACGTCTTGTCAGCCAGGGTCACACTGACCTTCCTGAACCCTCTTGCCGGCCAGCCAGGGCAACCGGCGAGCATCGCCTTCACTCGCGTGATCAGTCTGATGAGCAAAACATGATGCATCCCCAACATCGACTTTCACGCGACCGCAGGGCGGGGCGATCCGGCAGGCAACAGGGCATCGTGCTGGTCACCGCCCTGCTGATCCTGATCGTGCTGACGGTGCTGGCGGTCAGCATGTTTCGAAACTACGGCCTGCAGGAACGCATCGCCGGCAACATGCGTGAAAAGCAGCGCGCCTTTCATGCCGCCCAAACCGCGTTGCAGTATGGCGAATACTGGCTGGCCCAAGGCAACGGCGGTTCCGGCACCGCCTGTTCCACATTGCTCGACGCCAACGCCACCACCCCCACCACCCAGATTTGCAGCAATGCGTTGAGCGCGACCCAGGTCGCCAGCGTTCCATGGAAATCTAACGCCAATGCCGACATTGGCGTCAACTATGCGCCGCCATCGCTCACGGTGTCGACTGTGGGCGGCACCAGCAGCTACGCGATCACGCCCCGCTTCTACATCAGCCCGCTGGGCCTGGATCTCAGCGGCTTGCGCGAAATCTATTCAGTGACGGCCATGGGCTACGGCGGCAACTCGACCGCTGTTTCCGTCGTTCAAAGTGTCTATTCAATCAAAAGCGGCGTCATCGACGCTGGAGGTCCATGATGAGCAAACATCGCATACTCAAACTGAAACCGCTTCCGCTCGCCGCTGCACTTCTGTTCACCCAGTGGGCCGGCGCGCAGAACATTACCCTTCAGGACAATTTCACCGGGACTTCCGCCACCCTAAACTGGGCCACCTTCAATGGCGCCTGCCTGACCGCCGGCAACGGAACCGGGAACATCCCGGCATGCACAGGCCTGCCGTATTACTCCGGAGTCGCCTTGAAGGGCGGCCAGACCGGGACGCTTCCGGACACCGCCGGCAATGGCGCGCTTCGATTCACCAACAACACCAACAATGAAAATGGTGCGGTGGTCTCCAACTTCACTTTCCCCTCGGGGAACGGCCTGGCGGTTACGTTTTCCACCGTGACTTATGGCGGCACCGGCGCCGACGGCATCAGCTTCTTCCTGATGGACGGCAGCAAATCCCCGAGTCTTGGCGCGCTGGGCGGCAGCCTGGCTTATTCATGCTCGAACGCCAATCCACCGTACGACGGTCTGGTCGGGGCCTATCTCGGGCTGGGGATGGATGAATACGGCAACTTCCTGAACCAGGGCGATAACACGTCGTCCGGATACGGATTCCAGCCAGGTCGCATCGGCATGCGGGGCGCCGGGAACACTTCCTGGACCTGGCTCAATGCGAACTATCCCTCGAAGTATCCCTCCTCATTGTCAGCGTCCAATATGCAAGCTGCTGTGCAGAAGGCCTGTCAAACCGGCTATGTCTGGGATTATTCAAATGACCCAGAGAGTCCTAAGCAGACGGGGACAACTCTGAGCAATTACGCGGTCATACCCAATGCCTTCAGTGTGTTACCGGCCGCGACGCCGCTGTTTATCGGCAGCGCTGCCAAGCGCCCGAATGCGGCACCAATCACCTATCAACTCAGAATTACCCAGAATGGTCTGCTCAGTCTTTCGTACAGCTACAACGGCGGGACTTTTCAACCGGTCTTGAGTAACCAGTCGATCCTCGCCGCCAACGGACCGCTGCCGACGACATTCAGGTTCGGCTTTGCCGGCTCGACCGGGGGCGCGAACAACATTCACGAAGTGACGTGTTTTACCGCTGGGCCAGCCGATCTCTCATCCAGCTCGGCCGGCATCAACACGCAGCAGTCCGGCCAGGTGAAGACCGGCACCCAGGTTTACCTTGCCTACTATCACAGCAACAACTGGTGGGGCCAGCTGACCTCGCAGGATCTGGTCTACAACGCTGCCACCAGCACCGTCACGATCAACCCGACTGCGAACTGGGACGCGTCTTGTGTCCTGACCGGCGGAGCCTGTGCCACGACCGGTGCATCCATCACGGCCCAGACGCCCACCAGCCGGACCATGCTGACCTGGAACGGAACGACCGGAATTCCGTTGCGCTGGGCCAATCTGACGACCGCCCAGCGAAATGCGCTGACCGCCGGTGATACGGCGCCCGTCAACAGCAACCGTCTTGGCTATCTGCGCGGTGCCAGAACAAACGAGATCAACAACAGCGGCGTCGGCCTGTACCGGGCGCGGACCAGCGTTCTGGCCGACATCGTCGACTCCAGCCCGCTGTGGGTGGGGCCGCCGGCACTACCTTATCCCGACAGCTGGTCCGACCTGCTCTATCCGGCCGCGATCATGCCCGAAAGTGCCGTCGGCTATTCGACCTTCGTGACCGCGAACAAGACCCGGCAGAATGTCGTGTATGTCGGCGCCGACGACGGACTGCTACACGGATTCAGGGCCGGCGCCTATGACGCGTCGAACAATTTCGTCAACAATAGCAGCTACCCGAACGACGGCAAGGAAGTCCTGGCCTACATGCCGGGAGCCTCGCTGCAGTCGATCCACAGCACCACGTCCAACATCGATTATTCGAATGCGCAATATGCGCATGCGTTCAGCGTCGATGGTGCGCCGGCGTCGGGCGACCTGTTCTATGGCGGTGCCTGGCACACATGGCTGGTGGGCGGCCTCGGGCCCGGTGGCAACGCGATCTATGCGCTGGACATCACCAATCCGGCAAATTTTTCCGAAACCAATGCGGCTTCGCTGGTAACGGGTGAATGGACGCCGACCTCGATCTCCTGCACCAATTTCACCAACTGCGGCAACAGCCT
>JACMRD010000078.1 GCA_014376645.1 Herminiimonas sp. | reverse complement strand
GTCGCGCTCGATGCGCTGGAACTGCCGTTCGGCGACACCTTCCTGTTCCAGTATTCGATCCTCGAACTCAATACTGCCGTCAAGCCCTGGGCGCTCCAGTACCTGCTGGACCAGGGCCACGAGGAAGTGCTGTACATCGATCCCGACATTTACCTGTACCGGCCGCTGGCGGACGTCACTGCGCTGTTGCACGAGGGCGCTGCCATCGTGCTGACGCCGCACCTGCTGGCGCCGACGACGGACGACTTGAATCCGGACGATCTGGCGATCCGGGTCGCGGGCACCTACAACCTGGGTTTCTGCGCGATTGCCGAGCGGCCGTCGACGCGCGCGTTCCTGGCGTGGTGGCAAAGCAAGCTGGCGCGCAATTGCGTGGTCGAATTCGCCAGCGGAATTTTTGTCGACCAAAGCTGGGTCGACCTGGTGCCAGCCATGTTTGACGACGTCGCGGTACTGCGCCACCCGGGTTACAACGTCGCCTACTGGAACCTGGCGCAGCGTGACATCACGGGTGACGTGACGCACCCGCTGGCCAACGGGTTGCCACTGATGTTCTTCCATTTCAGTGGCGTCGACCCGCAGGATCCCCAGCTGATTTCGAAGCATCAGAATCGCCATCGCCTGAACACGGTCACGCCGCTGGTGCGGGATCTGTTCCTGGGATATTGCGAGACGGTGCGCAACAACGGCCTTGCTCAGTACCGCGCGATCCCCTACGGCTACGCTTCGTTCAGCGATGGCAGCGCCATCACGCAAGTGCAGCGCACGCGCTTGCGGCTCGACGGCGCCCTGCGCGATAAAGCTGCGGGGCGTCCCTTCGACCACCCGGACTATTTCAGCAATGCGGCGCTGGGAATCCCAAGCGCCGAGTCCATGGCGAGGCGTGCAGAGAACCCGCGACTGGTCTCGCTGTATGCCTATTTTCTTGGTCGCGAACCGGACCCGACAGCGCTCGAAAACTACCGCCATGCGTGCGATACGTTATCGGGGTATCTGCGCCTGGCCTATGGCTTGGCCCGCTCGGCAGAGAGCCGGCGTAACCCGGGCTGGAAACGCCGCCTGGCGCTGTGGCCGTTGTGGCCCGCGATCCGGACGCTGTTTCCAGCGCTGGTACCAACCACCGTGCCCGATGCAGTGGCAGCACCGTCGCCGCCGGTGCGCAGCGTAGTCGTGCCGCCGCCGGTCAACAAAGCGCCCGACAGTGCAGCGCTCGGCATCAACCTCGTCGGCTATATCGCCGCCGAACTGGGCATCGGCGAGGCCGCACGCTCGTTGGCGCGCGCCTGCAGCGCCGCCGGGGTACCGTACTCGGTGGTCGACGTCGGTTACCAGTCGTCGAACCTGCAGCGCGATACGCAGGCGCTGGCCAACGCGCGGCATGAACGGTTCGCCATCGACGTCGTGTACGTCAACGCCGACCAGACCGACGCCACCCTCGCCCATCTCGACGAGAAGGACCTCAAGAGCGCCTACAAGATCGGCTTCTGGCACTGGGAACAGCCGAGCATCCCGGTCGCGCATCGGGCCGCCTTCACGCATCTCGATGAAATCTGGGTGCCCTCGGCCTTCGTTTATCACGCCGTCGCTGCGGTGTCGCCGGTGCCGGTGGTGATCATCCCGCATGCGCTACAGGTCAGCGCCTCGCCCAATGTGCAGCGCAGTCAGTTCGGCCTGCCGGAAGACAAGCTGCTGGCGCTGGTGATGTACGATTTTCATTCCTACCAATACCGCAAGAATCCGCAGGCGGCGATCGCGGCGTTCCGTCAGGCGGCGGCCGGGCGCAGCGATGCGGTACTGGTCGTCAAGACCATCAACGGCCACCATCACCCAGCGGCGGCGGCTGAATTGGAATCCCATCTGGCCGGACTGCCAGGCACGATCGTGATCCAGGATTTCCTCACGCGTCAGCAGACCTGGGATCTGCAATCGTGTTGCGATCTGCTGATCTCGCTGCACCGCGCCGAAGGATTCGGACTCGCGCCCGCCGAGATGATGGCACTTGGCAAACCAGTAGTGGCAACCGGCTGGTCAGCCAACATGGATTTCATGACGACCGATAATTCGATGCCCGTGAAATACCGGCTCGAACCGCTCGCCCACGCGATCGGCGCCTACGAAGCCGGGCCGCTGTGGGCCGAGGCCGATATCGACCATGCGGCGACCTGTATCGGCCAGCTGCTGGATCAGCCCGCACTGCGCCAGCGCCTGGGCGAGCAGGCCGCACGCGACATCCATGAACGCTACCATCCCGCGGCGGTGGGCAAGCTGGTCAAGGATCGCCTGAGCGCCATCGTCACGTGGAACCCGGAGCTGCTGGAACGCGCTGGCCGTGGCAAGGACAACGACGGCAGGCCGCAGCGCTGACCATTGCCTGTATCGACGCGACGCTGCGTTTTCCCGTTATGATCAAACTTCCGTCAATCGACTGCGGACGACATCATGCACCTTGGCCGACTCGTCCTGTTCTGCCTCGTGCTCTGCGTGAGTACCGCCGCACCAGCCCAATCCCGCTGCGGGCTGAAGACCATTAGCCTCAGCAATGCCGCCGGCGATCCGCGCTCGCACTGGCTGCCGGTCATGACCATCGAGTGACGGGTGCAGCGACGGCAGCGATGCCGTCCAATTACATCGTCAGCAGCATGGCACCGACCGCGACTGCCATCACCGCCGTGGCCAGCCAGCCGAGCACCTTGAGGCGCGGCGAGATCGTGAACTGGCCCATGATCTCGACGCGCGACGCCATGAGCATCATCACCGCCATGATCGGCACCGATATGACGCCGTTGACGACCGCGCTCCAGTAGAGCGCCTTGATCGGATCAATGGCCGTGAAGCCCAGGCAGACGCCGAGCAAGGTCGAGACGGCGATGATGGCGTAGAAGCGCTTGGCCTGCCACGGACTGCGCTCCAGACTGTTTTCCCACTTGAAGGTGCCGGCCATGGCATAGGCGGACGAACCGGCCAGCACGGGAATGGCCAGCAGGCCGGTACCGACGATCCCGGCGGCGAACAGCATGAAGGCGAATTCACCGGCGATCGGGCGCAGCGCCAGCGCCGCCTGCGCCGAGGTCTGGATGTCGGTGATGCCGTGCAAGTTGAGCGTCACGGCAGTGGTCAGGATGATGAAGAACGCCACCAGGTTCGAGAATCCCATGCCGATGTAGGTATCGAGCTTGATGCGCCGCAGGTTCGCCGGCGCCTGCTCTGGCGCCAGGATCAGCGGCCTGGCAAGCGGATCCGCGAGCTGGTCTTCGACTTCCTGCGAGGCCTGCCAGAAAAAGAGATAGGGGCTGATGGTGGTGCCGAACACCGCCACGACGGTGGTGATGTACTCCGGCTTCCAGCTGATGTGGGGCGCCAGCGCCTTCGTCAGCACCTCGTACCACGAGATCTGGACCACGAACACGGTGGCGACATAGGCCAGCAGCGCCAGCGTCAGCCACTTCAGCAGCCGCACGTAACGCCGGTACGGCACGAAGATCTGCAGCAGCAGCGATCCCAGCCCAAAACCGACGGCATACAGATGGGCATTGCCGCCAGCGATGAGCGTCATCGCCTCGCCCATGGCCGACACATCGGCGGCAATGTTGATCGTGTTGGCCACCACCAGCAGGGCCACGATGCCATAGAGCAGCCATGCCGGATAGTGGCGCCGGATGTTGGTCGCCAGTCCATGGCCACTGACTCTGCCAATGCGGGCGCTGACGACCTGGATCCCGACCATCAGCGGATAGGTGAACAGAACCGTCCACAGCATGTTGAAGCCGAACTGCGCACCGGCCTGCGAATAGGTCGCGATGCCGCTCGGATCGTCGTCGGCAGCGCCCGTGATGAGGCCCGGCCCGAGCTTGCCGAGCCAGGATGTCTTGATTGCAGCCACGCGGGGCTTGAACGATTTCATTCGACGTGATTCAAATTTTTTGGGTTTTTGCGGGGAGAGTCGGCGTCGGTTGCTGCGGCTGCCGCACTGGGTCCGCCATCTGTTGGCGCATGATGCCAGCATTCGCGTCCTAAGTGTCTGCCACGGTGGTCTCGGAGCTCGCCATTGCGCTCTTGACGCGGGCGCGCGCTTCACCGACCCTGTGTTGAACCACCCGCATGCAGCGGGTCGGTGTGCCCGGCGGGATCGGGCAGATTCCAGCTGATTTTCTTCATGGGTGGCGAAACGACATGGCTTCAGGAAAAATACTGGTCGCACAAGGTGGCGGCCCAACCGCCGTCATCAACCAATCGCTGGCCGGCATCGCGCTCGAAGCACGGCGCTTTCGCAATGTCGAACGGGTCTACGGCGCGCGCCACGGCGTGCGCGGCATCGTCGATGAAGACTTCGTCGATCTGTCGCAGGAAACCAGCCATAACCTGGAACAGGTCGCCAACACGCCGTCCTCGGCACTTGGCTCAACCCGCGACAAACCGGACCTGCAATACTGTCACGAGATCTTTCAGGTGCTGCGGGCGCACGAGATCGAGCACTTCTTTTATATCGGCGGCAACGATTCCTCGGACACGGTGCGCATCGTCAGCCAGGAGGCGCACAAGGCCGGCTATCCTCTGCGCTGCATCCATGTACCCAAGACCATCGACAACGATCTGGTCGGCAGCGATCACACGCCGGGCTTCCCGTCGGCGGCGCGCTTCGTGGCCCAGGCGTTCGCCGGCGCCAACCTGGACAACGCGGCGCTGCCGGGCGTGTACGTGGGCGTGGTGATGGGGCGCCACGCGGGCTTCCTGACGGCGGCCTCGGCACTGGGCAAGAAGTTTCCGGAGGACGGACCGCATCTGATCTATCTGCCCGAACGCGTCTTCGACCTGGAGCAATTCCTGAGCGACGTGGCGGCCACTTACGCACGCTTCGGCCGCTGCGTGATCGCGGTATCGGAAGGCATCCACGATGCCGCCGGCACCCCGATCGCCAGTCTGCTGGCCCAGGAAATCGAACACGATGCCCATGGCAACGTGCAGCTGTCCGGCAACGGCGCCCTGGCCGACCTATTGTGCGAGGCGATCAAAGCGCGCATGAAGATCAAACGGGTGCGCGGTGACACGTTCGGCTACCTGCAGCGTTCGTTCATCGGCTGCGTGTCGGACGTCGACCAGCGCGAGGCACGCGAGGTCGGCGAGAAAGCGGTCCAGTTCGCGATGTGGGGCAGCCGCGACGGCTCGGTGGCGATCCGGCGCACCGGCTTCTATTCGGTCGATTACCAGTTGCTGGCGCTCGAAGAAGTCGCCGGCAAGACCCGGGTCATGGAGGATGCTTTCATCGCCGCCAGCGGCACCGACGTCACCGACGCATTCCGTCTGTACCTGCGGCCCCTGCTCGGCTCGGGCATGCCGGAAGCATTTCGCCTGCGCCCCAGTCCGGTAGCAAGAATCAGGACCGCACCGGGCTGAGCGCCACGGCGTGCACGCTAGGCTTCGGCCAGGGGCAGGCGCACGCTGAAACTGGCGCCCCGTCCGCCGCCCTCGCTAGTTGCGGACACGACGCCGTCATGCATCTCGACGAGGGTGCGCACCAGCGACAGGCCGATGCCCAACCCGCCCTGCGCCCGTTCGTGGCGCTGGCCCAGCTGCATGAACATGTCGAAGACCAGCGCGAGCGACTCCTGTGGTATGCCGATCCCGGAATCCGTCACGGTGATGACGACCTCGCGTTCCTGGCGCTGTGCCGACAGGCGGATGAGACCGCCGGCAGGCGTGTACTTGGCGGCGTTGTTGAGCAGGTTGCTCAGGACCTGAGCGATTCGCACCGGGTCGGCAAACAACGAAAACGGCTCGTCGTCGAGCGCCAGCGTCAGCGCGTGACGCGATGCGTCGATCAGCGGCATGCTGGTTTCGACCGCGCTGGCCACGATGTCGCGCAGATCGACCGCCTTCCTGCGCAATTCGATCTGGCCATGACTGATACGCCCGATATCGAGCAGGTCATCGATGAGGTGGACCATGTGCGCGACTTGCCGCTCCATCACGGCGCGTACCCGCGCCACCGTTTCCGGTTTGTCCGCCGCCATTTGCATCACCTGCAGGCCGCTGCGGATCGGCGCCAGCGGATTGCGCAGTTCGTGGGCGAGCGTCGAGATGAATTCCGATTTGCGGCGGTCGGCTTCGGCCAGATTCTTGGCTGACTGGCGCAGCAGTTCTTCCGCGTTTTTCTGATCGGTGACGTCGGAATGCGCGCCGACCCATTCGCGCAAGGTACCGTCCGCGTTCATGACCGGGACTACCTGGACGCTCATGTGGCGGTACTGTCCATCGGCCCGGCGCAACCGCTGCTGCAACTGAAACGGCGCGCAATCGTGCCGCGCCGTGCGGGCCGCGCCGATCGTGCGTGCGCGGTCCTCCGGATGGACGGCATCGAGCCAGCCGCTACCCTTTATCTCGTCGAAACTCTGACCCGTGAATGCCGCCCACTCAGCCTGTTCCGTCTCGAATGCACCGGACGGCGGGGTGACCCAGACGATCGCGCTGACGGCCCTGAGCACTGACCGGAACCGCGCCTCGCT
>JACMRD010000320.1 GCA_014376645.1 Herminiimonas sp. | reverse complement strand
TTGAGCGTGAGCGATGCACTCTGTTCGGCGCCGGCCGCCATCCAGACCACCTTTTGTCCGAGCGCGTGATCCCAGGCCGGCGTGCCGACGTGGGGTGTCAAGGTATCGGTTGCGGCACTGCCGGCGGCCTGGGTCAGGCTGACCGGAATGGCGCCGGCCAGCGCGACGGTGCCGATTGCGATTCCCGGCTCGGCCTTGCCGGCGGCTGCCTGGACCGCAGCGATGACGGGTTCGTCGGACCGGATGTTCGGCGCGGCGGCTTGCCCGGGCGTGACTGCGCCGGCGCCCGGTTCGAGACTGGTATCGGCGCGTGCGCTCGGCAGACCGTCGGCCGCGCTCTGCTTGCCCTTGGTGTCGAGGTCCGCTCTGGCGACGTTGCGGGCCGATGTCGCATGGGCGGCTTGCGCCAGCAGTGCGTCGAATGCGGGGTCGGTCTTGCCGTCGGCATGGTCGGCGACACCGGCGGTGGGGTCGCCGGCCAGTCGCACCGCAGCGCCTTTGACCAGGACAGCTTTCGGGTCCACCGGACCGCCGGCTGTGGCTGTGGCTGCTGCGGCAGTGGCCGCATCGACCACTGCCGCAGGCCTTGGCAGCATGCTGTTGACCAGTGCCAGCAGTTCCGCCGATGCGCTGCTGACGGAGGTCGGATCGGCAGCGGTGACGCGGTCATCCGTCTTGTCGGTCTTGTCGGACTTGTCTTTTTTTCCTGGTTTTGCGGCCTTGTCACCGGCGTTCGTAGCGGCGGTGGCGGCCGCACCCTGCGCATCGGCCGATTGCACCTGGTCGGCGTCGCCCGATGCGGGGCGGTCGGCCGGCTGTTCCTGCTGCGGCGCTGCAGCCTGCTGGTTCGCACCCTGGGCAATCTGGTTGCGTTCGGGCGGTCGCGGCGTGTTGCTGGAATTCGGCGGAGCCGGGCGGATGCCAGTCGGTGCGGGCTCGGGCCGGCTGGCATTCTGGCGCACGTTCATTTCGCGCGAGAGCATCTCGCCGAAGGCAGGCGAATTCGATGCCGGTTTGGCTGCCGCCGCCGGGGTCGCCTGAATGCCGAACAAGGTGTTGATCGCTGATGGATTCATGATGTGCGCTGCCTGCGTGAATGCTGCTGTCGTCGATGCTGCCGGGTGGCCCGCTTGCGCAGCCGTGATCATTTTTTCGTTGCTACTTTTTATACAGGTGCTGCCGCGCCGCGTGCTCGTCCATTGCCTTCTGGTCGCGCTTGTTCTCCAGCTTCAGTTCTTCCTGCAGCGCGCGATTGGCCAGCGTGCCGTAGGACATGCGCTTGCGTTCCCCGGCCTGCCATTCGCGGCGTCGCTCTTCCACCCGCAGGTTGGCCTGGGTAACGACGTTCTGCTGGCTGGTGATCGCGGTATCGAGCTTGTCCATGAACAGCTGAAAATTCCGGTATCCCATTGCCGACAGTCCGGCCGCCAGGCTGGCCTGGAAACGGGCCGCGTACTCGGCCCGGTAATCCTGCAAGAGAGTCAGTTTCTTTTCCGTTTCCCGGGTTGCCTTGACCGCCATGCCGAGCCGTTTGGCGGCGTCCTCGGTCTCGGTCGTTGCCAGTTCAATCAGGGTCTCGAGTGCCGAACGGTTTGCCATTGGATACAGTGTAAGTCGGTGCGGTCAGGGGTGATCAAGCGAACAGAGCGGCAAGTTGGGCCAAGCTCTCGCTTATGCCGGCCTGCTCATGGATGCCTTGCTGTAGAAATGCTTCGATCTGCGGATGCAGCAGGATCGCTTCGTCCAGTATCGGGTCCGTCCCGGCACTGTAGGCGCCGACGCTGATCAGGTCGCGGTTGCGCTGATAGCGCGAGGTCAGTTGCTTGACGCGGCGGGTCAGTGCCTGATGCTGCGGCGAGGTAATGCTGTGCATGGCGCGACTGATCGATTGCTCGACATCGATGGCGGGATAGTGGCCGCTCTCGGCGAGCTTGCGGTCCAATACGATGTGGCCATCCAGGATGGCGCGGGCGGCGTCCGCGATCGGGTCCTGCTGGTCGTCGCCTTCCGTCAGTACCGTGTAGAAGGCGGTGATCGAGCCACTGCCTTCGCGGCCGTTGCCGGCGCGCTCGACGAGTGCCGGCAATTTTGCAAAGACCGACGGCGGATAGCCCTTGGTGGCGGGCGGCTCGCCGATGGCCAGGGCGATTTCGCGCTGCGCCATCGCATAGCGGGTCAGCGAATCCATGATCATCAGGACGTGCTTGCCCTGGTCGCGAAAATGTTCGGCGATCGCCGTGGTGTACGCCGCACCCTGCAGTCGCATCAGCGGCGGCGTGTCGGCCGGCGCCGCCACCACCACCGAGCGCGCCAGGCCCTCTGTGCCGAGAATCTGTTCGATGAATTCCTTGACCTCGCGACCGCGTTCGCCGATCAGGCCGACCACGATCACATCGGCGCTGGTGTAGCGCGCCATCATCCCCAGCAGCACGCTCTTGCCCACGCCCGAGCCGGCGAACAGGCCCATGCGCTGACCACGGCCGACGGTGAGCATGCTGTTGATGGCGCGTACACCCGTGTCGAGGATGTCGGTGATCGGCGCCCGGCCCAGAGGGTTGGCCGCGCGCACGTTGAGCGGTGCGGCATGGGCCGCATTGAGCGGGCCGAGGTTGTCGAGCGGGCGTCCGGCGCCGTCCAGCACCCGGCCCAGCAATTCGTCACCGACCGGCAGATGGCGGCCACGGTCGCTCGGACGGCGGCGCGGATGGTCGACCGAGCCGACCCGCGGCAGCGATTGCACCACTTCGACCGGAAAGACGCGGGTGCCCGGGATGATTCCCTCGACATCGCTCTGCGGCATGAGAAAGATTCGTTCATCCTGGAAGCCCACCACTTCGGCCTCGATCCGGGCGCCGTTGGGCAGGGGGACGGTACAAGCGCTGCCGACTGCCAGTTTCAGACCGACGGCTTCCATGACCAGGCCCGCCACCCGGGTGACCCGGCCGGAAACCTGCAGGGGTTCCGCGATCGCCAGGATTTCACGGCAATCGCGCAGATAGGATTTTAGCCGGGCATGCGTGCCGTTGGGAGCGCCCTCGCTCACTGGTCGAGCCACTCCACATTCTTGCCCAGGGCGGCGGCGATGCGCTGCCAGCGGGTCTGGATCGAGCCATCGATCTGGTTGGTCGGTGTCTCGACCCGGCAGCCGCCACGCTCCAGCTGCGCATCCTCGGTCACGCGCCAGCCGGCCTTGGCCAGTTCATCGCCGATGAAGTCGCGCGCCAGCCTGGCATCGGCCGGATGCAGGAACAGCAGGGCAGGTTGCTGCAGCGACGGCAGGTAGCGGATCGCTTCAGCCACCACCGGCAAGACCAGTTCCGGGCGAATTTCCAGCGCCGTCTTGAGCATCGCCTTGGCCAGGTCGAGGCCGAGATCCAGCATGTCTTGCGCAATGACTTCGTTGGTGCGTGCGATTTC
>JACMRD010000319.1 GCA_014376645.1 Herminiimonas sp. | reverse complement strand
TTCTCGCACGACAAGACGCCCTACAAGACGTTTTTTTCAGCCTCGATCACCTCGAGCGGGCTGAAGAAACCGAGCCAGGGCGGCGGGCCATCGTACTACTTCCAGATCAATGCGCAGGGTAATCTGCTGGTCGCCGCCGGGGAATGGCTTCCACCGGCCGACCGGCTACGGGCAATCCGCAACCGTATCCGTGACGAACCCGCGCGGTTCGCTAAAATTTCAGGCAACAAGGCGATCGGCGTGCATTTCGGCGGCTTGCAGGAAGAAGGCAAGCTCAAGCGTCCGCCAAAGGGATTCGATCTCGACACACCGGGGCTGGAATCGATCAAGCTGAAACACTTCATCGTCTGGCGCGAAACCGCGATCGCCGGGGTCATGCCGGAAGTACTGCAGAAGGATGTGGTTGCCGGCTTCAAGATCGCCCAGCCGCTCGTGACCTGGCTTCGCGAGATCAAGCCGCCGGTCGCTGACGAAGCAATTTAGGCGCTGATCAAAACCCGGCTGGCGTCCTTGCGCTGGCTTGTCTTACAAGCGCGCTAAGCCTCGGAGGGATCGGTATCCGGCGCCTTGGTGGCGCGGACGAACAGCGGTGCGATCAGCAGGCCGATCTCAAACAGCAGACACAGCGGAATCGCCAGGAACAGCTGGCTCATCACGTCCGGCGGGGTGACCACCGCCGCGACCACGAACGCGCCGACGATCACGTAGGGGCGAATCGATTTCAGTTTCTCGACGCTGACCAGTCCCATGCGCACCAGGACGATGACGACGATCGGGACTTCGAACGTCACGCCGAACGCCAGGCACATCGTCATGACGAAATCGAAGTAGTTCTCGATGTCCGGCGCGACCGTGATCGACTTCGGCGAAAACTCGTTGATGAACTTGAACACCTTGCCGAACACCAGAAAATAGCTGAACGCCACACCGGCAATGAACAGCAGCGAGGACGACACCACGAGCGGTGCGACCAGTCGTTTTTCATGTGCATAGAGTCCCGGCGCGATGAAGGCCCACACCTGGTACAGCACCCACGGCAGCGCCAGCACCAGCGCCACCAGCAGGGTCAGCTTCATCGGGATCAGGAATGGCGTCGTGATGCCGGTGGCGATCATCTTCGCGCCTGCCGGCAAGGAATCCATCATCGGACGCGCCAGGAAATCGTAGATGGCGGCCGGGCCCGGCCAGATCAGGAACAGCACCACGAACACGACCAGTACCGCGATCGATGCCTTGACGAGCCGGTTACGCAGCTCGACCAAGTGGGAAATGAACGTGTCCTGTGCGCCAGGTAGTTGGTCTTCGGACATATGAGGCTGCTTCAGTTCGAAATGATCAGGCGGAGGCCGAGACGCAGGCACTGCCGCCGCAAACAAGCGCCGCGCAGTGGCGCGCAGCGTGATTAACTGCCATGCCCTGGGGCGTGGCGGGAATTGCAGCGCCGATCACCGGCCACCTGCAATCGTCATGAAAAGAACGAGGAAGCCGATTTGCGCGATGCCGGCCGAAACCGCGCCACCCGCGCCGCGCCAGAGATCACCCGCGACCGGTGTCCGCTCTGGTGCTTGTACCAGGTGGGTAAGGCAGTCGTGCGGGCCAGGCGTTTTTTGCGGAAGTCCTTCGACTTGACGGCGAAGGTATCCGGCGATTGCGTCGCGAGCAGCGGATTGTGGATCGTCGCACCGCTGTCATGGCCGTCGTGCCAGGCGCTGTTCAGATCGGCATCGAGCGCACCGACTGTCTCGCGCACCGAATTTCCGGCGCTCGTCGCCGCTTCCTGGACCTCTTTCTGCATCTTGCGCAGTTCGTCGAGTTCGATTTCACGGCTGACTTCGGACTTGACTTCGTTGATGTAACGCTGGGCGCGTCCGAACAGAGACCCGGCCATGCGCGCCACCTTCGGCAGCTTTTCCGGACCGATCACGACCAGTGCAACGACGCCGATCAATGCCATCTTGGTCAGGCCGAGATCAATCATGCCGCACTACCGATTTGCAGAAACGCGTCAGCGCCGCCGCGCCCAGTCGGGTCACGGTGCCGATCCGGCGACCAGGCTTCAAAACCGGTTCTTTTCTTTCGCTTCGACGTCGATCGTGCCCTTGTCGGCAACTTGCGACGGGGCCGCGGTCTGCGAGGTGGTGGTACCGGCGGCTTTTTCTTCCTCGCCGCGCACGCCATCCTTGAAACCCTTGACTGCCTTGCCCAGATCGGCACCCATGTTGCCGATCTTCTTGGTGCCGAATACCAGTGCCACGATGACCAGCACGATCAGCCAGTGCCAGATGCTTAATGAACCCATTTGCTTCTCCTTGCCGGACCGACTGGTCCGGTGACGATTAATTTCAGCGCTGGCCGCGCCACGGCCGCGATCCACCGATGACATGCATATGGAGATGGTACACCTCCTGACCGCCGTCCGGTCCGGTGTTGACCAGTGTCTTGAAGCCCCCCGTGGCAGTCTCTCCGGCGCCTGCAACATAGCCACAACCATGTTCTTGCGCCAGCTTCGGCGCCAGGAGCAGCATTTTACCCAACATCGCCGTTTGCCGGTCGTCGCAGCCCGCCAGGGTATCGATATGCGCCCTCGGCACGATCAGCAGATGCACCGGCGCAGCCGGGTTAATGTCATGAAATGCGATCAGATCCGCATCTTCATAGATTAGTTTCGACGGAATGGTTCCTGCAGCGATCTTGCAAAAAATACAGTTATCCAAAACGTTCTCCGGGGCAGATCACCAAAATAGTTAAAATCGAAAAACGCTTGCGCGCCGCTGCGGTCAGGGCTTTTGCAGTTCGTCCTGCTCACGCTGCGCCAGCTTGCGGCCGGCTTTTTCCTCGATGCCGGAAATGCCCTCGCGCCGCGCCAGCTCATCGAGCACCTGCTGCGGCGTCAGGTCGAATTGCGCCAGCATGATCAGGCTATGGAACCACAGGTCGGCGCATTCGTAGAGCACCTTCGAGGCATCGCCGTCGACCCGCGCATCCTTTGCGGCCATCACGGTTTCGGTCGCTTCCTCGCCGATTTTCTTGAGGATCGCATCGTCGCCTTTCTGGAACAGGCGCGCGACATACGAGGTCGCCGGATCGCCGCCGTTGGCGAGCTTGCGCGACTCGATGACTTCGGCCAGGCGTTTCAGGGTTTCGCTCATTTGTAGATGCTTTCCGGGTCTTTCAATACCGGATCGACCACGATCCAGTCGCCGCCATCGACCGCACCGTCGAATTTCTGGAAAAAACAGGAGTGCCGTCCGGTGTGACAGGCGATGCCACCGGCCTGTTCGATCTTGAGCAGCACCACGTCTTCGTCGCAATCGATGCGGATGTCCAGCACCTTTTGGACATGGCCGGATTCCTCGCCCTTGTGCCACAGCTTCTTGCGCGAGCGGCTCCAGTAGACGGCTTCGCCGGTTGCCACCGTCTGCGCCAGGGCGTCGCGGTTCATCCAGGCGAACATCAGCACGTCACCGGTTGCCGCTTCCTGCGCGATCACCGGCACCAGGCCGTGTTCGTCCCACTTGATCTTGTTGAGCCACATCGCGCGCAGACTCATGACAGCCTCATCGGAATACCTTGAGCCGCCATGAACTGCTTGGCTTCCTGCACCGTGTGATGCCCGTAGTGAAAGATGCTGGCAGCCAGGACTGCATCGGCATGACCTTGCAGGATACCGTCGGCCAGATCTTGCAGACCGCCGACGCCGCCGGAGGCGATGACGGAAATGCCGACCGCGTCCGACACCGCCGCCGTCAGCGCCAAATCGAATCCGACCCGGGTGCCGTCCCGGTCCATGCTGGTAAGGAGGATCTCACCGGCGCCGAGCGTTTCCATTTTCTTCGCCCAGGCGACCGCATCCAGACCGGTCGCCTTGCGTCCGCCGTGGGTATAGACTTCCCATCCGTCGCCGCTGGCGTTGCGCTTGGCGTCGATCGCCACCACGATGCATTGCGAACCGAATTTCCGGGCGGCGTCGAACACCAGTTCCGGCGTGCTGATCGCAGCGCTGTTGATGCCGACCTTGTCCGCGCCAGCGTTGAGCAGTCTGCGCACGTCGGCCACGGCGCGCACGCCACCACCGACCGTCAGCGGGATGAACACGGTCGAGGCGACCGCCTCGATGATCGGCAGGATCAGGTCGCGCCCGTCCGAGGTCGCAGTGATGTCGAGAAAGGTGATTTCATCTGCGCCCTGCTCGTCATAGCGGCGCGCCACTTCGACCGGATCGCCGGCATCGCGCAATTCCAGGAAATTGACACCCTTGACGACCCGTCCCGCCGTCACGTCGAGACACGGAATGATGCGTTTTGCCAGGGTCATGGCGCGGCGGCGCCGTCGGACTCGGTATCCGTGTCGGAAACCGCGCCGCTCAACGCATCGGCGCGCGTCTGGGCCGAACGCAGGTCGAGCGTGCCTTCGTAGATCGAGCGGCCGCAGATCACGCCCTCGATGCCTTCGAACTGTACGGCGCACAGCTTTTCGACATCGCCGACATTGTGGACGCCGCCCGAGGCGATGACCGGGATCGTCATGCTTTGCGCCAGCTTGACGGTGGCATCGATGTTGACGCCGCCCATCATGCCGTCGCGGCCGATGTCGGTGTAGACGATCGCCTCGCAGCCGTAGTCCTCGAATTTCTTGGCCAGGTCCAGCACTTCATGGCCGGACAGCTTGCTCCAGCCGTCGGTGGCAACCTTGCCGTCGCGGGCGTCGAGACCGACGATGATCTGGCCCGGAAATGCGCTGCAGGCATCGTGCAGGAAGCCGGGATTTTTCACCGCCGCGGTGCCGATGATGATGTAACTCAGGCCGTCGTCCAGATAGCGTTCGATGGTGTCGAGATCCCGGATGCCGCCGCCGAGCTGCACCGGGATTTCATCGATGCCGTTTTCCTGCGCAAAGTCCCGCACCGCCTTGATGATCGCCTTGACCGCGGCTTCGTTCTTCGGCTTGCCGGCGAAGGCGCCGTTGAGGTCGACCAGGTGCAACCGGCGTGCGCCTTGCTGCAGCCAGTGGCGCGCCATCTCCGCCGGATTTTCGGAAAACACGGTCGCGAGGTTCATGTCGCCCTGTTGCAGGCGAACACAGTGACCGTCCTTCAGGTCGATTGCGGGAATGAGCAGCATGGCGGTTGGGGGGTCGGTTGTTTAGGAAATGCTGGTTAGGGTTCGAATGTTGGCGCGCCGAACGCGACACCGGTTGACGGTGGCGCAAGCCGGTCAGACCGGCCGTCGCGGCGCAGACGCGGTCGTGGCATGTCTGGCGAACAATGACATCATGGATTCCAGTGCACGAAATTCTTGTACAACTGCAGACCCGCCGCGGCGCTTTTTTCCGGATGAAATTGCGTCGCAAAAATATTGTCCCGTGCTACCGCGCTGCAGAATGACGCGCCGTAGACCGTCTCGCCAGCCGTGTGCGCGCTGCGTTCGGGAACAGCGTAATAACTGTGCACGAAATAGAAGTAGCTGTCATCGGGTATGTTGCTCCACAGTGCGTGGGACAGCGTTTGATGCACCCGGTTCCAGCCCATCTGTGGCACCTTGTAGCGCGAGCCATCCGGTTGCGTCTGGCCTTCCAGGCGGAACCGCACCACTTTGCCCGGCAACAGCCCGAGGCCCGGCGTATCGCCTTCTTCGCTCGAATCGAAGAGCAACTGTTCGCCGACACAGACACCGAGCATCGGCTTTTTCTCGGCAGCCGCCATCAACGCATCCTGCAGTCCCGACTCGCGCAGGCAGCGCATGCAGTCGGGCATCGCGCCCTGCCCTGGAAACACCAGCCGGTCGGCGTTCTCGATGTCGGCGACTTCGCCGGAAATGCGCACGTCAGCCTCCGGCGCAACATGCCGCAGGGCTTGCGCCACCGAGCGCAGGTTGCCCATGCCGTAATCCACCACCACGATCCTGTTCATGTGCGACGTCGCCGGTTACAGGCTGCCCTTGGTCGATGGAATCGTACCGGCCGAGCGTGCATCGAGCTCGACCGCCATGCGCAGTGCGCGTCCGAAAGCCTTGAACACGGTTTCGCACTGGTGGTGCGCGTTCACGCCACGCAGATTGTCGATATGCACGCTGACCAGCGCATGATTGACGAAACCCTGGAAAAATTCATGCGCCAGGTCGACATCGAAGCCGCCGATCATCGAGCGGGTGAACGGCACGTGGTATTCGAGTCCCGGCCGCCCGGAGAAGTCGATCACCACCCGCGACAACGCTTCATCCAGCGGCACGTAGGCGTGGCCGTAGCGGCGGATGCCCTTCTTGTCGCCGATCGCCTTGGCGAACGCCTGGCCGAGCGTGATACCGACGTCCTCCACCGTGTGATGCGCGTCGATGTGCAGGTCGCCCTTGGCTTCGATCGTCAGGTCGATCAGGCCGTGACGCGCGATCTGGTCCAGCATGTGGTCGAGGAACGGCACCCCGGTATTGAGGCTCTGGACGCCGGTGCCATCGAGATTGACAGCGACGCGGATTTGCGTCTCTCCGGTATTGCGGGTGACTTCGGCAGTGCGTGCGGTGGACATGGTTTCGAGCTATTCAGGTACGGCGTTAAACGATCTCGCAGACCGTTGGAAAACTGCTGCGCAGGCTGCGTGTTCCAACAGCCCGCTAGAGAACCCGTTGACGCTCAACCGTCGGCTATCGGGAAGCGAGAATAGCACCGAGGGCATCGAGCAGCATGACATTTTCCTCGGGTGTGCTGACGGTGATGCGCAGGCAGTTTTGCAGCAATGCATGCATTTTACCCACATTTTTAATCAGTATTTTGCGTGCCAGCAGATTTGCAAAGACATCGTTGGCGGCCTGCCCCGGGGCTGCTTCCTGCGCACCTTCCTGCGGCGCGATACGCACCAGAATGAAATTGGCATCCGAAGGAAACACCGTCACCCCGCGGAGTGCCGCCAGCGCAGCGGACAGCCGCCCGCGCTCGACCCGCAACAGCGCCGCCTGTGCATCGAGGATAGCGGTATGGTCGAGCACGAACTCGGCCGCGCTCTGCGTCAGCACATTGATGTTGTAGGGCGGCCGCACCTTGTCGAATTGGGTCAGCAATGCGCTTGCACCTGCCATGTAGCCAAGGCGGATACCGGCCAGGCCGAGTTTGGAGACGGTGCGCATGACGATCAGGTTCGGAAACTCGGCCAGGCGTGGCATGAAGCTGGCCTGGGCGAACGGCTGATACGCCTCGTCGACGATCACCACGCCGGTGTCGCCCACGGCGCGGATGATGCGGCACATGTCGTCGGCGTCGAACAGCGCGCCGGTCGGGTTGTTCGGATAGGCCAGATACGTGACCGCCGGGCGATGGATGGCGATCGCCTCCAGCATTGCGGCGGTATCGAGCGAAAAATCGGCACGCAGCGGCACGCCGATGAATTCCAGTCCCGAGAGTTGCGCCGACATCGCGTACATCACGAATCCCGGCACCGGTGCCAGCACCTTGGCGCCCGGTCTGGCGCAGGCCACCGAGACCATCGCGATCAGTTCATCCGAGCCGTTGCCAAGCACGACGTCGAAGCCGGCCGGCACGCCGAGCCGTTCGCAGATCTTGGCCCTGAGCGCGGTGTAGGACGGGACCGGGTAACGGTTCATCGCCACGTCTGCCAGGCGCGCGCCGAGTTCGATGCGCAATGACTGCGGCAGCGTGTACGGGTTCTCCATCGCATCGAGCTTGAGGAAGCCGGTTGCGTCGGGGACGTGGTAGACGGCGAGTTCACGCACGTCGGGTCGGATGATGGTGTCGATCAGGGACATTCTGCAATCCAGTCTGAAAAAATCGGGTGATGCAATCCTGTGGTCAAGGCCGGGGGTGAATCGTCACTTCGGGTACCACGTCGGGCACGGCATTGGTCATTCCATCGGCGACTACTCCGGCCACGACCTCGGCCACTACCTCGGCCACTGCTGCCGACGCTGCCGTTGCTGCTGACGCTTCCTGCAGTCGCTGCGCGATCCGCGCGCAATAGTCTGCATTCAACTCGAAGCCGACAAACTCCCGGCCACAGCGCTGCGCTGCGACCGCGCTGGTGCCGCTACCCATGAACGGATCGAGCACGATCCCGCCGGGTGGACAGGATGCCTTGACCATGCGCGCGACGATCTCCAGCGGCTTCTGGGTCGGATGGTCCTCCCGCTCGCGGTGTTCGCGGTGCAGACGCGAGACGCTCCATACATCCTTCGGGTTGTAGCCCATCTCCAGCCATTTCGCGCCGACGAAAATCGAGCGGGAGCGTGCCTTCTTGGTCACCGCGTCGTAGGGCACGCGGATGGCGTCTAGGTCGAAATAGTAGCTCTTCGCGTTGGCAAAGAAGCCGACCGTGTCATGCACCGATGAAAAGCGCCGGGTGCTGCCGCCCATCGACGGCACGCGCCGGTCCCAGATGATCTCGTTGATCATCGTCATGCGCTGCTTCAGCATGACGAAGATCTCCGGCGAATGACGCCAGGTCAGAAAGATGTACAGGCTGCCGTTGGACTTGAGCTTGGGCAGCACCGCATCGATCCAGCGCGCCATCCAGTCGAGGTAGGCAGCGGTCTCGAGCTTGTCCGAATCATTGCCGTAATCCTTGCCGAGACGGTAAGGCGGGTCGGCGATCACCAGGTCGATGACGCCATCCGGAATGCGGTCGATGCCGGCAAGGACATCCTCGCAAAAGATCCGGTTGCGCCAGTCGGGCAACGTATTGCCTGGGTCGTTCACCGGTTTCAGTGACTCAGCTTAGCCGGTACCGCGCGGACTGCGCATGCGCCTGCAGGCCCTCGCCGGTCGCCAGTTCGACCGCGATCCGGCCGAGGCTCTGCGCACCGGCTTGGCTCACATGAATGATGCTGGAGCGCTTCTGGAAATCATAGACGCCCAGCGGCGAGGAAAACCGTGCAGTGCGCGAGGTCGGCAGGACATGGTTCGGTCCGGCGCAATAGTCGCCCAGCGCTTCGGAAGAAATCCGCCCGAGAAACATCGCGCCGGCATGGCGGATGCGGTCGGCCCAGTGCTGTGGATTTTCCGTCGAAATTTCCAGGTGTTCGGCGGCGATCAGGTTGGCGATGTCGCAGGCCTGCTGCATGTCGCGTACCAAAATCATCGCGCCGCGATTCGTGAGCGACGTGCGGATGGTGTCACGTCGCGGCATGGTCTCGAGCAGGCGGGCGATGCTGGCCTCGACCCGGTCCAGGTACGCCGCATCCGGGCAGACCAGGATCGACTGCGCCAGTTCATCATGTTCGGCCTGCGAGAACAGGTCCATGGCGATCCAGTCGGGGTCGGTGGTGCCGTCGCACAGCACCAGGATTTCCGAAGGGCCGGCAATCATGTCGATGCCGACGGTACCGAACACGCGGCGCTTGGCCGCGGCGACATACGCATTGCCGGGCCCGACGATCTTGTCGACCGCGCGGATGGTTGACGTGCCGTAGGCCAGCGCGCCGACTGCCTGCGCGCCGCCGATGGTGAAGACGCGGTCGACGCCGGCAATCGCGGCCGCCGCCAGCACCAGCGCATTTTTGACGCCAGCCGGGGTCGGCACCACCATGATCACTTCGGCTACGCCGGCGACCTTGGCGGGAATCGCATTCATCAGGACCGACGATGGATAGGCAGCCTTGCCGCCGGGGACGTAGATGCCGACGCGATCGAGCGGCGTGACTTTCTGGCCCAGGACCGTGCCGTCGGCTTCGGTGTAGGTGAAACCATCGGCGCCGCATTCGGCCTTCTGCCGCTCGTGGTAACTGCGCACGCGATCGGCGGCGGCCTGCAAGGCCGCGCGGCGCGCCGGCTCCAGCGATGCGAGCGCGGCCTGCAGTTCCGACTGCGGGATTTCGAGCGCGCCGACGCTTGCTGCTTCCACCCGGTCGAACTGCTGCGTGTAAGCCAGCACCGCTGCATCGCCGCGCTGCTTCACATCGGCCAGGATCGCGGCAACGGCGCGATCGATCGCTTCGTCTTCAGACGCCTCGAAGGCCAGCACCGACGACAGCGTCTCTGCGAAACCCGGGTCGCTCGCAGCGAGCCTGCGGATGGCGACGCCCCCGGTCCCGATCCCGGAGATGGAGACTGAGGCGGCTGTTACGGAAGGGGTGGAGTTCTGCATGGTGACTCGATAGTGTGAACGTTGGTGAGAACCGATCGGTATGCGGTACCGGCTTCAGGCCAGTGCGGCAGCGGCCTTCTCGATCGCTTGGAGAATCGGCTGCAGGCGCGCGCGCTTCATTTTCAGCGCCGCCTGGTTGACCACGAGACGGGCCGAGATTTCCATGATGTGCTCGACCTCGATCAGGTTGTTGGCGCGCAGCGTGCTGCCAGTGCTGACCATGTCGACGATCGCGTCCGACAGGCCGACCAACGGTCCGAGCTCCATCGAGCCGTACAGCTTGATCAGGTCGACATGCACGCCCTTGGTGGCGAAATGCTCGCGCGCCGTCTTCAGGTACTTGGTCGCCACCCGCAGCCGCGCGCCCTGGCGCACCGCGCTGGCGTAATCGAAGCCGTTCTGCACTGCCACCGACATGCGGCAGCGGGCGATGTTGAGATCGATCGGCTGGTACAGCCCCTCGCCGCCGTGCTCGAGCAGCACGTCCTTGCCGGCCACGCCGATGTCGGCCGCGCCGTACTGCACATAGGTCGGCACATCCGAGGCGCGGATGATGATGACGCGCACCTGCGGGTCGTTGGTTTCCAAAATCAGCTTGCGCGAGGTTTCCGGGTCTTCGGTGACTTCGATGCCGGCCGCGCGCAAGAGCGGTACGGTTTCCTCGAAAATGCGGCCCTTCGACAGCGCCAGCGTCAGGCGGTCTGCCGGGTCGGCCAGCGACTGGTCCAGGATCATGCTTTCACCCGTTTGATGTCGGCGCCGGCGGCCGAGAGTTTGGCTTCCATGCGATCGTAGCCACGGTCGAGATGATAGATGCGGTCGATCAGCGTCTGTCCGCGCGCCGCCAGTGCGGCGATCACCAGCGAGGCCGAGGCCCGCAGATCGGTCGCCATCACGGGCGCGCCGATCAGCTGCTCGACACCAGTCACGCTGGCGGTATGGCCGTCGATGATGATCGAGGCGCCGAGGCGGTTCATTTCCTGCACATGCATGAAGCGGTTTTCGAAGATGGTTTCCGTCACGCGGCTGCTGCCGTCGGCGATGCAGTTGAGCGCCATGAACTGCGCCTGCATGTCGGTCGGGAAGCCGGGATATTCGGTGGTGCGGAAGTTGACGGCTTTCGGCCGCGCCGCCATCTGCACCCGGATCCAGCCGTCGCCGGAGGTCAGGACCACGCCGGCTTCGCGCAGCTTGTCGAGCGCGACGTCGAGGATATCGGTACGCGCGTTCTTGAGCGTCACATCGCCGCCGGCCGCCGCCACCGCGCACAGGAAGGTCGCGGTCTCGATGCGGTCGGCGATCACCGCGTGTTCTGCGCCGCCCAGACTGCTGACGCCCTGGATCATCAGCCGATCGCTGCCGATGCCGTCGATCTTCGCGCCCATCTTGACCAGCAGGTTGGCGAGATCGCCGACTTCCGGCTCGCGCGCGGCGTTTTCCAGCACCGTCTCGCCATCGGCCAGCGTGGCGGCCATCAGCAAATTCTCGGTGCCGGTCACGGTGATCATGTCGGTGACCACGCGGGTACCCTTGAGCTTCTTGGCGCGGGCGTGGATATAGCCGGCCTCGATCGTGATCTCGGCGCCCATTGCCTGCAGACCCTTGATGTGCTGGTCGACCGGGCGTGAGCCGATGGCGCAACCACCCGGCAGCGACACCTTGGCCTCGCCGAAGCGCGCCAGCAGTGGCCCGAGAACCAGGATCGAGGCGCGCATCGTCTTGACCATTTCATACGGCGCCTCGAGACGATCGATGGCGTTGCCGGTAAGCGCAATACGCTCGCCGTCCTGGTCGATGCCCAGGCCCATCTGGCGCAAGAGTTTCAACATCGTGGCCACGTCCTGCAGGCGCGGCACGTTCGACAGGTGCAGGGTCGAGGCCGTCAGCAGGCCGGCGCACAGGATCGGCAGCGCGGCGTTCTTGGCGCCGGAGATGGCGATCTCGCCGGACAACCGGTTGCCGCCGTTGATCAGGAGCTTGTCCATGTTATTGGCCGAATTCTTCCGGTGTCAGGGTCTTCATCGACAGCGCGTGGATTTCTTCTCGCATGCGGTCGCCCAAGGCAGCATAGACCAGCTGGTGGCGCTGGATCGGCCGCTTGCCGGCAAACGCCGCAGAGACGATCACGGCATTGAAATGCTGACCGTCGCCGGTGACTTCGAGGTGGGTGCAATCGAGTCCGGCGGCGATGTAATTCTGTACCAGTTCAGGTGTCGGCAACATGATGGTGACTTTATAAATCGAGTGTGTGGATCAGTGCTGCGCACCGCCTGCAGCCGAAGCCGACAGGCGATCGTAGCCGTTCAGTGGCGCAGCTTGTAACCGCTCTTGAGCATCCGGATCGCGATCGTCGCCAGCGCCACGAAAAACCCGGCGACGATGGTGACGCTGAGCAGCGGGTTCACGTCGGACTGCCCGAAGAAACCATAGCGGAAACCATCGATCATGTAGAAGAACGGATTTGCATGCGACACAGCCTGCCAGAAAGGCGGAAGCGAATGAATCGAATAGAACACGCCGGAGAGAAATGTCGCCGGCATGATCAGGAAGTTTTGAAACGCCGCAAGCTGGTCGAACTTCTCGGCCCAGATCCCGGCGATCAATCCCATGGTACCGAGCATGGCCGAGCCGAGCAATGCAAAAATCAGGATCCACCACGGCGCCACGAAGCTCAGGTGCGCGAACCAGGCGGTAATGACGAACACGCCGGCGCCGACGGCGAAACCACGCACCACGGCCGCCAGCACATAGGCTGAAAACAGCTCCCAGTGCGACAGCGGCGGCAACAGCACGAACACCAGGTTGCCGGTGATCTTCGACTGGATCAGCGAGGACGAGGAATTGGCGAAGGCGTTCTGCAGCACGCTCATCATCACCAGGCCTGGAATCAGGAAGGCGGTATAGCCGACCCCCGGATAGACCTGGACGCGCGACTCCAGCACGTGGCCGAAGATCAGCAGGTAAAGCATTGCAGTGACGATCGGCGCGGTCAGGGTTTGGGTCGCGACTTTCCAGAAGCGCAGGATTTCCTTGTAAAACAGGGTCTGGAAACCGATCATTATTTTTCGCCTTCCATGATCTGCAGGAACACGTCTTCCAGGTCCGCTTGCTGCAATTGCATGTCGTCGATGACCGCCCCGGCGATCCGCAACTGCGCCAGGATCGGCTCGACATCGCCGTATTCGGCGACGCGCAGCGTGTATTTGGTACCGGAAATCAGTTCTTCCGGATGCGACACCAGCGGCACCAGGCCCTCGGGCAGCTTGCCGGATGCCAGGTGCACCACCAGCTGCGAGCCGGAAATACGCTTGATGAGCGCCGCGGTCGAATCGAGCGCCACCACCTTGCCGGCCTTGAGCATCGCGACCCGGTTGCACAGGGCTTGCGCTTCTTCCAGGTAGTGCGTGGTCAGCACGACGGTGTGCCCTTCGCGATTGAGGCGGGCAACGAACTTCCATAGCGTCTGGCGCAACTCGACGTCGACCCCGGCGGTCGGCTCGTCGAGCACGATCACCGGCGGCTTGTGCACCAGCGCCTGCGCCACCAGCACGCGACGCTTCATCCCGCCCGAGAGTGAGCGCATGTTGGCATCGGCCTTGTTGGTGAGATCGAGGTGATGCATGATCTCGTCGATCCAGGCATCGTTCTTCTTCAGGCCGAAATAGCCGGACTGCATGCGCAATGTCTCGCGCACGGTAAAGAACGGATCGAACACCAGCTCCTGCGGCACCACGCCAAGCCTCTGGCGGGCGGCGCGATAATCCCTCACGACATCATGGCCGAGGATCGACACGCTGCCGGCATCGGCCCGATTCAGGCCCGCGATGATCGAGATCAGGGTAGTCTTGCCGGCGCCGTTGGGGCCGAGCAAGCCAAAGAATTCGCCCTCTTCGATCGTCAGGGAGACGCCGTCGAGCGCGCGCAGCGTCTTGTTGTAGCGCTTTTCAACAGTGGAGATCTGGATGGCAGCCATGCGGGCTTCGTGTCGATTCAGTCGGGTTGCGGAATGGGTGGCTGCAGAATCTGCGACAGCGTTTGACCGCTCGTGCCGTGGGGCTACTGGCGGCCGCGAAACCCTTGATTATAGGGGATTACGCTTGTTGGGACCGGGAAAGAAAAACCGGGGCCGGGAGGCGATGTCGTGAAACGGCATCGCACCGGCAGGTCACCATCAGTGATGCGGCGGATCGCTGCGCCCGGCAGCGCCAGCAACAGCGCCGGCGGCAGGCGGCATGAAACTGCTGACATCGTGCTGGGTCGGTAGCAGGGCTGCGACGCCATACAGCTCGGTGAGCTTTTGCAGCATGTCCGGCATGTTGATGAACGACAAGCCGATCGACTGGGCGCGCGCGGCGCGCTGCCAGGAAAGCAACACCGCGACCGCGGCCGAATCGACCAGGGTCAGGCCGCTGAAGTCGATCACCCGCTGGCCGCCTGCGATGGCGGCAATGCCATCGGCCAGCATGCCGCGGGCGTTGTCGACCGTCAGCGACGGCGCGGGTTGAAACGTCATCCGGCTCAGGACTTGACTGGCTTGACCGCGCGCTCGCCGAGCGTGCGGTTCTTCTCAGCCAGTGTCTTGATCAGGCCATCGAAACCGTTCTTGCCGATTTCGGCGGCGAAGTTGCCTTTGTAGGTCTCAACCAGCCAGGCGCCGAGCACATTGACGTCATAGATCTTCCAGCTGCTGCCGGCTTTTTCGAGGCGGTAGTTCAGGGAGATCGGCTCGCCACCGCGCGGTTGCACGACTTGCGAGCGCACTTCGACTTCGGTGTCGGCCGGGTCCATGCGCATTGGCTTGAATTCGACCTTCTGGTCCTTCACCTGCGAAATCGCGCCGGAATAGGTGTACACCAGCAGGCTGCGGAATTCCTTGATGAGCTGTTTTTGCTGCTCAGGCGTTGCTTCGCGCCAGAAACGGCCAGCAGCCAGGGCGGTCATGCGCTGGAAATCGACATACGGCAAGATCTTGGTTTCGACCAGGTCGAGCACGCGCTTCTGGTTGCCGCCCTGGATTTCCTTGTCGGACTTGGCAATGTCGAGCACTTCCTGGCTGATGCGCTTGACCAGTGCATCAGGCGCTTCCTGGGCGACCGCATGCGTGGTGAAGGCCATGACGCCGGCCGACAGGATAATGGAAAGAATGTGCTTGATGGTTTTCATGTTTTCCTGAAGATTGAAGGCGCCATGCAAAAGCGCGCCGTAGATCGTTAACTGGTTGAAACGGCGATTGGATGACAGTCCCGCGAAGAAACCTGCTGCAATCCTGTCATTCTGGCAGATGGATTACCGTGCTGCGGCGACGGTTGCCAGTGCCGACTGGCTCGTCAGATTTTCTTTTTCGACAACAGTTGCGGTGTCGGGTTCCACCGTTCCGAGACCGCTCGATTTGGCATCGGCCTTGCCGGCGGGCTTGGCATCCTGCACCGGATCGATGGTCGGTCCGACCCGATCGACGTCGTTGTCGGCGGAACCACCGGGCTTCTTGCTGTCCGGATTCTGGCCAGGCGCGGTACTGTCGCCCTTTGAACGGGGCGACTCACCGTCGTTGATCTTGCTCTCGCGACGCTGCAGATAGGCGTCACGCACGAACTCGTAGCGGTCCAGCGCGGCGCCTTCGATCAGGTCCGACGCGTCCAGCACCGACGCACGGGCATCGAGCAGACGAATCACGGTGCCGGTGTTGCGCACGCGAACAGGATCGGCGTAGCTCCACAAATCACCCTTGAAATCGAGCGGCAGCGCTGCCGTATCGCGCACTGTCGACGAACCGAGCAATGGCAAAACGACGTAAGGACCGGAGACGACGCCCCACTTGCCGAGTGTCTGGCCGAAGTCTTCCTTGTGTTTCTGCAAGCCGGCGTCCGACATGATGTCGATCAGGCCGCCAAGGCCGAAGGTCGAATTGAATGTAAAGCGCATGAAGTCGGTGATGCCATCCTGGACCTTGCCCTGCAGGATATTGTTGACGCCGGTCCAGACATCGCCGAGGTTGCCAAAAAAGTTGCCGACCGCTATCTGGGCCACATTCGGCACGATCGTCCGGTACACCTGCGCGGCCGGCTTCAGGGCAACCTGGTCGACCTTGTCGTTAAAGCTGAACATGGTGCGATTGAAGCCTTCGAAGGGATCGCGCGGGTTGCTGTTGACGGACGCACATCCAGTAAGTGCGATCACAGTTGCGATGACGGCGCTTCGCATGGTTCGGTTCATTTTGCTGGTTCCTTTCCGCTATCGGCTGCTTTGCTGTAAAGGAACTGACTGATCAGGTTTTCCAGCACGACCGCAGACTGCGTCATTTTTATCTTGTCGCCGGCCACCAAGTTGTTGGTGTCACCGCCGGCTTCTAGTCCGATGTACTGCTCGCCAAGCAAGCCCGATGTCAGGATCTTGGCGGATGAATCTTTTGGAAATTTGTAGTTGCTTTGCAGGTTTAACGTCACGACCGCCTGGAAACTTTTGTCGCTGAAAGCAATTTTTTCAACGCGCCCCACCACGACGCCGGCGCTTTTGACCGGCGCGCGCGGCTTCAGTCCGCCGATATTGTCAAAATTCATCGACACGTTGTAGCCCTTGTCGAGGGACAGGGAACCCATGTTTCCCACATTCAATGCAAGAAAAACAAGCGCCGCCGCGCCGATCAACACGAACAGGCCGACCCAGACATCCAGTGATTTACGTTGCATGACCCATTACTCCCGATATCGGCTGGCTTCGCGCCACCCGGGGCCATGATGCAACAGAAGGCATCGTGGCCGAATTTAAACAGTTGCCCGCTCGTCGTCTGTGCGCTGGAGCGCCTTGAAGATTACTTGCGGAACTTAATTACGTATTGAACATCAGTGCGGTCAGCAGGAAATCAAGAAACAGCACCGTCAGCGAGGAATACACCACGGTCCGCGTCGTTGCGCGGGAAACGCCTTCCGGCGTCGGCTGCGACTCGAAACCCTGGTACAACGCGATGAACGTCACAGCGATACCGAAAATGATGCTCTTGATGACGCCATTGGCGATGTCTTTCCAGACATCGACGCCGCCCTGCATCTGCGACCAGAATGCCCCTTCGTCCACACCGATCAGCTTGACGCCGACCAGATAACCGCCGAACACGCCAAGCGCGGAAAACAGTGCGGCCAGCAGCGGCATGGCGACCACGCCCGCCCAGAAACGCGGTGCGACGATGCGCTGGATCGGATTGACGGCCATCATTTCCATCGCCGACAGCTGCTCGCCGGCTTTCATCAAGCCGATCTCCGCCGTCAATGACGTCCCGGCCCGGCCTGCAAACAGCAATGCAGTGACCACCGGGCCGAGTTCGCGCGTCAGCGACAGCGCCACAAGCAAGCCCAGCGCCTGCTCGGAACCGTACTTGTTGAGCGTGTAATAGCCCTGCAGGCCGAGCACGAAGCCGACAAACAGGCCAGAAATTGCGATGATCACCAGCGAATAGTTACCGATGAAGTGAATCTGGTCCGTGATCAGCCGCGGACGGCGCCACAATCCGCCGGAAGCACGCAGGACCGTGACCAGCATCCGCGTCGCATAGCCGATGCTGGTGACCGAGGTCCGCGTTGCCCGGCCAACGTTCTGGAGCATGCCGGTGATCATCGTTGCGCCTCCGCTGAAAGGCCGAGGTCTTCGGCCAGCGTCGCGCCCGGATAGTGGAATGGCACCGGGCCGTCCGCCTCGGCGTGCACGAACTGACGCACGTACGGATCGGCCGAGGCACGCATCGCGTCCGGCGTACCGTGCGCGACGATCTTGCCTTGCGACAGAAAATAGACGTAGTCGGCGATCGAAAAAGATTCGTTCACATCATGCGAAACCAGGATCGAAGTCGAGCCGAGCACGTCGTTGAGACGCCGGATCAGGTTGGCCGTCACGCCCATCGAAATCGGATCGAGACCGGCGAACGGCTCGTCGTACATGATCAGTTGCGGATCGAGCGCGATGGCGCGCGCCAGCGCCACCCGGCGCGCCATGCCGCCGGAGATCTCCGCCGGCATCAGCTGCGCCGCGTTGCGCAGGCCGACTGCATGCAGTTTCATCAGGACCAGGTCGTGCAGCAGGTCGTCCGGCAGGTCGGCGTGCTCGCGCATCGGAAACGCCACGTTCTCGAACACGGACAGGTCGGTGAACAACGCCCCGTGCTGGAACAGCATGCCCATCTTGCGGCGCATCGCGTACATGCGTTTTGCGTTGCGGGCGTCGACTGCCTCGCCGCTGATTTCAATTGTGCCAGCCCCCGCCTGCAACTGGCCACCGATCAGCCGCAGGATCGTGGTCTTGCCGGAACCCGAGCCGCCCATCACGGCAATCACCTGACCGCGCGGGAAGTCCATGTCGATCCCCGAGAGGATCGAACGCTCGCCGTAACTGAAGTGGAGATTGCGGATTTCGACGAGGTTGGGCACTGGGCGGAATGAAGACACAAAGCCGTGATTGTAGTTCAGAACATGCAATGCCTGCCCGCGCCACGTCACTGCGGCGCCGCTGTGGCGTCCCGGCGTGGATTCGGCACCACAGGCCGGCATGAAAAAACCCGCGCAGCGCCGTCGGCGAATGCGCGGGTCCGAGGCGCGAACGCCCGCCGGGATGGCTTAACGCGGCAGAACCGACGCGCCCATCAGGAATTCATCGACCGCCTTGGCGCACTGCCGGCCCTCGCGGATCGCCCACTCCACCAGCGACTGGCCGCGCCGCATGTCGCCGGCGACGAACACCTTGTCGACCGAAGTCTTGTAGCAGCCTTGGCCATCGGTCGTGGCGCGCACGTTGCCGCGAGCATCCTTCTCGACGCCGAACGCCTCCAGCACCTGCGCCACCGGCGAGACAAATCCCATCGCCAGCAGGACCAGGTCGGCCTTCATCTCAAATTCGGAATCCGGCACTTCCTGCATCTTGCCGTCCTTCCATTCGACGCGCGCAGCGATCAGTTTCTCCACCTTGCCGCCCTTGCCTTCGAGGCGCTTGGTCGCCACTGCCCAGTCCCGATCGCACCCTTCTTCATGCGACGACGAGGTGCGCAGCTTGGTCGGCCAGTAGGGCCAGACCAGCGGCTTGTTTTCCTCGTCGGGCGGCTGCGGCATCAGTTCGAACTGTGCCACCGATTGCGCGCCATGACGGTTCGAGGTGCCTACGCAGTCGGAACCGGTGTCACCGCCACCGATCACGACCACGTGCTTGGCGGTCGCCATGATCTGGTCCTTGACCTTGTCACCCGCATCGACCTTGTTCTGCAGCGGCAGGAAGTCCATCGCGAAATGCACGCCCTTCAATTCACGGCCGGGCACCGGCAGGTCGCGCGGCGCTTCGGCGCCGCCGGCCATGATCACGGCATCAAATTCGCTGGCGAGGTCTTCGGGCGAGATGGTTTCGCGGGCCCAGTTGTTGACGTTTGCCGGAAAATCCTTGCCGACCATGACGCCGGTGCGGAAAGTCACGCCTTCGGCCTCCATCTGCATCACGCGGCGGTCGATGTGGGTCTTTTCCATCTTGAAGTCGGGGATGCCGTAGCGCAGCAGGCCACCAACGCGGTCGCTCTTCTCGAACACGGTTACGTCATGGCCGACGCGCGCCAGTTGCTGCGCGGCTGCCATGCCGGCGGGGCCGGAGCCGACCACCGCAACTTTCTTGCCGGTTTTCTGCGCTGCAGGCTGCGGCACGACCCAACCGTTTTCCCAGCCCTTGTCGATGATGAAATGCTCGATCGACTTGATCCCGACCGGATCGCTGTTGATGCCCAGCGTGCAGGCGCTTTCGCACGGCGCCGGGCAGATGCGGCCGGTGAACTCGGGGAAGTTGTTGGTCGAGTGGAGGACATCCAGCGCCTGCCTGTAATCGCTGTGATAGACGAGATCATTCCAGTCCGGGATGATGTTGTTGACCGGGCAGCCCGAATTGCAGAACGGGATGCCGCAATCCATGCAGCGCGCGCCCTGGATCTTGGCGTCGGCGTCGGTCAGGTGCAGCAGGAATTCCTTGTAGTGCTTTTTACGTGACTGCGGCGCTTCGCTGGCCTCTCTGAGGCGCTGGAATTCCATGAAGCCGGTGATTTTTCCCATGATCGTCCTTCGATGTTTTCATGCGCGGCGCCCGCGGGACGCCGCTGTTGTTTTCAGCGGGTCAGACCGCGACGGTTTCTGTGGTCGAGACAGCCGAATACATTTCGCCCAGTGCGCGCTTGTACTCGCTTGGGAAGACCTTGACGAATTTGCTGCGCGCCGTCGGCCAGTCATCGAGCAGGAAGCGCGCACGGGTGCTGCCGGTGTGCTTGAAGTGCCGCTCGATCAGACCCTTGAGGATCGCCTCGTCGGTCTGGCTTTCGCCGCCACGCAACTGGCTGTGAAAGTGCGCGCGGTTGCCATCTCGCTCCTGCTCGGCGTGACTGCCGACCCGCTCCAGCGCCACCATCGCCATGTTGCACTTGCCGGCAAAATCGCCGTCCGGATCGTACACGTAGGCGATGCCGCCGGACATGCCCGCCGCGGAGTTGGGGGCGGTCCAGCCGAGCACGACAACGGTGCAGCCGGTCATGTATTCGCAGCCATGGTCGCCGGTGCCTTCGACTACCGCGATCGCGCCCGAGTTACGCACCGCGAAGCGCTCGCCGGCCACGCCGTTGAAGAAGGCTTCGCCGTTGATCGCACCATACAGGACGGTGTTGCCGACGATGATGTTGTCGACCGCCCGGCCGCGGAATTCGGTGTTCGGACGCACGATGATGCGGCCGCCCGACAAGCCCTTGCCGACGTAATCGTTGCCCTCGCCGACCAGGTCGAGCGTGATGCCGTGCGCCAGGAACGCGCCGGCCGACTGGCCTGCGGTCCCCTGGAGCTGGATGTGGATCGTGTCGTCCGGCAGGCCGATGTGGCCGTAGCGCCGCGCGACTTCACCCGACAGCATGGTGCCGACGGTGCGATTGACGTTCTTGACCGGCGAGATGAAGGACACCCGCTCGCCTTTTTCCAGCGCCGCCCTGGCCTGCGCGATCAGCTTGTGGTCCAGCGCCCGCTCCAGGCCGTGATCCTGCTCTTCAACCTGGTAGCGCGCCGCGCCGTCCGCCATCTCCGGCTGATGGAAGATGCGGCTGAAATCGAGACCCTTGGCCTTCCAGTGCGTGATCGCCTTCGACTTGTCGAGCAGGTCGACCCGGCCGACCAGTTCGTTGAAGGTGCGGATGCCGAGCTGCGCCATGATCTGGCGCGCTTCTTCTGCCACGAAAAAGAAGAAATTGACCACGTGTTCCGGTTTGCCGGAGAATTTCGCGCGTAGCACGGGGTCTTGGGTGGCGACGCCGACCGGGCAGGTGTTCAGGTGGCACTTGCGCATCATGATGCAGCCCTCGACCACCAGTGGCGCGGTCGCAAAGCCGACTTCATCCGCACCGAGCAAGGCGGCGATCACGACATCGCGGCCGGTCTTGATCTGACCGTCGGCCTGGACCCGGATCCGGCTGCGCAGGCCGTTCAGGACCAGCGTCTGCTGGGTTTCGGACAGGCCGAGTTCCCATGGTGTGCCGGCGTGCTTGACCGACGACAGCGGGGAGGCGCCTGTGCCGCCGTCATGGCCGGCAATCACCACGTGATCCGACTTGGCCTTGGCGACACCGGCAGCAACCGTGCCGACGCCGTGGCCAAGCTGCAAGCGGCCCTTGCCGTGACCCGGCTGTCGGGCATAGAGACCAATCTGCGCTACCTGCGCACGGTCGTGGCCGACCCGGTGTTTGTCGATGGCTTGATGGTTACCCGCAGCCTGGCCGATCTGCACTACCAGCCGCAGGCGCTGGAGGTGCTGGAGGCCGGTGTGCAAACCACCGTGCAAGACCATCCGGGCCGCGTCGGTTACTGGGCCGTGGGCGTGCCGCCCAGCGGCCCGATGGACGACCTGGCCATGCGCCTGGCCAACCGCCTGGTCGGCAACGCCCCGGATGCGGCGGCACTCGAATGCACCCTCAGCGGCCCGAGCTTGCGTTTTCATTCCGTTACGGTCATTGCCGTTTGCGGCGCAGCCATGGCCGTAAGCGTGGACGGCGCGCCACTGGCCTTGTGGCAGTCGCACACGGTCAAGGCGGGCAGCGTGCTCAAGCTCGGTGCGGTGCAAGGCGCGGGCGCACGTACCTACTTGGCGCTACGCGGCGGGCTGGACGTGCCGCTGTACCTGGGTAGCCGCTCCACCTTCACGCTGGGCCAGTTCGGCGGCCATGCGGGCCGTACTTTGCGTGTCGGCGACATGCTGCACACCGGCGCGGACGCTATTGCCGAACCGCTGGTTGCCTTGCCCGCTGAAGTGGTGCCGGTCTACCAAAACCATTGGGACATCGCCGTGCTTTACGGCCCGCACGGCGCGCCCGACTTTTTCACCGACGGCGACGTGCAGATGTTCTTCGGCACCGACTGGCAGGTGCACTACAACTCCAGCCGCACC
>JACMRD010000077.1 GCA_014376645.1 Herminiimonas sp. | reverse complement strand
GTGAGTAACACCCGCTTACCATCAAGTCTGGTGCTTGTCATTATTTTGGCCCTTAAGGCACGGTGGGCTTTGCCTTGCTCAGGCGCAGGTCGCAATCATACTGCCGCCGCTGTCAAGGTGTCACGAGTGGTGTGCTTCAGAATCGCCGGACGCCAAGGACAGACGGTGCGTGGTCGGCGTGTGAAAAACTGGCCCGCGGTTATGTCAGGTCATGCTAGCCAGAACTTGAAAACATTGATCAAATACCCATGCTGCACCGCAGAAAAATTGATTGCCTCCCATAGAGCGCAGAAGAATTTTGGCAAGGCCATCATCGGTCAGCGATCATTCGACTAAATTAGCGTTTTATTCGTACTTCAACACGTGGCCAAGCAATCAATTGCCGTCAAATCGTGCGGCCACCGTCGACTGGCATTTCCAGGCCGGTTATGAATTCAGCGGCATCGCTGGCCAAGAACACTGCCGCATTGGCGATGTCGGCCGGTTCAGCCAGACGTCCAAGGGGAATCGTGGCGATGAACCGCGCGCGATTATCCGGTGTGTCCGGCAAACCCATGAAATCTTCCAGCATCGCTGTCGCACCCATCACGGGGCAGATTGCGTTGACCCGGATGCGGTCCGGCGCCAATTCGATCGCCATCGCTTTCGACAGCAGGTTCACGGCGCCCTTCGAACCGTTGTACCAGGTCAGTCCCGGGCGCGGCCGAATCCCGGCGACCGAACCGATATTCAGGATGACGCCCGACAGGCGCGCCCGCATGAGCGGCACCACGGCATGCGCCATGTGGTAAATCGACTTGACGTTGACGGCAAAGACCCGATCGAAGGTCGCTTCGTCGACATCCAGCATGGGCTGGTTGCGATAGGTGGTGCCGGCATTGTTGACGACGATATCCGGCACGCCGAACTGGACGACACAATGGTCCACTGCGGCGCGCACCTGTTCCGCGCTGGTCACATCGCAACCGATCGCGCTTGCGCACTGACCCAGTTCGTGGGCCAGGAGCCGCGCCGCTTCGACGTTGATATCGGCAATGACGACCTTTGCTCCTTGCGCCAGATAAGCGCGGACAATCCCCGCGCCAAAGCCGCTGGCGCCGCCGGTCACGATAGCGATTTTATTTTGTAATTGTGTCATTTTCTTTTTTTCCCAGGTGAGCCGATGGTCGCTTCAAACTGCCTCGCGCACGCCGCCGAAAGTCGTCAGGTTCGAGCCGGCAAGCCAGCCGGCATCAACCGGCAGGTTGATGCCGGTAATCGCGGAAGCGTCATCCGAAAGGAGGAAAGCCACGCTGCGTCCGATTTCGTCGGATTCGACCAATCGGCCCAGCGCAGATCCGCCGGCGATCAGTCGCAGGTCGCGTTTGCCTTTTTCAATATTCGCCAGCACCGGCGGCGTCGCGACGAAGCCGGGTGATACCGCATTGACCCGCACGCCCGCCCTGCCCCATTCCGCCGCCAGGCAGGCAGCCATGTGGACCACCGCTGCCTTGGACGGCGCATAGGCGTGCAAGGGGGCGGTGCGGGTTGCGGTGACCGAACCGGTGATCACGATGCCGCCCCGGCCGCGCTTGACCATCAGCGCCCCGGCCGCGATGCACGATACATAGACACCGCGCAGGTTGACCGCGATGATCCGGTCGAACTCATCGAGCGGCGACGCCTCGGGCCGGCCACCCGCCTGAAGCAGGCCGGCGTTGGCGAACAATGCTTCGATCGGGCCCACCTTTGCCTCGATTTCGGCAAAAGCCTTGTGGGTTGCCGCTTCGTCGGCCACGTCGAACGGCACTGCGTGAGCGCCGATCGCACCGGCAGCATCCTGACAGGCCTGTGCGTTGATATCGGAAATCACGACGCGCCAGCCGCGCTTGATCAGTACCTGTGCCGTAGCCAGGCCGATCCCGCTCGCACCGCCCGTCACCACCGCTACCCGGCCCCGTCCTTCGTTGCTCTTAACCGTACCTTCAACTGTTGCTTCGACTGTTCGTTCCATTTTCCTCTCCTGTCATGGTGATGCAAGCCTGCCGGGCCAACCGCATCGCCTGCCCCGGCTTGGTCCAACGGTCCTACACGGCCAGATAACGCTGCTTGATGGCGTCGTTGTTGCGCAACTCGTCGATGGTGCCGCTGTAGACGATCTGCCCCTTGTCGATGACCGTCGCGTGGGTGGCCACGCCCAGGCAGAAATGCATGTTTTGTTCGGCGAGCATGATCGTCACGCCCATGTCGCGCAGCGTCCTGATCAGTTCACCGATCGCCTGGACGATGATCGGCGCCAGTCCCTCGCTCGGCTCGTCGAGCAGGAGAAGTTCGGGATTGCCCACGAGCGTGCGGGCAATCGTCAGCATTTGCTGTTCGCCGCCGGAGAGGAACCCCGCATTGCGATTCTTCATCCCGGCCAGGATCGGGAAGACCTCGTAGATCCGGTCGCGGGTCCAGTAGTCTTCGCCGTGCGCGCCTTTTTTTGCGCCGACGATCAGGTTGTCGTCCACCGTATGCTCCGGGAACACTTGCCGGTCTTCCGGCACGAAACCGATGCCGGCGCGCGCGATCCGGAAAGGCGGCTGGCCCGACACGGTGTCGCCGGCAAACAGCACCTTGCCCCGGCGCGGTGGCGCGATACCGGCGATCATCTTGAAGGTCGTCGACTTGCCAGCGCCGTTCCTGCCCAGCAGCGCCAGTGTCTGGCCCTTCCTGACGTCGAGATTCACATCGAACAGGATCTGGCTCGCGCCGTAAAAAACATCCGCGCCCTGAATCTGGAGTAAAGGTTTCGTCATCATTTTTCTCCAGCTACCTGGGCAACGTGGTGGTCGCTTCCGAGATAGGCATCGATGACATCCTGATTGCTGCGAATCTCGTCGGCCGTACCCTGCGCAAGGACCGCGCCGTACTTCAGGACATAAATTCTCTGTGCGATCTTGAAGACGATATCCATGTCATGCTCGATGAAGAGCACCGTCATTTTTTTGGCGCGCCACAGGTCCTGTACCTTGCCGATCATGCGCCAGCGCTCGTCCGGGCCCATGCCGGCGGTGGGTTCGTCGAGCAGCAGCACCTTTGGCTTCATCGACAGGGACAAACCGATGTCGAGCAGCTTCTGGTCGCCATGCGACAGATTGCGTGACAGCGTGCCAGCCTGTACCTGCAAGCCGAGCAGTTCGATGATCTCCTCGACGGACACCTTCGCCGCGGCCAGCGGAAAACGCGTCAGCAGCATCCACGAACGCCGCTGGTGCGAAATGACGGCGGCGGTCAATGCCTCCGTCACTGTCAGGCTTGGAAACAGGGCCGCGACCTGGAAGGCGCGCGCCATGCCGAGCCGGACCACCTCGACGCAGGACTTGCCGACGATGTCCTGGCCGTCGAACATGACCTTGCCGGAATCGGGTCGATAGGCGCCCGAGATCAGATTGAAGAACGTCGTTTTGCCGGCGCCATTGGGGCCGATGATCGCCGTCAATGAACCATCGGGAAAGTCGATGGACACATCGCGCGTAGCATGAACGCCGCCGAAACTTTTATCAAGATGTTGAATGGAGAGCATCAGGGCGCCTTCCTTTCGATGACTTCTTCAGTGCGAGCGATGTCGGCCCTGACAGACGATTCCCGTTTGTCGTCCCTGCGGCACTGCAACCAGTCCATCACATAGTCGCCGACACCCTTCCGCAGTCCGAGCACGATCACCAGGATCACGATCCCGAGCACCAGGCCACTGTGCGTTGTGTGGATCGTCACGAAATGTTCCAGCAGGCGCAGCAGCACGGCGCCGATGACGGGACCGAAGAAAAGCTGGCTGCCGCCCAGCATGATCATGAAGATCGCCTCGCCCGAGGTAGTCCAGAAACCAAAGTCCGGATAAGCCCCGGAGACGAACAGCGCCAGCAGGATGCCGCCCATGCTGGCCACGGCGCCGGCCAGCACGAAGATGCCGAGTTTGACGCGCACGATGTCCACGCCCAGGAAAACGGCGCGGTTCGGGTTATCCCGGATCAGGCGCAGCGTGTAGCCGAACGGCGATTGCCAGATCTGCCGCATCACCGCAATGCAGACGATGAACATCACAACGCAGAACAGGTACAGCGTGGTGCTGTCTTTGAGGTCAATGCCCCAGAAAGCCGGTCGCGGAATGCCGCCGCGCAGGCCCTGGTCACCACCGGTGAGGCTGACCCAAGTCAGGATCACCGAGTGGATAAACATCTGGAACGCCAGCGTGATGAAGGAAAAATACAGCTCCTTCAGGCGCACGCAGATCGCACCGATCACCAGCGACAGCAGCGCCGTGCCGAGGACGGTGGCGAGCATGGCAAGCGGTATCGAAAACTGCCCGCTTTGCATCAACAGCCCGAAGATGTAGGCGCCGGAAGCGAAAAAAGCTGCGTGTCCGAACGAAACCAGTCCTGCCAACCCGACCAGCAAATTGAGCGACATGGCCAGCAGGCCATACGCCATGACGTACACCAGAAAGTCGCGCAAGGCCGGTTTGTTGAAAACGAACGGCAAGCCGATGAACACTCCGAGCAGCACGAAGGCGACGATGACGTCGCGACGGATTCCTTGTTTCATCATTGCACCGGCTTTCGTCCGAACAGACCGTTCGGCTTGATGATCAACACCAGCGCCATCAGGCCAAACATGATGCCGTCCACGAAGAGCGGAAAGCCGATCGCACCAAAGGCGCGGATGAATCCGATGAGCAGGGCCGCCACCAGCGCACCGGTGATCGAACCCATGCCGCCGATGACGGTGACAATGAAGCTCTCGATCAGGATCGACAGCCCCATGCCCGGTGTCAGCGTGCGGGTCGGCGCTGCCAGCGCGCCGGCAACGCCGGCCAGGACGCTGCCGAATCCGAACACCGCTGCATACAGCATCGTGGTGTTGATGCCGAGGGCGCCGACCATCTGCGGATTGATGGCCAGAGCCCGCACGATCTTGCCCAGCCGGGTTTTTTCAATCGCGTACCAGAGCCCGGCACCGATGCTGAAACTGACGACGATCATGAACACGTAATAGGGCGGAATGAAGCCGCCGGCGAACTCGAACGGCGGCAGGGAAAACACCTCCGGCATTCCCATCATCTTGTACTCAGGCCCGGCAATGATCTTTACCAGGTCGTCGAAGATCAGAATGGTGGCGTAACAGACCAACAGCTGCATCAGTACATCCTTGCCGTACACCCGGCTCATGATGAAGCGCTCGAACAGGATGCCGACCACGCCCACACCGATGGCGCCCGCCAGAAAGGCGATCAGGAAACTGGAGGTGAGCTGATAGGCTGCATAGGCGAAATACGCGCCCGCCATGTAAAAGGCCCCATGCGCAAAATTGATCACGCCCAGCACGCCAAAGATCAATGACAGGCCGGACGCCACCATGAACAGCAGCATCCCGATGATCAGCGCGGTCGAAATCTGCGTCACGACGCACGACCCAGAGGAGATGCAGGCGAAAAGAGCTTCGAAATTCAAGGGAACCTCCGGCAGTAATAGATGAGGTTTCGATCGGGCCGGCAAGATACGATCGGCCGACAATTTGAAACAGGGGAAAAATGCCGGTCGCTCGCATCGCGCTCGGCCGACCGACACCATCCCCGTCAGGGCATCAGGCGTAGCCCTTGCTCTTTTTCCATTGCAGCTCGAGTTCGACGATCTTCGACCATTCGGTATCGACGTGGTCGATTACCCATGGCGACTTGGCAATCGTCTTGCCCCAAGCGACCGGATAGTTGATGAGGGTGTGGTCGCTGTCGCGCATGGTCATGCTGCCAAACGGCGTTTTCAGCTTCATGCCACCGATCTCCTTGGCCAGCGCGCCGGAATCGGTCTTGCCGCCGGTGCGACGCACCGCTTCGAAGATGAAGTTTGCGGCGACATAGTTTTGCCAGCCCCAGTTGGTTGCCTCGTGCAGCGCCACCTTTTCGAATGCATTGGCGAATGCCTTGTTTTCCGGCAGAACCGGGTAATCCTTGTTGTAGCGGTAAGCCGTGTGCAATCCCGGTGGCAGATTCTTGATGGCCGCCAGGATCGGTGGATCGCCGAGCCCACCCGAGAAAAAGGCCGTGTTCTGGAACAAGCGGTACAGGTTCGACTGTTCGATGAAGGCGACCACATCGCCACCCCACAGAGCCGAATAGACGGCTTGCGGCTTGACTTGCAGTATCTTGGTGATGCTTTCGGTATAGTCCGGCGAAAACAGCTTCGGCCAGACTTGGTCGATGACTTCGATGGAAGGGTCGAAGAACTTCACGTATTGCAGGAACTCGGCCGTGTTATCACGTCCATAAGCGTAGTCGGGAGAACAGGTCATCCACCGCTTCAAGCCTTTTTCCTTCGCGATTTTTGCCGCATAGGAGCCGCCGGCGACGGCGTCGTGAATGCCTTGCCGGGCGCAGCGGAATGCGGTTTTCACGGCTAGTTTCGGATCGGCGGTCAGCGACGAAGTCTCCGAGCAGGTATGCAGGCACAGGATGCCGAGGTCGCGCACGACTTCGTGCACCGCGAAGGAGCCGGATGACGGTTCGGCGTCGATGATGATTTCGCAGCCGTCGTTGTTGATCAGATCGCGCGTGATCTTGGCGGCTTCGTCCGGCTTGCCCTTCGAGTCGCGCACCACCAGTTCGAACTTGCGGCCGTTGATGCCACCCATCGCATTGACCTGATTGAAGGCGAGCTGCACTGCTGCCCGGCTCGAGGTGCCGAGGATCGCGACGCGGCCCGAAAGGATGGTCGACATGCCGACCTTGATGACCTTGCCCTCGGCACTGGCGATATGCGGGAAGCCCGCAACGAATGCGCCGGCGATGGCGCCGCCGATGAAGTTGCGACGGTCGATGCCGTGTTTTATGTCGCCCATGATCTTGTCTCCTGATTGGTTTTTTGGTGCAGGCTATTACATCTGTTCTGCCATCAAACGATGGTCATCGTCATCTTTCCACTTCCTTCCGTTGTTTCGTTGTCACGACCAAGGAGCCTGAACGCTGTGCGCAAGGACAGTGCGACGATGTCCTGGATCTCGGTTGCCGCATGCGTAATCCGGGTCATCGTGATCACGCCGTGCGGTAAATCGGAGCGATACAGCAGCGTCACTTTGCCACCTTGGCGTTCCAGGCGATCCGCATAGGCCAGGCCTTCTGCCCGCAACGGATCATGGCCACAGACCACGACGAGCGCCGGCGGCAGGTCTGCCAGTGAATTCGCTTTCAGGGGTGACGCGCGCCAGTCGATGCGGTCACTGGCCGTCGGAGTGTAATGGTCACGGAAATACAACATCGTCGCGCCGGTGATCAGCATGCCGGGCGAATCCGGCCCGTAGCCGACGAGATTTTGGTCCAGGTCGACCACCGGGTAGATCAGCGTTTGCTGGATCGGTGGCGGTACCGTGCCGGCGCGGCCCATCAGCGCCAGCACGGCGGCAAAATTGCCGCCGGCGCTGTCGCCGCCGACGGCAATCCGGCCCGGATCGATCTTCAGCGCAGCGGCGGCGCCGACGATGGTCCTGTAGCCGGCCACGCAATCGTCGAGCCCGGCCGGGAATGGACTTTCCGGCGCCAGCCGGTAATCGATGGCAATCACGCAGCAGTGTGCCTGTTTGGCGAGGTGGCAGCAGAGCGCGTCATGCGAATCGAGGCTGCCGAGCATCCAGCCGCCGCCGTGCATGAAGACCAAGCAGGGAAGCACCGCCTCGGCCGAGGTTGCCGCCGGGCGGTACAGTCGCAGCCGAATCGGTCCGGCCGGACCGGCCACGGTGAAATCGCGACGCACCGAAACCGCGTCTGCCGCAAGCTGGTGGGTCTCGCGCCGCGCGGCATGCGCCAGGCGCGCTGCACTCAGGGTCATGGCTTCGAACGGCAGGCTCCCCGCTGCCCTGCCGGCGGCGATCAGCGCCGCAATCTCCGGATCAACGCTGAACATGTGGGCTCCAGTCATCCGCTAATGGTCTGCATCAGCACGCAACACCGGCACGCTGCTCAACTGCGTGCAAAGCCGCGGTAGTCACTGCGGGTGACATCGTTGCAGATGTTGGCATACCGAGCGAAGCCGCCGGCATAGGGCATGAAGACACGCGGCTTGCCGGGCACATTGGCGCCCAGGTACCAGGAAGAACTGGCCATCGGCAGCAAGGTCGCGTTCGCTGCGTCGTTGACTTGCTCGACCCACTGCTCGGCTGCTGCCGGTTCGGCTTCGATGCGAGTCAGCCCGCTTGCCAGCATGTCGCGAATGCAGCCCGTGATCCAGTCGACATGCTGCTCGATGGCGATCGGCATGTTGCACAGGACTGAAGGACTGCCTGGACCGGTGATGGTGAACAGATTCGGAAATTTTGGCGTCTGCAGCCCCAAGTAGGTGCGCGGACCGGCCGCCCATGCTTCCTTGAGCGCGTAACCATGACTGCCGGTGATATTGAGCCGCAGCAGCGAACCGGTAAATGCATCGAAGCCGGTTGCAAAGACGATGATGTCGAGTTCGTATTCCTGGTTGCTGGTGCGGATTCCTTTTTCGGTGACCTCGACGATCGGTTCGGCCTTTAGGTCGACCAAGAGAACGTTATCCCGATTAAAGGTTTCGAAATACCCCGAGTCGATAGGCGGGCGCTTGGTGGCGAAACCGTGGTCGCGTGGCGTCAGCATCTCGCCGACCTTTGCATCCTCGACCACCGTGGCGATTTTTTCGCGGATGAAGTCTGACGCCGTTTCGTTGGCCTTCTCGTTCTCTAAAATGTCCTTGAACGATGCGCGGAAGCGCAGGCCGCCACGTTCCCAGGCTTTTTCATAGATGGCGCGACGCTCTTCATCGGAGACGGACACGGCCGACTGGCTCGACATCGAAAAAGGATGGCCGTTGGTGCCGCTGCGCGCACGGCGCCACACATCGTCGTAGTTTTTCCGGGTCAATTCAACTTCGTCCGGTGTCACGGGACGATTGCGGGCGGGGATGCTGTAGTTCGCAGTGCGCTGGAAGATCGTCAGATGTTTCGATTGTTTGGCCAACACGGGTGCCACCTGGATGCCGGTCGAGCCGGTGCCAATCTGGCCAACGCGCTTACCGGCGAAGTCGATGCCTTCCGGTGGCCAGTTACCGGTGTGGTACCAATCGCCCTTGAAGTTCTCGAGCCCCTTGAACTTCGGCACGTTTGCCGTCGACAGGCAACCGACGGCAGTGATCAAGAACTGCGCCTGAAAGGTCTCGCCTGCGACGGTCTGGACCGTCCACAGGTTGGTGCCGTCGTCGAAGGCAGCCGATGTCACTTCCGTGTCGAGCTGGATGTCGCGCTTGAGTGCGAGCCGGTCGGCCACGAAGTTCAGGTACTTCCGGATCTCGGTGTGTTCGGGATAACGTTCCGACCAGCTCCACGCCTGTTCGATCGCTTTGTTAAAAGAGTAGCAGTAGTAGTAGCTCTCGGAGTCGCAACGCGCGCCCGGATAACGGTTCCAGAACCAGGTACCGCCGACGCCGGCGCCCTTTTCCAGCACACGGACCTTCAGGCCGAGTTCGTCGCGCAGTTTATGCAGTTGGTACAGGCCGGAGAACCCGGCGCCGATGATGATGGCATCCAATGCTTGCGGCGCAGAGGGGACTGCAGGCGCGGTGCGCGATTGCGTTGTCATTGCTTGTCTCCTGTTTTTTTATGGGACTCAGTGTTCCCTTGTCGAAAAGAAGTGTATGACGTGCCCGGCTGCTGGCATACTTCCGTAAATTCAAACCTCGTGTGAACGAACGGCACAGGTCAACTTGCTGGATCATTGAGCTGGTGTGCCGACACAGGCTCCAATGGCACCCGGCATTTTTGCGGTCGCAGTGAATCAGGCACAGGTAGGCACGATGAGTCGTTACATGGAAATGCAGGTATTCGTGCGCGCCGCCGAGGACGGCAGCTTTTCGGCGGCGGCCCGCAATTTAGCGCTGACGCCCTCGGCCGTCAGCAAGTTGATAGGACGGATGGAAAACCGCTTGGGCGTACTGCTGTTTCGACGCACGCACCGAACCATTGAACTGACGCAAGAGGGCGAGGCCTTCTATCAAGCAGCGCAGATGGCGATCGAAGCCGTCGAGACAGCGGATGCGGCAGTTTTTTCCGGCATGGCGGCGCAGCAGACCTTGCGGATTCGTTCGATGCCCATCTTCGGTCAGACGGTGCTCGCAGCGAAGGTTGCCGAATTTTGCGCGCTGCACCCGAATCTCAACGTCGAAATGCAGTTGCGCATCGATGCCAGCCACCTGCTCGACGACGGCATGGACGTTGCGATCCACGTCGGCCACCTGAAAAACTCGTCGCTCATTGCGATGCCCTTCGCCAGCACCCGCTGGATCATCTGCGCATCACCCGAGTACCTGGCGCAGCACGGCACCCCTTTGCACCCGGACGACCTGGCACATCACACATGCGTCAATTTCGTTGCGTCGATTGCAGCCAGTACATGGATGGTCCGTTCTGCCGACGGCATGGCGCGGCCGCTGTCGATCAAGAGCCGCATCTTGTCCAATCAAGCCTCGGTGCTGATCGAATTTGCCCGCGCCGGGCTCGGCATCGCCCGCCTGATCGAAGTCCAGGTGGCTGATGACCTGGCGCAGGGTCGTCTGATCGAGCTCTTTCCCGAACATCAATGTCACGATGAAGATCCGATCATTGCGGTCTACCAGAGCCGGCGCAACCTGAGCAGCCGTATCCGGGCATTCATCGATTTCTTGCGAACCGCTTTTCCTGATCCGCCACTTTGGCGGCACTGGAGGAAGGCGCCAGAGGGTGTTCCGTTGGTAACAGACGAGGCACTGTAATCCTATTGGTCAGGCGTCGAAGTACGAATAAAACGCTAATTTGGGGGTGCCAGCAGCGTTGGTGCACTTCAAAGTTACGGGCGACGGTCCCCCAACCCCTGCCCGATTATGCAGCTACTTTTTGACTGCGAACGAAGTTTGGGCGTGCGGCGGCTAGCATGCGGTTCAACACAGCGACCCCGATGGCAGCCTCGGTTTGTTGCGCCGCAAATCCTCGTGAACGCAGTCGATGGCCAATCAAGGATTTGCAGCGGTTTTGTCGCGATAGCACAATGAGACGAAATGTCTCTATGGGATCGGCGGCGATCAGAATGCCAGTGAATAGAACTGGTTGGCTGCTGACGAAGTTTGGTCTTTGATGTCTGCAAGTTGACCCTTGCGAATCAGATGCATGGTTTCAATACCCGCGATGATAATTCGGGCGCATCGAAAGGTCTTGAAACCGAGCATCGGTCGCGTGACGCGTTTGATGGTCCGGTGGTCTTGCTCAACGATATTGTTGAGGTACTTTGACTGGCGCAGCACGATGGTCAGACCGCTGTCGGCCTGGATACTGACGATGGCGGCCGTGTTGGCGCCGCTCTTGTGGATGGTTATTTTTTCAGGCATGTCGTGTAAGCCGATGGCGCGTTCGAAGAATGCCCGGGCTGCGGCATGAGCGCGCTTGGCGCGCAGCAGAAAATAAACGGTGTCGCCGCTCTTGTCAACGGTCCGGTAAAGGTACTTCCACAGACCCGCGACCTTTATGTAAGTTTCGTCCATTCTCCAGCTCGTTCTGACCGGACGCTTGCGTCGACGGCAAATAGCGGCCAGCGCGGGCAGCATCTTGATGGCCCACCGGTGAATGGTCGAGTGATCGACCGCCACGCCACGTTCGGCCATGCTCTCTTCCAAATGCCGCAAGCTCAGCGGGTATGCCACGTACCAGCGTACGCAAACCAGCATCACTTCAGTCGGATAGTGCAGCCGCTTGAAAACGCGG
>JACMRD010000076.1 GCA_014376645.1 Herminiimonas sp. | reverse complement strand
TTTCGGGTTCTGTCGCAGTAAGGTCGAAATGATAATCTTGATCAATGCAAACTGATCAAAAAACGATGAACGAAATGCTGCGGCGTGTTTTTAAGCGGCTGCATTTTCCGGTTGAAATCATGCTGACGTGCGTGCGCTGGTACGTAGCTTATCCGCTGAGCTTGCGACAGCTTCAGGAAATGATGGCCGAACGTGGTGTTGAGGTCGATCACTGAACCATCCACCGGTGTGCCATCAAGATGTTGCCCGTGCTGGCCGCAGTGTGTCGCCGGCGCAAACGGCCAGTCGGCAAAAGCTGGCGTATGGACGAGACCTACATCACGGTCGCGGGCGAATGAAAGTACCTGTACAGGGCAGTAGACAAGAATGGCGCTACCGTTGATTTTCTGCTGCGTGCCAACCGCGATTATGCCGCAGCCCGTGCATTCTTCAAACGGGTTATCGGCCTGCACGACGTGTCCGAGAAAATCTCTATCGACAAAAGCGGATCCAACACGGCCGCTATGGTCAGCATCCAGGCTAACAGCGCTCTGACCATCATGCCGCGTCAGTCAAAGTATCTCGATAATATCGTCGAGCAGGACCACCGAGCCATCAAACGCGTTGCGCGACCAATGCTCGGATTCAAGACCTTTCGCTCAGCGCGAATTATCATCGCCGGCGTTGAAACCATGTATAGTATTCGCAAAGGTCAACTTGCCGACCTCAAAGCCGAAACTTCGTCGGCAGCCAACCAGTTCTACTCTCTGGCATTCTGATCGCCGCCGATTTTTCACAGATGCCGGGCCTCACTGCGCTATCGCGACAGAACCCGTCGGCGGCCTGCATGCTGTCGGCCAACACCGCCGCGCCGATCGGCGCCAGCCTAAGCCGCCGCTTCAACTTTCTGCGATTCTATATGGGTGGGTATAGACCACATGCCGCTGCGTCCGGACGAAACCGGCCAGCGTCAGACCGGCGGCATCTGCCAGCCGCACCGCCATCGCGGTCGGCGCCGATACTGCCGCCAATAATGACATGCCGGCGCGCGCCGCCTTCTGCACCATTTCGTAACTGGCGCGGCTGGTCACGACTGCAAATCCGCTGTGGCTGGCGATCCCTTGACGTGCCATGGCGCCGATCAGCTTGTCGAGCGCGTTGTGCCGGCCGACATCTTCGCGTATCAGTTGCACGCTGCCATTCGCACTTGCCCAGCCAGCCGCGTGCGCGGCGCCAGTAGCGGCGTGCAGATCCTGGAACAGGGACAGGCCATGCATCGCCAGCTGCAGCGCGGACGGAGGTACAAGGCAGCCAGACGGGACACTGGCGAGCGCCTGATCGAACTGTTCCAGACTCTCGATACCGCACAAGCCGCAGCCGGTCTTGCCGGTTCGCATGCGACGTGATGATTTCAGACGATGCATCGCGGCAGCGGCCAACTGCATGCGAAGCTCGATACCCGCGCCATGGCACACCACCTCGATGTCGTAGAGCTCGGTTCGGCAATCAACGATGCCCTCGCTCAGGCTGAAGCCGAGCGCGAAATCTTCCAGGTCGTCTGGCGTGGCCAGCATCACGGCATGCGAAATGCCGTTGTAGACCAGCGCTACCGGCACTTCGTCGGCCAGCACTTCGCTCGCGGCCATTGTTTCGCCTGCCAGGGCACCTGCGCTGTTCCAGCGGCGCACCGGCAAGCGCCGGGTGGTCGGCGGGACTGCATCTGCTTCATGGTTCAACTGGCGCGGATCGCTTTCATGCTGCGTAGGCGAATACGCAAAGGCGGAGTCGGCCTTGCAAGGCCCGACTTCCGGACAGGTCGTGGTCCCCGCCATCGCGGCACCCACTTAGGCGACCACAGGCGCGGGGTCGCGCCGAAGCAAGACTTCGATTGCCTTGGCTGCTGGCACCATGCTTTGCTCGGCATGGTGGGACAAGGGAATCAGGGGATTACACTCAGGGTAGTAACCGGCGATACAACCGGCCGGAATATCGTACGGCGTGATCCGCAGACCGGAGACGGCGCGCGGCAGGCCGTCGGCGGCGGGCGTGCTGGCAGTTACCAGATCGCCATCCTTGAAGCCGAGCCGCATGATGTCTTCGGCGCACATCAACAACACCATGCGAGTGCCATACACGCCGCGGAAACGGTCGTCGTTGCTGTAGATGGTCGTATTGAACTGGCCGTCGCTGCGCACCGTAAACAGACGCATGCTCCGCACCGGCACAGCGGCAGCGTTGGGGCCATGGATGTCCGGATCTTCGTCGAGCGTGGCAGGCACCATGAAGAGGGCCTTGCCGGCCGGCGTCTTCCAGATCCGCTCGGCAGCTGGCATCGGCCGCCGAAAGCCGCCCGGCTGCCACATGCGGGCATTGAAATTCGCGAAGATCTCCGGATAGGTAGTTTCGATGGCATCGCGCACGCTGGCGTAGTCGGCAGTCCAGGCATCCCAATCCACCAGCGGATTGGGCGCCAGCGTCGCCTTGGCGATGCCGGCGATGATCGCCGGCTCCGACAGCAGGTGCTTGCTGGCCGGTTCAGCGCGGCCACGTGAACCGTGCATGCAACCAGTGCTGTCCTCCACAGAGACCGACTGCGCCACACCGTTTTGCTCGTCAATTTCGATGCGGCCCAGACACGGCAAAATGAACGACACGGCGCCATGCACAAGGTGACTGCGATTGAGCTTGGTGGAAATCTGTACCGTCAGGCGCAACTTGCGCCAGGCAGCCTCCATGCGAACGGTGTCGGGGATCGCCCGCACGAAATTGCCGCCCAAGCTGACGAAGGCGCGTGCGGTACCGTCGGCGATCGCCTGGCAGGCATCGACCGTGTTCAAGCCCTTGTCACGCGGCGGCGTGAAGCCGTATTGGCGGGCAAGCTGATCCAGCGGCGCCAGTTCCGGCTTCTCGGTAATGCCGACGGTGCGTTGCCCTTGCACATTGGAGTGGCCGCGCACCGGGCAGATGCCAGCGCCCAACTTGCCGATATTGCCGCGCAATAGCAGCAGATTCGACACCATCTGCACGTTCTGCACGCCGAGCCGGTGTTGAGTCAGCCCCATGCCGTATACGCCGATCACGGCCTTGGCGCGCGCATACGCCTCGCCCGCCGACTCCAGCGCGTGCCGGGTCAGGCCCGATTCACGTTCGATGTCTTGCCACCGGCAGGCCCGCACCGACGTCGCGAACGCATCGAACCCTTGCGTGTGCTGCGCCAGGAACGGCGCATCCAGCACCCGCAGGCGAGCGGTTGCGATGGCGTCGTCGTCAGCCTCAATTAGGTACTTGCAGATGCCCATCATGGCGGCGGTATCGCCCCCGGCCCGGACCTGGTGATACTGGGTACTGATGCAGGTTTCGGCACCGGTCAGCATTTCGGTGGGCGACTGCGGATTGACGAAGCTGACCAGCCCACGCTCACGCAGCGGGTTGAAGGTGACGATCGGCACGCCGCGCTTGCGGGCTTCCTGCAACTGGTGCAGCATGCGCGGGCTGTTGGTGCCGACGTTCTGGCCAAAGAAGAAGATGCAGTCGCACTTGTCGAAATCCTCCAGCACGACGGTGCCGACACCGACGCCGATGGCCTGCTTCAGCCCGACCGAGGTGCTCTCGTGGCACATGTTGGAACTGTCCGGCAGATTGTTGCAACCGTACATGCGCACCATCAACTGGTACATGTAGGACGACTCCAGCGATGCCCGTCCCGAGCTGTAGAAGACGGCATCCTTCGGTGCGATCCGGCGCAGCTCGGCGCCGATCTCGGCAAAGGCATCGTTCCAGGTCGTTTCGAGATAGGTGTCGGAGGCGCTGTCCCAGCGCATCGGCGCGGTCAGCCGCCCGGCCTCTTCCAGTGCATGGTCGCTCCAGGTCGACAGTTCGGCCACCGTATGCTTTTGAAAGAATGCCGGTGCCACTCGCTTGCCGGTAATTTCCCAAGCCGTTGCCTTAGCACCGCTTTCGCAGAATTCGAAGGGGTGCGGGTTGGCGGGCTTGGCCCACGAACAACTGACGCAGGCAAAGCCGTCCGGCTTGTTCTGCAGCCCGAGCAGGTAACTGCCTTCGAATACCACATGCTGCTTCCACAGGATGGTCGCCACTTCCTTGACCGAGCCCCAGCCTCCGGAGGGCGAATCGTCGGGGTCGATACGGGCTTTGTCGCTCATGTGCGGATCCATTCGTAGGTAATACCCGACACAGCCAGGGAAAGAGCTGTGGAGGTGCGGAGGCGCGTCGGGATGCAGGCAGCTGAAGCGTTTCAGCATAATCCGGGCGCCGCGAATCGTATGTGCAGCGCTTCACATTCAACGCGAAAACCGCCAGGCTTTTACAGCGACTTCCGAACCTGACTGTCCTTGACCTTTCTCAACCGTCCTTGACCTTTCACGCAAACGGACCAGTCAACGATTCCGTGACATGCCTGGACCTTCCCATGACCAGAAGGTTTAACCTTTGGACTCTGATAGGAGCGCACGCAATGAACTCACGCGACACAACCGCCCTCGCCGGCAAAGCCTTCACCTTCGCAATCGGCGGCATGACCTGCGCCTCGTGCGTGGCACTGGTGGAGAACGCACTCAGGAAGGTCCCGGGCGTGACCGACGCCAGCGTCAACCTGGCAACCGAGAAGGCGCTGGTAAAAGGCTCAGCCGCACGTCGCAACGTCTAATCGATATCGTGACCAGGGCGGGATACGAGGCCACGCTCGATGTCGGCTTACCGGCGCCGGTAGCGGTACCCGCTGGTCTGCCTTCGTGGTGGGCGGTGGCGGTGGCGGCGACGCTGAGTCTGCCTCTGCTACTGCCGATGCTGGCCAGATTCACCTTGTCGGGCTGGCTGCAGTTGCTGCTGGCGAGGGTTTTGTCGCGATAGGGGAATGAGACGAAATGTCTCTACGGGATCGGCGGCGATCAGAATGCCAGTGAATAGAACTGGTTGGCTGCTGACGAAGTTTGGTCTTTGATGTCTGCAAGTTGACCCTTGCGAATCAGATGCATGGTTTCAACACCCGCGATGATAATTCGGGCGCAGCGAAAGGTCTTGAAACCGAGCATCGGTCGCGTGACGCGTTTGATGGCCCGGTGGTCTTGCTCAACGATATTGTTGAGGTATTTTGACTGGCGCAGCACGATGGTCAGACCGCTGTCGGCCTGGATGCTGACGATGGCGGCCGTGTTGGCGC
>JACMRD010000318.1 GCA_014376645.1 Herminiimonas sp. | reverse complement strand
GAACTTGATGGCATTCGTGAGCAGGTTGCTGAGGATTTGTTGTAGTCGTTTCTGGTCGGCCCACACCATCAGACCCGGCCCCGGTGACTCGCAGCCCAGGCTGACCTGCCTGGTTTCGGTCAGCGGCGCCATTGACAGCACCAGATCGCTGACCACATGCCCGGCATCGAGCAGAACCGGCTCCAGCGTCACCTTGCCGGCAGCGACTGCGCTCATGTCGAGCAAATCGCTGATCAGTTCCACCTGCAACTGCACGTTCCGGTTGATGATGGCGGCACTGCGCATGACTTGTTCTTCATTGCCGGGCTGCAGCTGTAGCATCTGCGCGTAGCCGCCAATGACGTTGAGCGGCGTACGCAGTTCATGCGAGAGCGTCGACAGGAATTCGTCCTTCATGCGCGACACCCGTTCAGCGTCGATCCGTGCCATGCGCTCGTGTTCCAGCGCGTGCGATGCACTCTCGGCCAGCAAAACGGTGTCGTCGATATCGGTGAAGGTGCCGACCCAGCCAAAGATGCTGCCGGCGTCGCTGAGCACGGCCTTGCCGCGGATCTTGAACCAGCGTGTCACGTCGCGCTCGTTCCCGGTCACCCGGGCCTTGGTTTCCAGATCGGCGCCACTGTGGCGGCAAGCGTGCCAGTCTTGCAGGAACTGTTCCCGGTCAGCCGGATGGAGGAAGGTGGCCAGCTGACTGACTGCCAGCCCGCGAGCCGAACCAAAACGTTCCTCCCACTGATCGTTGGCGTACAGGATTAGGCCGCTCTGGTCGGCTTGCCACACAAGGTGGGGCAAGGATTCCGCGAAGGTCATGAACTGCTTTTGCTGGTTCGCGCTCGGCTGGGCGTGGCGCTGGCCTTGGGTCGCCAGCCGCTGCAGGGCTTTCTGCATCTCGCAGACTTCGTCGATCTGCGGGTCAGCCGGCGTCACGGCGTGGGGATCGACGCTCATCAGGGCCGCGCTTTCGGCCGGTCGGCGTACCGGCGCGACGATGCGCCCGGCGACCAGCCAGGCCAGCAGCGCCGCGACGCTGCCCAGCAACAGGGCGCCGCCGAAGAACAGGTTATGCAGCCGACCCAGCGGCTTCAGCGCGGTTTCCGCCGTTTGGCGCGACACGATCTTCCAGCCAAAACCATCGAAGCTGCCGCGCGGGCTCACGGGTGTGACCACGCTGAGGTACTCCCGGCCGTCTCTCCAGGTTTGCGGACCGGCGCCCGGCAGTAGTGGCTCGGCCAGCAGCGACTGCAATGGCGTGCCGGTGGCAATCGAACGGTTCGGTGACAACACGATTTTTCCAGCGGTATCGACAAGCAGGATTTCGACGCTGTGATTCTCTTTCAACGAGCTGAGAACGGCCTTTCTGACACGCTCGGTCCAATCGAAGCTCAGGTGCGCCGTCAGCACCCGGATCACCTTGCCTTCGTAATCACGAATCGGCGCAGCGACATCAAGAAAGCGTAGCGGTTCGCCGCCGGCCGGTTTCGGCAGCAGCCCCGCCCGTCGCACGGCTTCATGCACATCGCCCAAAAACAAGCCTTTCTTGCCTTGCTCGAAAACGGGACGTCCACGTCCGATTCCGGCTTCGAAGATGTGGCCTTTGGCCGCGATGACGACCGACGATTCGGCATCGTTGACGCCGACGAAGGTGAATTCAGGGCGGTGGTTGACCAGGTTCTCGATGCCGTCGCGCATTTCATCGGCCGTCGCGTCGCGCCGGCGGAAGACATCGAGCCCGGCCATGGTCTCGATCTCGCGGCTGAAATCGTTCATGCCGGAAGAGAGCTCGCGCGCCGTCTGTTGACTCAGATTGTCGAGATTGGTCTGGGCTATCGACAGCAACTCGCTCCTGGCGAGGCGGTCCATTACGAACGCCAGCAATAGCGCACAGGTCAGAATCAACATGCCCAGTGCAAGCCCAAGGGACAGCTGCAGGCCGAGCGCGGGGCGCCGGGCAAAGATGACGGCCGCCTGCTTGGCCAGGCGCACATAATTCATCCGATCCATCCGACATCACAGCGCGCGCGCAGGCTACAGGGCGCTGGCAATTCCGGCATGGGGAGCGTGGCGACGACATCGGGTGGCATGAAGGGCGGCTTGGCTGCTGACAGAGAATGCACAGCATAAATCACGAATCGTTACGAGTATGTTCCGTGGCACGCTTTAGAGCCAATTCATGGTCGCTGAGCACTTTCGGCCAAGGTCGGCAGAGGATCATCCATCGATGCCGGATGCCGGCAACACAGATTAGCTCCAAAAGTTAGTAAAAAGTATCATACTTATGAGCATGATTTTCTATTGCCGATCCAGAAAGCCGCGACGGGCGGACCAGCGCGTGGCCCGAGCGAAATCACCGCAGTGGACCATCCCATGCAACCATTGATTCGCGCCGTGCGCTACGGCAGCCAGTTTTCCCTGCATCGTGCCGCGTGGGCGCTGTGGATCATTGCCGCTATCGTTGCGCTCTGGCTGGGGTCAGGTCTTTTCACCATGCTGGCCAATGACGAGAAGCCGTCATCGGCCACGCGCGAGGCCATTGTCCTGCATGAGGCCCGGTTCATCGTGTCGGATGCGACCACCGTACCGCCGCCCGAGGCCGGCTGGGAGTCGACCCGGCTGCCGCACAGGGCCCGCAAGCCGAATGGATCGGAACTGGTGCATTACTGGTACAAGGCGGGATTTACCGTGAGATCGGCCGGGCCGGCGGTGAGCAGGGAAGAGCTGCTCTGGTTGTATCTGCCGCGGCTGACCAGCGGCGCCGTGATCTATCTGAACGGTGCGCTCGTCGGCGTCATCCAGAGCTCCGACGCCGCGACGCACATCCGCATGCTGAAGCCGAATCTTTTGTTGCTGCCTCCGCTCGCAGTACGATCCGGAGTCAATGAAATCGTGCTGCATGCTGGTGTCCGCGAGCCGTTGACCGGAGTCAGCACGATGGAAATCGGGCCTGAGCGATTGTTGCGGCCAAAGTTCGAGCAACGGTTTTTTCTGGAGCATACGGCTGCGGAAATCTCGACTGTCATTTGCCTGATGACGGGTCTCACGATTCTGGCATTCTGGCTGCGCAGGCCGCAGGAACGGCTGTACGGCCTGTATGCTTTCTGTCTGTTGTTCTGGGGCGCCCGTACGCTGGTCATGGGCTGGTCGGTTGTGCCGATCGCGCACCTGATGGACTGGCGCCTCGCCTATTACGTCGCCACTGCCGGTTTCATCTTGCTCTTCTCGATCTTTTCGCTCAGATTCAGCGGCAATCGCAAACCCCGCTTGGAGCGGTTCATGACGGTGTACGCCGTCAGCTGTTGCTTGCTGTTCGCGGCGGTCGGCATGCCGCTGCGCGGGTTCATGGATTCGTACCTGGTGCCCGGGTTTTTCCCTTTCGCCACCTACTCGGTCGGATCCCTCACGCTCTTTGCCTTGCGTCAGCGCGGTCGCGCCAGCCTGGCCATGGGATTGAGCATGTCGGTTGCACTGGGTTTGGCGCTGCATGACTTTGCGGTACAGGAGCGTTGGTTCCATCTGACCGACATTTATCTTCTGCATCTGGGGGTGCCGGTATTCCTGCTGGTGATGGCAGGGGTGTTGTCGGACCGGTTTTTCGATTCGCTGCAGGCGGTCGAGTCGGCCAACGAACGGCTGGCGCTGCGCATTGCCGAGCGGGAGCGGGAGCTGGCGCAGAGCCATGCCCGGCTGAGCCAACTCGAACGGATCCAGGGCGCCACGGAAGAACGCCAGCGCATCATGCAAGACATGCACGACGGCGTGGGATCGCAGTTGTTGACCGTCCTGGCCATCGTCGAGCGCGGTACCGCCAGTCGCGACGATACGCTGGCGTTGCTGCGTGACTGTCTCGACGACATGCGTCTGGCGATCGACTCCCTGGCGCCAAATGATCCCGATCTGCTACCGGCGCTGGGGAGTTTCCGTTTCCGCATCCAGACCCGTTTCAACGAGGCCGGCATTGCGCTGGCGTGGACAAATCACGACTTGCCGGATGCGCTTGAGCTCGGCGCGCATGACGGCCTGCAGGTGCTGCGCATCCTGCAGGAAGCCTTGGCCAATGTGGTCAAGCATGCGCGTGCAACCAGCGTCACGATCGACTTCTATTTCTCACCGCAACGCTTGTTGGTTCGGGTCGTCGATGACGGCGTCGGCAGGACGGTCACGCCCAACATCGGCGGTCGCGGCCGGCGCAACATGCAGAGTCGGGCAATCAAGATCGGTGCGCTGCTCGGCATCGAGCATGGTGCGCGCGGCACTGTGCTGGATCTTGAAATACCGATGCCACAGACCGCCATCCTCGCGCGATGAGCGGGCGCAGCGCCACCGGGGCGCCGATCTCACGACGGGGTGTCCCACAGGAATGCGGGAATGGTCGCAACCGGCTTGCCGATCTGGATCGTGATCAGGCGGTGGCTGGTCAGCTCCAGGTCGGCGATGTCGCCGGTATAGGCAACCGTGTTGCTGCCATCGGTGACGTAGACGGTCACCGGCGCGCCGGTGATGCCGGCGATGTTGGTACGTGACAGAGGCTGACCCCAGACCGCGAAAAAATTCCCTAGCGTGAAGCGTTTTTTCGCCGGGGCTTCCAAGTGGATCTCCCCGGTTTTGTCGTGGGTGTGGATTTCGTAGGTGCAGCCGGCGGGAATCCCGACATTCGCCGGAATCGCCAGGAGCTGGCCATCGCGCACGATGCTCAGGTGGGTGTGGATGTGGTAGGCCTCGCTGCCGGAGCAGTTGATGCCGTCGACTGGACGGATACCGTCGCCGCCCGCGGCCGTGTCTCCGTCGGGCCAGGTGCCGGGCGCACCGACCGTGCCGCCGAACACTAGCTGGATCGGGTTGGTCGACAGCGGCGGAATGACGGCGATCGGCTCCGGTGTCGGCGTCACTGGCGCCGTGGCCGCCGAAGCGGTCGCGCCGCTGCCACCGGGTTGTCCGCCACCGCCACCGCCACCGCCACCGCAGCTTGCCAGTATCAAGGCCAGGCTTGATGCTAGGAGGATGGAAGAGGCGATGCGGTGAGTTGTCGGTGGATGCATGGTGGGGTCCTTTGCAAAATGTCGGAAGGTGGCGCGGTGCGGAGGTGGTTCAGGGGAACGTTGGCTAACGTTTAGGATGGGCCAATCACTGCGCCATGCCTTTGATTCCGTTCAACTGACTGCCGACAAGGCAGTGATCCGTCGAAATCGGATGACCGACTTCCAGATTTACAGGAAATATTTTTATAAAAAAACAGTTGAGTGGTAGATTGGGCGCGGCGATTTCCTCCTGCCAGCTACCGACCATTTCCCGAGGATTGCATGACACGACTGAAACCGACCATCCTGGCCACGCTCCTGCTGTCGATCTGCGTGGCGCCGACCGTTCATGCACTCGACGCTGCCGCCGAACGTGCGCTGTTCCACGACATTTACAAGGAACTGGTGGAGACCGACACGTCCCATTCCGCCGGCAACAACACCCTCGCTGCGCGGCGCATGGAAAAGCGCCTGCGTGACGCCGGTTTCAGCGCGGCCGAGATCAAGGTGGTCGAGCCTTTCCCGAAAAAAGGCAACCTGGTGCTGCGCTTCAAAGGCAGCGGCGAGCGCAAGCCGGTCCTGCTGTTGGCGCACATCGACGTGGTCGAAGCCAAGCGTGAGGACTGGACCACCGATCCCTTCAAGCTCGTCGAGACAGACGGTTATTTCACCGCTCGCGGCGCGGCTGACGACAAGGCGATGGCCTCGGCGTTCGTGTCGATCATGGCGCAACTCAAGCGCGAAGGTTTTCATCCCAAGCGCGACATCATCCTGGCGCTGACCGCCGACGAAGAGCGCGGCGGCGTGCCGACCAACGGTGCCAAGTGGCTCGTCGAGCAGCATCGCGACTGGATCGACGCCGAGTTCGGTCTGAACGAAGGCGGCGGTGGCGAGCTGCACGACGGCAAACCGAACATCCAGCGGGTGCAGGTCGCCGAAAAAGTGTTTGTCACCTATGAGCTGAAGGCAAAAAATTCCGGCGGCCACAGTTCGCTGCCGCGTGCCGACAATGCGATCTACGATCTCACGGAGGCGGTCAACCGCATCGGCCAGTATGCCTTTCCGGCCAGCCTGGCGCCGGTGACGCAGGAATATTTCAAGCGCAGCGCCGCGACTTATACCGGCCAGCTGGCGCAGGACATGCAATCGCTTGGTCAGGGACGCATCGAGCCGGAGGTCCTGGCGCGCATGTCGAAGCAGCCTTTTTTTAACGCTACGCTGCGTACCACCTGCGTGACGACGATGCTCGCGGCCGGCCATGCCGAGAACGCGCTGCCGCAATCGGCCAGCGCCACCGTGAATTGCCGTATCCTGCCCTGGGACGATCTGGCCCAGGTCGATCGCACGATGAAGGAACTGGTCGCCAACAAGGACATCGATATCCGGCAATGGCTGGCGCCGAATCCGAGTCCGCCGTCACCCCTGAACGCGGTCGTCTTCGGGCCGATCCAGGAAGTGAGCGAACAGATGTGGCCCGGCGTGCCGATCATTCCGGCAATGAGCACCGGTGCTTCCGACAGTCTGTACATGCGCAAGGCCGGCATTCCGATGTATGGCGTCTCCGGGATCTTTGCCGACTCGGGTGATGTCCATGCACACGGGCTTAACGAACGCATTCCGCAGAAGAGTCTGTACGACGGCCGCGAGTATCTTTACCGGCTGGTCAAGAAGCTGGCGGGCTGAACGAACCGGGCCGGTATAATTTACGGTGTCGTTGCCATGCCGGCCACAACCCAACAGTTGTTCATTCATCAGGAATTGTCACCATGACGTTATTTGCAGCACCCGTTTTCGATGCTTTGGTCATCGTCGCAGGCCACGAACTATTCAAGGG
>JACMRD010000317.1 GCA_014376645.1 Herminiimonas sp. | reverse complement strand
TCGCCCAGGATGACTGGGTCATCATCGACGGCGGCGCTGGCGTCGTCATCGTCGGCCCCAGCGCATTGGTGCTGGACCAGTACCGCGAGCGCCAGGGACGCATGCAGCGCGACCGCAAGAAACTCAGCAAGCTCAAGAAAACCCCGGCAATCACCCGCGACGGTGTCGCCATCACCTTGCTGGCCAACATCGAGCTGCCCGAAGACTGCGTAGCCGCGCTCGAAGGCGGCGCCCACGGCGTCGGCCTGTTCCGCTCCGAATTCCTGTTCATGGGCCGTACCGGCGGCGCCAAGCTGCCGTCGGAAGACGAGCAGTTCGAGTCCTATCGCAAGGCAGTGGTGGCCATGAAGGGCCGGCCGGTGACGATCCGCACCCTCGACATCGGCGCCGACAAGCCGCTCGACATCGCTGGCGAAACCGCGCTGAACCCGGCGCTGGGACTGCGCGCGATTCGTTATTGCCTGGCCGAGCCGCAGATGTTCTTGGCGCAGCTGCGCGCCATCCTGCGGGCCTCCGCCTTTGGTCCGATCAAGTTGCTGATCCCGATGCTGGCGCATGCTTTCGAGATCGACCAGACCCTGGCCATGATCGCGCAGGCCAAGGCGCAGCTCACCGACGCCCGCAAGAATTTCGATCCGGCGATCCAGGTCGGCGCCATGATCGAGATACCGGCGGCGGCGCTGACCCTGCCGCTGTTCATCAAGCGGCTCGATTTTCTGTCGATCGGCACCAACGATCTGATTCAATACACGCTGGCGATCGACCGCGTCGATCATGAAGTCGCCCATCTCTACAATCCGCTGCACCCGGCGATCCTGTACCTGCTGTCGTCGATCATTTCGCTCGGCGCCAAGGCCGGCATCCCGGTCTCGGTGTGCGGCGAGATGGCCGGCGATACCAAATTGACCCGGCTGCTGCTGGGCATGGGATTGCGCGAATTCTCGATGCATCCGGCGCAGCTGCTGGCAGTCAAGCAGGAAATCCTGGCCAGCGACCTGAGCTTCCTGATACCTCAGACGAAAAAAATCCTGCGCACGCTGGAGCCGGCAGCGATTGCCGAAGCCGTCGATCAGCTGCGCGCGATGTAAAATTGCATCCGTGTCACGCCGATGTGGGCTACCCGCCGTAAGGCTGACATCGGTCGCCGCCGGATCGCCGTTTCCGCGCCATTTCTGTTTTTGGACCCACATGCCTTCCATTGGAATCGTTGCCCCGCAATCGATGCACTTCGCCCCGCCGCTGTCGCTGCAGAGCGGCGCCACTATCGCCGACTACACCCTGGTGTACGAAACCTACGGCACGCTCAATGCCGCCCGATCTAATGCTGTGCTGGTCTGCCACGCACTGAATGCCTCCCATCACGTGGCGGGCACCTACGTCGATGCGAGTGGCAAGAGCGACCCGAAGACCCTGGGCTGGTGGGACAACATGGTCGGCCCCGGCAAGCCGCTCGACACCGACCGCTTCTTCGTCATCGGCGTCAACAATCTCGGCTCCTGTTTCGGCTCGACCGGCCCGATGCATGTCGATGCCGCCACCGGCAAGCCTTATGGCGCCGGTTTCCCGGTCGTGACGGTGGAGGACTGGGTCGAGGCGCAGGCGCGCCTGGCCGACGCGCTCGGCATCGCGCAGTTCGCCGCCGTCATGGGCGGCTCGCTCGGCGGCATGCAGGCCATGGCCTGGAGCATGCTGTATCCGGACCGGCTGCGGCATTGCATCGTCGTGGCATCGACCCCGAAACTATCGGCGCAGAACATCGCCTTCAACGATGTGGCGCGACAGGCGATCCTGACCGACCCCGAGTATCACGGCGGCGATTTCTACGCGCACGGCGTGGTACCAAAAAACGGCCTGCGCGTCGCCCGCATGGTCGGTCACATCACATATCTGTCGGACCACGACATGGCGCAGAAATTCGGCCGCGACCTGCGCTCCGGCGATTACCAGTTCAGCTACGGCGTCGACTTCGAGATCGAGTCCTACCTGCGCTACCAGGGTGACAAGTTCTCCGAATATTTCGATGCGAATACCTATCTGCTGATTACCAAGGCGCTTGATTATTTCGACCCGGCGCGCGCCTTCGCCGGCGACCTGACGCGCGCCATGGCGTCGACGCGGGCGCAATTCCTGGTGGTGTCGTTTTGCACCGACTGGCGCTTTGCGCCGGCGCGAAGCCGGGAAATTGTCCAGGCCCTGGTGAACAACCGGCGCCGCGTGACGTACGCCGAGATCGATGCGCCGCACGGGCACGACGCCTTCCTGCTGGAGGACGCGCGCTACATGAAGACGATGCGCGCTTATTACGAACATGTCTGGGCCGAGCTGGGTGCCGATCCGGCACACTCGGCACACTCGGTACACCCCGCACCCGCAGTGCAAACAGACCTCGAGGCACGCGCGGCATGAATTTCAACGAACTGATCGCGCTGCGCCCGGACCTGGCCTTCATCGCGCACTGGGTGCCCCGACAGGCCAATGTGCTGGACCTCGGCTGCGGCGACGGCGTCATGCTCGACTACTTGCAAACCGACAAGCAATGCGTCGGCTACGGTGTCGAGATCGACGACCACCAGATCCCGAACTGCATCGCCCGTGGCGTGCAGGTGATCCAGCAGGACATGGAAGGCGGCCTGGCGATGTTTGCCGACGACGCCTTCGACACCGTGCTGTGCCTGTCGGCGCTGCAGATGATGAAGAACGTCGAAGGTGTACTGCGCGACATCACCCGGGTCGGGCGCGAGGCGATCGTGTCGTTTCCGAATTTCGCCTACTGGCCGCACCGGGTGGCGCTGCTGCGTGGCCGCATGCCGGTCTCCAAGAGCCTGCCCTACGAATGGTATGACACGCCCAACCTGCGTTGCGCGACGATTCGTGACTTCGAGGAACTTGCCAACGATGTCGGGCTCGAAGTGCTCGAATGCGTGGCGCTGGAAGAGGGTCGGCCGGTGTCATTCCTGCCGAACTGGCGCGGCAGTCTGGCGGTTTTTCGCCTCAAGAAAAGGGCACCCGACATGAGCGCCACCCGATGACCGACAACGCCGCCCGGACGCCGCCGGGCGCGCCGCCACCGCCGCACCCTGCAGCCGTGACGGTTGCCGCCAACATGGATACCGACTCCGCCGCCAGCGTGGCGACCGCCGC
>JACMRD010000316.1 GCA_014376645.1 Herminiimonas sp. | reverse complement strand
TACGTGGTCGATTCGACGGTCGGTACCGATTTCACGCCCGGCGCCTTCCAGCAGACTGGTCGTGCGCTCGACGTCGCGGTGCAGGGCAAGGGCTGGCTGGTGGTGCAACTCGACGATGGCTCCGAAGCGTACACCCGCCAGGGTGGCCTGAAGACCAGCGAGAACGGCCTGCTGCAGACTGCCAACGGGCTGTCGATACAGGGCGACGGCGGTCCGATTTCGATTCCGCCCGACGTTAATGTCGCAATCGCCGGCGACGGCACGATCTCCTCGACCGAACGCAGCGGCAAGCCGGGACAGGCCTCCGTCATCGGTCGCCTGAAGCTGGTCAATCCGCCTGAGGACACGCTGGTGCGCGGCGATGATGGTCTGTTTCGCATCAAGGGCGGCGCCACCGCCGATGTCGATCCGGCGGTGCGGCTGGCCAGCGGCGCGCTCGAAGGCAGCAACGTCAATGCAGTCGATGCGATGGTCACGATGATCAGCCTCGGTCGCCAGTTCGAAATGCACATGAGTCTGTTGAAGAGCGCCGAGAGCAATGCTGCCAAAGCCAGTCAGTTCATGGCTTTGAGCTGAGCGCACGGGTAGCACAATCAAGCATGGTTTGAGGAGATTGAAATGATACGTTCGCTTTGGATTTCAAAAACAGGTCTGGATGCGCAGCAAACGCAGATGGACGTCATTGCCAACAATCTGGCAAACGTCAGCACGGCCGGGTTCAAGCGCTCCCGCGCGGTGTTTGAGGACTTGCTCTACCAGACCCTGCGCCAGCCGGGTGCGCAGTCATCCCAGCAGACCCAGCTGCCCAGCGGCCTGCAGATCGGCACCGGTGTGCGTCCCGTGGCGACGGAGCGGATCTTCACTCAGGGTAATCTTCAGCAGACCAGCAATTCCAAGGATCTTGCCGTCAACGGCGAGGGTTTCTTCCAGGTGCTGCTGCCGGACGGTACCGCCGCCTACACGCGTGACGGCTCGTTCCAGGTCGACAATCAGGGGCAGCTGGTCACGTCCAGCGGTTTCGTGATCCAGCCGGCGATCACCATTCCGGCCAATGCGCAATCGATCACGGTCGGGCGTGACGGCACGGTCTCGATCACGACCCAGGGCTCGTCCACGCCGACCCAGGTCGGCACGCTGCAGCTGTCGACCTTCATCAACAACGCCGGGCTCGAAAGCCGCGGCGAGAATCTGTATGTCGAAACCGGCGCCTCCGGCAACGCCAGCGCCAACACGCCCGGCACCAACGGCGCTGGTTCAATTTCGCAGGGCTACATCGAGACCTCCAACGTCAACGTGACGGAAGAGCTGGTCAACATGATCCAGACCCAGCGGGCCTATGAAATCAACAGCAAGGCCATCACGACGTCGGACCAGATGCTGCAGAAGCTGGCGCAACTGTAAGCGGTGAATTCACGAAAGAGCGCACGCCATGAAAACATTCACTTTCCGTTGCAAGCTCGCCGTCGCCATGCTGGCGGCGCTTGCCGCCGGTTGCGCGACCAGGCCGAGCACGATCGTGCAGATGCCGACGACGGCCGTCGCGCCTGTATCGCGCCCGGTTGCTGCCGCCAACGGCGCCATCTTTCAGATTGCCGCGTATCGCCCGATGTTCGAAGACCGGCGCGCCCGGCTGGTGGGGGACATCCTGACCATCGTCATCACGGAAAAAACCACCGCCGCCAAGGCTGCCGGTGACTCCGCCAGCAAGACCAACAGCGCAACGTATACACCATCGACGATCTTCGGCCTCACGGCGGCGGCGCGCGCCAACATGACGCTGTCGGCGTCCGGCTCGACCAAATTCGAGGATAAGGGCGCTGCCAGTTCCAGCAACAACTTCAACGGCGTCATCGGCGTGACCGTAATCGACGTTCTACCCAACGGCAACTTGGTCGTGAGCGGTGAAAAGCAGGTCGCCTTCGATCGCGGCGCCGAATTCATCCGCTTCTCCGGCGTCATCAATCCCGACAACATCGTCGCCGGCAACAGCGTGCCGTCGACCCAGGTGGCCGACGCCCGCGTCGAATACCGCACCAATTCCCGGCTTGACAGGGCGGACGTGATGTCGGCGCTGACCCGGTTTTTCCTGAGCGCCGTACCGCTCTGAACGAGGCCCTTGCATGAAATCTGATTCATTCCAACGTCGCATCCTGCGTCGCCTGTTGCCTGTCACCCTGGCGCTGGTTGTCGTCTTGCCGGGCCCCGTGGCCCACGCCGAGCGGCTCAAGGATCTGGCGTCGATTCAGGGCGTGCGGCAGAACCAGTTGATCGGCTATGGCCTGGTGGTCGGTCTCGACGGCAGCGGCGACCAGACCACGCAGACGCCTTTCACGGTGCAGAGCGTGGTCAGCATGCTGCAGCAACTGGGCGTCAATCTGCCGCCCGGCACCACGCTGCAATTGAAAAACGTCGCTGCAGTCATGGTCACGACCTCGCTGCCGGCTTTCGCACAGCCAGGGCAGACATTGGATGTCACGGTGTCGTCCATGGGTAACGCAAAAAGCATCCGCGGCGGCACGTTGCTGATGACGCCACTGAAAGGTGCGGATGGTCAGATCTACGGTATGGCACAGGGTAACGTGCTCGTCGGTGGTGTCGGCGCATCGGCAGGCGGCGGCAGCAAGGTCGTCAATCACCTGAGCGTCGGCCGCATCTCGGCCGGCGCCACCGTCGAGCGGGCGGTGGTGTCTTCGCTCGGGCAGGGCAACACCATCAATCTGGAATTGAAAGAGGGTGATTTTTCGACCGCCACCAAGGTGGTCGAGGCGATCAACGCCCGCTTTGGCGCCGAGACCGCCGCCGCCGTCGATGCCCGCGTGATCCGGGTACGGGCACCGGTGCTCAGCGACGAACGGGTGAGTTTTCTGGGGGCCCTGGAATCGATCAACGTGATACCGGCACTGATGAGCGCCAAGGTCATTCTCAATGCTCGCACCGGCTCGGTGGTCATGAATCAGTCGGTCACGCTGGAGTCCTGCGCCGTCGCGCACGGCAACCTGTCGGTGACCATCAATACCGACAACCAGGCCAGCCAGCCCAATGCGCTGGCGGCCGGACAAACCGTGGTGGTGCAGAATTCGACGATCGACATCAAGAAGGAGCCGGGTCAGGTGCTGCTGCTCAAGGCGGGCGCCTCGCTGGCCGAAGTCGTCAAGGCCTTGAATGCGATCGGCGCGACGCCACAAGACCTGCTGGCGATCCTGCAGGCGATGAAGGCCTCGGGCGCTTTGCGCGCCGAGCTGGAAATCATTTAAATCATGATCACCTCGCCCACCACCGCCTCCGGCGCCAGCTTCTCGATCGATCCGAAGGAAATCGACGCCCTGCGACAGTCGGCGCGGCAGAATTCGCCGGACGCCATCAAGGCGGTCGCCAAGCAGTTCGAGGGCCTGTTCCTGAACATGGTCATGAAAAGCATGCGTGCTGCCACCCCGCAGGACGGCATCATGGATAGCGAACAGGGCAAGATGTTTACCTCCATGCTGGACCAGCAGATGAGTCAGAATCTGGCCAAGCGCGGCGTCGGCCTGGCCGATGTGCTGATCCGCCAGTTGTCGGCCAACCGGGGCGTCCAGCCGGGTGCTGCGGATGCGCCGGCGGCCGGTGCTGTCGATCCCGCCCTGCCCGGGGCGCCGCAGGTGGGCGTCCAGGCGCAGGCGCGTGCCGCCGCCGGCAGCAGCGGTTTCCAGGCTAATCTGCAACAAGCGCTCGAGTCCGGTATCCCCGGCGTGCTGAAGGCGGTTCTGACCGGTGTGCGTCCGGCAGTCGCGCCCGGGCTCAATGCCGTCGCCACCGTTGATGCCGGCATCGATTCCAAACGGCGCAGCGCCCAGGCGCCGCATGTGCGGGCGTTCGAAGAGCGACTCTCGGCCCCGGCCGAAGAAGCCAGTCGCGCCACCGGCATTCCCGCAAAATTCATGCTCGGCCAGGCTGCGCTCGAATCCGGTTGGGGCAAGCGGGAAATCCTGACCGCCGATGGTTCGAGCAGTCACAACGTCTTCGGTATCAAGGCCGGCGCCGGCTGGAAGGGCAAGGTTGTCGAAACTGCCACCACCGAGTACGTCAACGGCGTGCCGGAACGGCGCATCGAACGCTTCAGGGCCTATGACTCTTACGGCGACGCGTTCCGGGATTACGCCAAGACGTTGACCAACAATCCACGGTATCAGACGGTCCTGGCCAACGCCCAGGATCTGAAAGGCTTTGCGCAGGGCCTGCAGCGCGCCGGATATGCAACCGATCCGAACTACGCCGCCAAGCTCACCCGGATCATCACCCATTCGCTGTCGGCATGAAATAGCGTACGGCCCGGCGCGATTGCAGGCATCATCATTGAAGACCATGTCCGTTGGCGACGTGGCGGCAACCTGCCGCCCGATGCCTCAAGTTTCGGCCGGACGTGCCGTTAGCAGGCTATCGGATAGAAGTAGGCACACATCATGGGCTCAAGTATTCTCGGAATCGGGCAGAGCGCCCTGACTGCGGCACAGGTCGGTGTCGCCACCACCGGTCACAATATTGCCAATGCAACCACGCCCGGCTACTCGCGCCAAGTGGTACAGCAGAGTGCGGCCGGGGGCCAGGATGCAGGCTTCGGCTTCGTTGGCAAGGGCACCGAGGTCACTAGTGTCACCCGGGTGTACAACGAGTTCCTGACCAACCAGGTGTTGTCGGCGCAGACGTCGAGCAGCCAGTTGTCGACCTACAGTACCCAGATCGCGCAGATCGATAATCTGCTGGCCGATGCAAAAGCCGGTTTGTCGCCGGCGTTGCAGGATTTTTTCAAGGGCGTCCAGGACCTGAGTTCCGATCCGAATTCCTCGGCATCGCGGCAGGCACTGTTGTCGTCCGGCGAATCGCTGGCCGCACGTTTCCAGAGCATCGGTGGTCAGATCAGCGAAATCAGACAGGGTGTCAATGGCCAGATCGGTGCCACCGTCACCAACATCAACGTCTATGCCACGCAGATCGCCAAGCTCAACGATGCGATCGAAAAAGCCCAGGCCGGCGGCGTCAAGTCCGCCAACGATCTGCTGGACCAGCGCGACCAGGCGGTTGCCCTGTTGTCCAAGGAGGTCAAGGTTTCGGTCGTCAAGCAGGGCGACAGTTACAATGTCTTTATCGGCAGCGGCCAGCCGTTGGTGGTCGGCACCAAGACCACCACTCTGTATGCGGGCAGCTCGCCGACTGATCCGAGCCGTACCGAAGTCGGATCACGCACCTCCGGTGGCGTGACCACGCTGCTCGATGAAAAGTCTCTTACCGGTGGCAACCTCGGTGGCCTGTTCGACTTCCGCAACACCACGCTCGATGTGGCACAAAACAACCTGGGCCGGGTCGC
>JACMRD010000075.1 GCA_014376645.1 Herminiimonas sp. | reverse complement strand
GGCTGACCGAAGCTACGGCGCAGCGCATCGAGCAAGACGCCCGGAGGCTTGCCAGAAACGAAACCCGCCATACGCATCGGCAAGCCGTCGATAGTCATTACACGACCTAGCGGAATGGTCGTCAGATCATCCGGCAGTGTCGGCTGGGGCCAGTTGACTTCGGTCGCCGCGCAGGCGATCGTCGCGGCCGTTATCAGTGCCATTGACACGAGGTGCCGACAGCAGCAAAGCCGAACACGCTCGACGCCAACGGTCCCAGGCATGATCGTGCGCCGCAACTCCATCAGTAGCGCTCCGGTTTCAGACGATCGGCAGGCACGGCGTCGCGCCACTGGCTCAGATCACCGATTGCAGGCGCCTTCACTTCGCTCAGATCGACGAATCCGATCGCGCCCGCGATCATTGGCCGGATGAGTCCGAACATCGAGTTGAGGGGGGCCAGAGTGGCAACACGATGTTCGGTCCGCACCGTCGTATTGGCGCTCCATGGGTCAAACAGCAGGCTGGTGTGGCGCTGGATCTTCAGGTTGATCCGATCGAAAGGCTCGATGTTGCGGATGCCGGCCGGCAGATTGGCCAGCGCGACCGACACGTTGGCCTTGTAAATTCCGGGCGACGCCAGACCGATGTGGTTTGCGTTGGCAAATGGGGATTGGTTGAACACGGTGCCGTCGCTGCCCGGCCCGAAACCCGCCGATTGTGTCGCCGCGCTGGTGCCGAAGCTGAGCGTGACATCACTAAACTTCTTGATCAGTGGATTGCCGTAAGGATCACGCCAGAAAAGGTTGCGGTGAGCGTCGAAGTCGCCGGCCACATCATCGCTCTTGATCGGGGCATCGGAGTTGCCATAGAAACGACGGCGCACTTCGTCGGCGAGTTGTGCGGGAGGCGCCCAACCGTTGTCGCCCGCGAGACCGCCACGGTTGGTCGCATCGAACGCAACGTAACGGCTGGCGAGCTGGGTGGCATGCGCGATATCCTGGTATTTTGCGATCATCGGTACGAGCAGGAAGAGCGGTATCAACGCCATGGCGAGCACCAGAAATTCGGTCAATGCCTGACCGCCCTGGCGCCCGGCATGTTGCGGTGATCGGCACGAGTACCTCATGGCAGCACCGTCCCCTGCTTCTGCTGCTGGGGGTGAACGTCTTTCGCATCATTGTTGGCCACCAGCCGGACCTGCCAGTACGGATTGAAGAGACTGCCGATTTCGCGCGTGTCGATACTGCCGTGGCTGACGGCATACTGGTTCTTGGTGACGAGGTAGGTGGTGTCGCCACTCGTGTAGGTTTCGTCGCCGCTGTTGAACCAGGGACGGGCAAAATACACTTCACCCGTCGCGATCGCAGACATCACCCCACTGGCCAGATTGCCGTTGAACTTGTTGATGCGTTCCGAAGGCCGGATCTGCGAGCTCCCGTCCGAGGTCCGTGCATCGGCCGCAGCGCGCACGACACGAACCGCGAATTTCATGCGTGGATCGGGCTTGGCCAGCCAGTCCGGCGACAGGTCGTAATACGACGGCAAGCCGGAATAGTTGGTCCACTGCCCCGAAGATGCATTGCCGTGGGCACCGGGATTGGTCGTGCGCGAATCGCCGAGCAGGGCGCCACCGTCATCGCGATCTACGCTGTTTGGATCAGCCCGCTGTTCGCCCCAGCCGATTGGTCGTTCCCGCTGGTCGCAGCTGGTGAAAAACGACAGGAAACCGTGCCTGACATCTTGCCACCGCCAGTACGATTCGGTATCTTCGGCTTGCCACTCGTCGAGTCCGACCAGTTCAGTCCCGCCACGCCGCTTGACTGAGTTGGTCCGCATCTCCAGCAGGCACTTGAAGCCGAATGGCGAAGGCATCAGGGCAGTAGCGGTCCAGCGGCGATCCTTGACGAAACCATCGGAATACGCCGCCAGCTTCGCGACTTCACCGATTCTGGTGCGTTGGTCACCGGTATAGCGAAGAGTGGAGCCCTTCCAGTCATCGGTCATCGGCGACGCGCCACCGCCAGCCATGCCTTGCGCCGGTTCCACGCTGATCCTGCCATCGTTGGCGTAATTACTGTCGGCAACCTCTTGCATGACGGTGGCGCGCATGCGTTCGAACCGCCCCTGATCGTGCAGGTACGCCTGCGCCGCCTTGATGGCAGACTTGTTGAGTTCGACGGCGTCGACCACTTTCTGCGTCAGCAGCGGAATTTCAGCTGCAATTTCAGCGATCGCCGTCGATGCATACTGGACCGTTAGGTAGCACATGAAGGCATACCGGAAGTCGTAGTTGATCATCGCGCCTGCCGCCGCGCCCGAGCCATCACTGCTGGCGCACTCCGGGAACACCGCAAGGAGGTTTCCTGCATGCGTGCTGGCGTATTGCCCCCAGGAAGACAGACTGACCATCTGGGCGACCAGTACTTCGTTGGCGACTAGGGCCCGGTTGTTGTAGGCATCAAAATTAAGCGCGCGCGCCTGCATCACCGCGGCGCTGTAGGCGACAGCGTCGGCGGTGTTGACCAGCTTGGTTTTTTCACTGGATAACTGACCGGTATTGAATAGAAAAAACAGCGCTGTCAGACTGCCGAGCATTACAAAAATTCCGTAAATCAATGCTTGCCCGCGCTGACATGCGCTGTGCTTCAAGACCGACCCGTTCCGGTGGAAACCGTCGCAGGGCGCGCCGGGCATGATTAAGGCTGCGCTTTAGTGGCGCCGTCCGCGTAATTGGACAGTCCTTTTTTCGCCCGCTCGCCATCGGAAGCCGTGGCAGCGGTTCCCGCGGCAGCCACCGCAGGCGCACCGGTTTTACCGGCGACTTCGTTGGCGATAGCCGAGGTCTGACTGCGAATCGTCTGGCCGAAGAACTGGTAAACCGCGATGGCCGCAACCGCAATCAAAGCGACGATGATGATGTACTCGGTCATCCCCTGGCCGCGCTGGCGGTTCGAATTATTCCGAATAGTTATTGAAATAACATCATTTTTTACAGCATTCATCGGTGCGGTGCGTGTCATTGTCAATGCTCTTGAGTAGGTGGGGGGAGGTGCTGCGGAGTTGTTATTTTCTTAAGAGGTCGACTATACGGAGCAGCGCTCGACGCCACAACGGCTTGCGCAGCTCAGTTGAGGGAAAGACGACTATTGGTGAGCTTGTGCAAAGCTGCACCGGGCTGGGCTCGTGTGATCGCGAGTCTCTGCGGTAACCCGAGACTATTGTCATAATGTACATGTGTTAGACTCGCGCCGGAGCGCATTCGGGCTCGGTCGGCGCCCGGCTCTGGCGCATTGCGGAGGAGGTCTCAGAATGATTGAAAACCCGACGAGCATTCCGTCAGGCGACAGCGACGCGGGTCTCGTCCACGCGCGTCAGGACTGGACCAGCGCTCGCTTCGTGGAAGAAGCCATCTCGATCCAGTTCGTCTATGGCACCCGGTACGCAGCGTCCTTCATGAAGAATCGGATGATCGACATCGATGTTGCGCTCCGAGTCCTGCTCAACCCCGCGCAGCGCCGCAACCACGCCCCTGCCTGAAAACGATGCACCCGCGCCGATGAACGGCACTGGAACCTACTCCGCCTGGAATTCGGCGGCCGCCTTGGCAGTCCACATTGCCTTATCCAGCTTCTCGAACGCTTCGTCGTAGCTTTCAACCCCGCCCTCTTCATCGACGAAGCGCGTCCACCAGCCAGCGCCGTCGTGCTCGATGACGATGTCACCTGGCAAGCAAACCGCTGAAAGTGATTCGCCGTCCTGCAATGTCACGATTCTGACGCCGTGGTGCTTGATGATGGATGCCATGATGCCCTTTTCCCGAATCGGTAGCCATCCAGATGATACAAGGGTCGGTTGATCCGTCCAACCGGCACCGGCAAGCCGCCGCTCCTGCCGCTTGACCTCATACAGCAATTCGGTAATGCAGCATCTGCTTCGCAATTGTATCTTTATCCACTCCGGCATTCACTAAGCTGAGTCTCTGATCACGTGCTGCCGTACGCCATGCGCAAGCGGATGCTGGGCAACACGGTGGCGAACATGCATGGATTGCCCAACTCTGTACCAGTCGAAGGACCTTCATGGAATTGAATCGTACGAACCTCGATCGCGTTACCCGTGTCGAGCAGTCGGTGCACGAACTGCTGTCCGATCCGAAGGCCAATCAGCTGACCAAGCCGATGGAGAAGGAATGGAAGGTCATTGATTCGGCGCTCCAGCATCTGAGGAACACGATGCAAAGCAAAGCCGGTGACGGCCCGAGTCATGCACCACGTCTGGAAAGTTTTAAAGGATCATCAACGCCGGCCCTGCCCGCGCGGCCGCAATCTGCTGCCTCCCGCTCCTCGGCGCACGTTACGGCGACGAGACGGACCGTGCCTTCAGGAAGCAAGATTGTCTCGGAAAAAGCCGACCCCGATTCCGCCGCCAACACCGGATCGCTTGACAGCATGCTCCACGAACTTGAAATGGCGCTCAGGGCAGCCCAGGCCGAGCGCGATACCGCGCGCAATCATCGAAGCGGCCAGGTACCCGCCGCCGATGCAGCGAAACAACTGCATGGTTGATTCGAGGCTTCAGACATTCACAATTTATTCTGAGTGGGTACTTGCGTGCCAGCCTTGGCAGCAGGAACGCGTTTCTGCAGGATCACCAGCGATACACCGCCCAGGATCGCGATTGCCGCCACCACAAGGCGCAGCGTGAACTGCTCTCCAAGCAAGAGAACACCACCGATCGCTGCCAGTACCGGAACACTCGACTGCAGCACTGCTGCGCTAGTCGCCGGCAAGCTGCGCAGCACGGTGTACCAGATTGCGTAGCCCATACCGGAGGCGATTGCACCGGACAATAAGCCGTAGGCAATCCCGGGAACATCGAGCGACGCGGAGGCAGGAGTAGCGAAACTGAATACCAGCGCAAAGACGGCTGCGCGGCTGAAGTTCCCTGCCGTAACCGCCGTGGGATCGCCGGCGCCTTTCGCGCGCAAGGAATACACCGCCCAACTGATTCCCGCCAGCAGCATCAACAAGGCACCAGCGAGCGGCGGCGCAGCGACCCCGGGCAGCACCAGCCAGATCAGGCCAGCAAAAGCGCATCCCAGGCCAACAAGCTGCGGCAGGCTAAACCGCTCCCCCATCATCAGGCCATAGCCGATCATGCCCGCCTGAACCGTACCAAACAGCAGCAGTGCACCGGTGCCGGTCGGCAGGGTCGTGTAGGCAAACGAGAACGCCGCCGCATAGGTATAGAGCGCCAAGGCAGAAATCCAGTTGCCACCCTTGCCAGCCACGTTCGATTGGACCTTGGCTGCGCCAGCCTTGCGTGCTGCGCGATCGCGCAACAGCACAATGAGCGCCAGGACGATTGCACCCGATACCAGCCGCACCGAGGTAAAACTCGCCGCATCGATTGCGGTGTGCTTCAGAGCCAATCGACACAACAGCGAATTACCGGCAAATGCCAGCATCGATAGGCAGGTCAACAACAGTATTTTTGGCGCCAGCATCATCCAGCCCGGAGGGAGTCAAATTCCTCCGAGTATATCGGGCGCACACTGTCTTTGTGGCAACTCATCCTGATGGCCCACACGACTTGCACTGCCCCCTCCGGGACGTCTCAGAAAATGACCTTAAAACGATAGCCTTTGTAGCGCAGCACGGCTGACTTCGGCTGCACGCTTTCGAGCACCAGTCCGGGTGAAATTTCGTCGCCTTCGTGCAACATTCGCTTATCGATCAGCAACATCCGATCGGCAGGCGTGGTGGAATAGATCGAGCCGGCGATTGCGAGCGTCGGAATTTCACGTTGCAAATTCGGTGGCAGCTCGGCGAGCAAGTTCAGCGTGGGTCGCCGCTCGACTGACATGTCAACCGGCTTGTCGACCGCTTTCCCGGTCGGTTTGTCTGCGGGTCTGGGGCTTTGAGTCAATGGCTTCCTGACATTGGTCGATGACTCCACAGCGAGCGCGGCGGCCACGGGTAACGTCGGCAATGGTGGTGGCACCGGTAGTTCAGTCGCCACCGCAGTCACGGGCGCGGCGGCCACTGGAGGAACCTCGGCCACAGCCCTGGTCGCAACAGCCGGCCCGATCTGCTCCGGCAGGCGATGCGCGACGCCTCGGGGCCAGAACTGGAATGCCACGACCAGCAACACCATCGCGACCGCCAGCGCCAGCTTTGCCCACCTTGAGCGATGCTGCCAGATCGTCGACGACAGCGCCGCCCCCGTTACCACCGCCTGTGAGTGCAAGCCAGGCAGGTCACCGAGATGACGCTCGCTGTCGGCTTTTTTCAATGCATCGAGAATGTAGGACATCGTCTATTTCCTTGATGGCGAATCGAGCGCCGGCGCGACCGGCAGAAGCTTCGGTTCGGACAGGCCAGCTACATCCGACAGTCGCATGAAGGTCTGCGGGCCGGCCATGCCATCGGGCAGCAGGCCACGTGCCAGCTGGAACTGGCGCACCCGCGCAACCAGCCCATCGTCGTAGATCTGCCCCTTTGCCGGCTTGGCAAGACCGTCGATGACTGCCAGTTGGGTCGCAACCCAATCGACAACCGGTCCGCGATCACCCTTGCCCACTTCTCTTTCGTAGCCATTCGGACCACGCCAGAACGTCGCGAAATCGCCGCGCCAGCGCCTTGAAAGCGCGTCCAGGGTCACCGTTGCATTCAGTTCGCCGATGCGCAGCACGGCGCGGTCCGCTCCCAATCCCAGCAACAGCGCGTAATACGGACGATCCTGGTCATCGTGCAGGGTCAGCAGGCCGGGGCGATCGAAGTCGCGGATCGACGCCAGGCCCTTGCGGCTGTTGAAACAGTTCAGGTTCAGCGGCGGCGCCATCCGGCACGGCTCTCCCGACGTGAGAGAAACACCCCACAAGCCGGCCAGTCGGCGGTAGGCGGCAGCCAGATCACGGGCACTGCCATCGACAGACACCGGTAGCGCCCTGGCTGTTTCAGTGGGCGCAATCACGGGCGCCACCGGGGCCGGAACAACCTTCGGTGCTGGCGAAACGGCAGGGCCGCCAATCCGTTTGGCGCCGGGATTGCCGCCTGCTACGCTACCAGCGAAGGGCAAGCCGGTGCCCGACATGCCGACACCGGCCACCACTGCACCAACCGCCAGGGAGCCGGCGATGGCCCCGGCAAAAACCAGGCGCCAACGCGCGGCCACCTGCATGGAGACGTTGCGCTCGCCATCGAATACTTCACCCGCAGCGCGGTCGATGATTCGTGCATCCACTTCGCGTCTGCCTCCAGCGTACGCACCCAGTAGCGCCCGGTCACACAGCAGGTTGATACGACGCGGAATGCCGCGTGCGCGCTGATAAATGCGCGTGATCGCGGCTTGATTGAAAGGCGACGCGCCGGCAAGATCCGCGACCGCCAGCCGGTGCGTGATGTACTGGGCAGTTTCCGCTACCGTCAGGGCCCCGAGGTGAAAGCGGGCAATCACCCGCTGCGCCAGCTGTTCCAGTTCCGGCCGGGCCAGCATGGCGCGCAGCTCGGGCTGGCCGATCAGGATGATTTGCAACAGCTTGCGTTCATTGGTCTCGAGATTGGTCAGCAGGCGCAGCTGCTCCAGAACATCAACTGACAGATTCTGTGCCTCATCGATGATCAGGACGTTATTCTGATCGGCGGAATGGGTGCGCAAGAGATAGGCATTGAGCGGATCGATGAAATCCTTGACGCTCGGCGCCGACCCATCGGTACGTCCGGTCGCGACGTGAAATTCGTCGCAGATCGATTGCAGCAGTTCGACCACGCTTTGCTTCGGATTGAAGATGTACGCCACGTTGCAATGTGGCGGGATCTGCTCGAGGAACAGGCGGCAGACCGTCGTCTTGCCGGCGCCGATTTCTCCGGTCAGCAAGACGAAACCGCCACCACCGTTCAGTCCGTACAACAGGTGCGCCAGGGCCTCGCGATGGCGCTCGCTCATGTACAGATAGCGCGGGTCCGGGGCGATGGAAAAGGGGATCTGGCTCAAGCCAAAGAAGCGGGTGTACATCAGGCGAAGGCTAGCACAAAGGACGCCGCGAAAAGAAGGCGTGCGACAGAGCAATCGCGAAGAGGGATTCGTGCGGCGGTCCCGGCAGGTGGCCGTAGCCTGTCCGACAGGCTACACTCTGCCCTCTCCTCTTTTCACCGCTGCAGTCGGCGCCCTTCTCATGACATTTGCTTCTCTCGGTCTGATCGACCCGTTACTCCAGGCGTTAGTCACGCTCGGTTACCAGACCCCGACACCAGTCCAAACGCAGGCGATTCCAGCCGTGCTGGCCGGGCGCGACCTGATGGCCGCGGCGCAGACCGGTACCGGCAAGACCGCCGGGTTCGCCCTGCCGCTGCTGCAGCGCATGGTGATGACCGGGCCTCAGGTCGACAGCAACATGGTGCGGGTACTGGTGCTCGTGCCAACGCGAGAACTGGCTGAACAGGTACACGAGAGTTTCAAGGCCTACGGCGGCCATCTGCCGCTGCGCACTGCGGTCGCCTATGGCGGGGTCAGCATCAATCCGCAGATGATGAAGCTGCGCAAGGGCCTCGACGTGCTGGTGGCGACTCCCGGCCGGCTGCTGGATCTGTATCGCCAGAATGCGCTGCACTTCGATCAGTTGCAGACCCTCGTGCTCGACGAGGCCGATCGCGTGCTGGACCTGGGTTTTGCGGAAGAGCTCGGTGCCATCATTACCGCTCTGCCGAAAAAACGCCAGACGCTACTCTTTTCGGCGACATTTTCCGAACCGATCCGGGCGCTGGCCAAAGTCTTGCTGAACAAGCCACTGACGGTCGAGGTCAGTCCGCGCAACACTACCGTCAAGGCGATCCGTCAGTGGGTCATCACGGTCGACAAGAAACGCAAGGCGGAACTCTTCATGCATCTGCTGAAGAAACGACGCTGGGGCCAGGTACTCGTCTTCGTCAAGACCCGCAAGGGCGTCGAACAACTGGTGAGCAGCCTGGTGGCGCAAGGCATCAGTGCCGATTCGATTCATGGCGACAAACCCCAGCCCGCAAGGCTACGGGCGCTGGACCGGTTCAAGGCTGGCGAAGTGAAGATCCTGGTCGCCACCGATGTCGCCGCGCGTGGCCTGGATATCGAAGACCTGCCGATGGTGGTCCATTTCGATCTGCCGATCGTGGCGGAAGATTACATTCATCGCACCGGCCGGACCGGGCGGGCCGGCGCGACAGGCGAAGCGGTGTCGCTGGTCGGTGCGGACGAAGTGGAATTGCTGGCTGCGATAGAAACGCTAACCCGACAGGTCCTCAAACGCATCGACGAGCCTGGTTTCGCGCCGGAGCACCGGGTGCCGGATACCAACGGCCTTGGACAAGTGATCAAGAAGCCGAAGAAACCAAAGACCAAGAAAATGTACTTCGGTGCAGGAGCGCACAAGCCCTGAGTCACAACCGGCGCTGGACGCTCGGGCGCCAGCCAGACCAGCCTGTCACTTGCCCTGCGTGCGCTGTGCGATCTTCGCCATGGCTATCGCCAGGGCTGCACTGCCGATGGTTTTTACCAAGCCAGGATGCTCCGCATAGAAACTGCTCATCCGGTCGATGATGCTCGGGTTGTGCTGTTCTGCCTGCGCAGCGATGGTCGTCACCTGCCCAGGCGTGAGCTGGCCGGCCTGCTCCGGCGTGATGGCAGCGGCAGCATTACCATTGGAATGCGCTAGCCCGCCGAGTCCGCCTGCAACCGAGGCCAGCACCGCAGGACTCAGCCCGCTGAGCAATTGACCGAGCATGCCGGCCTTCTGTTGTGGACTGGCGTTACCGAACAGATCGCCGATCATCTGCGAAAAAGGTGGTGTCTGGTCGGAACGGAAAGTCTCCGACAAACCCTGCTCGACGACGCCAGCTGGCGCGTTCTCGACGACCTGATGGTAATCATCCGCCAGTTTCGTGTTGTCAATTTTCTGGGAACCGCCCAGGTACTGCTGCAGTAAACCGCCAAGATCAAAACCCACAATGAACTCCTGAAAGAAAGTTAACGCTTGACCATACGATAGGCCAGCAAGAGGACGACGGCGCCGACCAGCGCAGCCAGGAATCCCGCCGATTCGCCAGCGGCGTACCAACCCATCGCACGACCAAGATACGTTGCTACGAGCGAGCCCGCAATGCCAATGATCGCGGTGATGAAAAAGCCAGCCGGGTCACGCCCGGGTGTGAGGAACTTGGCGAGCACACCGACGATGAAGCCGATCAGAATTATCCAGATGATTGACATGTTGTTCCTTGAATGACGATGCAGTTTGATGTTGGTGTGTGCGGGTCGAAAATATTCAGCCGGCCAGTGCAGGAATACGTAGCATTTGGCCTGGATAGATGCGTTCCGGGCTCTTCAGCATCGGCTTGTTGGCCTCGAAAATGACCGGGTACTTATTGGCATCGTCGTACATGTGCTTTGCGATCGCAGACAACGTGTCGCCGCTCTTCACAGTGTAATAACGACCTTCGTCGGACGGCTCTGCAACCGTCAATTGATCGTCGACATTCGACACGGAGCTGACGTTGCCGCAGCACAGAACGATCTTCTCACGGGTAGCCTGATCGGCCGCCGTACCAGCCACCGTCACGGTACCCGAGGCGCCGTCGAACGCCACCGACAGATCCTTCACGTCCAAGTTCTGGGTACCGATGTAGGTGCTGATCGCGTCGGCCGCTTTTTGATTCAGTGCTTCGACATCTACGGGGGCAGATGAAGCGGTCGCCGCCGCCGTTTCGGACTTGCTTGGATTGAACAGCTTTTCGCCGGCTTCTTTGATAAAGGAAAGTAGACTCATTCAATGCTCCGGTTCAGGTAAAAGGTGCGCGTCGCCGTGCTCGTGCGGCCGCTGCGCCGAGTCTAGCCCGGCATCCATGCGTTATCTGTTCGTCATCGAACATTGGCTTTCCAAATCCCCGGGTCCGACGGGTCCGTGAAGCCGCTGGGAAACCACACTGGCGATGACGCGGTATGATCGGCAATCGGATGGGCAATCGGACGGGAACCACCGACCGGAACGCAGCAGCGCCGGGCCACCAATCGTTCCACGGAGACGCCGCACACATGCGCCAGACTATCTTGCTGACAGGTTTTGAACCGTTCAACCGGGAGCGCATCAATCCGGCTTGGGAAGCAGTCCAGGCGCTCGCCGGCTGGCACACCGAAACCTTCGACGTCGAGGCGATCCAACTGCCGTGCGTCTTCGGGCGGGCGCACGATGAGCTCGCTGCTGCCATCACGCGCCACGCGCCGGACATCGTCATTGCGGTCGGCCAGGCCGGCGGGCGCAGCGAGATCTGCGTCGAACGCGTTGCCATCAATATCGACGATGCGCCAATTCCCGACAATGCAGGTACACAGCCGGTCGATCGGGCGATCGTGACCGCGGGGCCCGCAGCCTATTTCTCGACCTTGCCGATCAAGGCGATCGTCCATGCAATCCGAGGCGGCGGCATTCCCGCATCGGTATCGCAAACCGCCGGCACCTTTGTGTGCAACCACCTGTTCTACGCGCTGATGGATCAACTGGCGCAGCCCGGTGCGCCATCCGGCGCCCGTGGCGGTTTTATCCACGTTCCCTACCTGCCGCGGCAGGCTGCAGCACATCCTGGCCAGCCGAGCATGGCACTGACCGACATCATCGAGGCATTGCGCATTGCCATCAGGATCAGCGCCGCCGGCGAGGCAGACCTGCGCACGGCAGAAGGCCGGATCGATTGACGTGATTCGTACCAAGTCGGTGATTGAATGAACCGCAAAAATGCGACAATGCGGCACTGCCAACCTCTGGATTATTCGCCGTGAAAAAATTTCTCTGTGCCGTCACCCTGCTGATCTGCATGGCGCCTCTCGCCCAAGCCCAGGTGTATTTCCCTTCCGGCAGCGCACGCCCGAACAACCCGGAAGCTGCGCGCCGTGATGTCGAACGGCGACCGGTCCAGCGCCGACCGGTCGTCAAAGGCAATCGCGTACGCTGCCGTGACGGCTCTGTCCATACCGCCCGCGTATGCCAGCGCCACCGCGGCATTGCCCGTCGCTAGAGTCAATGACCCACCTGCATCCGAAAAAACTCCTGCTGACCAAATGGACAGCAGTCCAGCCGATCGATCGCCAGAAGCACTTTCTGGTGACGACCGTGATCCAGCCTGATGACCCGGCCGCCGCAATCGAATGGATCGAGATCGAAGCCGTCATGACCAAGGCGCGCCAGCAGATCGCCTGGCGCGCCTTGCGCGATGCGTCGCTGTGGCGCCAGGGCTGGATCTGACAACGAGACCGGCGGCGACAAACAGCCGGTAGTGGGCGACCTGGTCCGCTGCGTCGTCCCAATCGATCGCCGACGACGGCAATCTCCCCTTTATTTTGTAACAAGGCGTGCATTTTCACCGACACCGCTATGCGTGTCAGCGCACCTAGTTCTACTCCTTGTACGCGTAGCCTCCAGCGCAAGCATTGCCGGCAGCCAGCCACTGGCACGATGGACTACCGACCGACGATGTGAACCTGCAGCAGCGCTGGCCTGATCTACCGACGCCGATCATTAACACCAGAACCTGATCGCATCTGGGTGAATGCTCACAATACCGTGCGTAGTTCTCGTTAGTAAAAAAGGAAGCCATCATGAAATATTCAACACAATGTCTCGCACTCGTCGCAGCTGTAACCCTGTCCGGCTGTTTCACGATGCCGACAGGCCCTGCTGGTCCGACAGGCGCCACGGGTGCAACCGGTAACACCGGCAACACCGGATCGACCGGTTACACCGGGGCCACCGGACGCACCGGCGCCACTGGCAGCGAAGGTGCGACGGGCGCAACGGGCTACACCGGCGCAACCGGTAACACAGGTAACACCGGCGCCACTGGCGACACCGGGGCAACGGGTTACACCGGCGCAACCGGTAACACTGGCGCCCGGGGCAATACCGGCGCCAAAGGCACCGGCGACACCGTGATCGTCGTGCCGAACAAGTAAGTCACCATGTGGGCATGCGCCGCTTCAACGAGCGGCCAGCGTGTCCGCTCCAGCATGACACGCAGTGTGCGCCGCCCTGGCACACATGAACGCTGCCAATTCCTGCCTTCCACCGTTCGTGATTCCACCAAGCGCAGGTGGTGTCATTCTTTGGTGCGCTATACTTTTACGGATGATCGGTGCGTATTCAACGCTTGCTTGCAACAATCCGGAGCCACCATGTTCAATTCCCGCCGTACGGTGCTGCTGTTCCTGTCACTCGCTTTGATTTTCGCTGATGCGCAGGCGGTCTCACTGGCCGACCTGTCGAACCAGGAGACCGGCACTGGCTTGAAGGCGGCGCTTGAAAAAGGCGCCAGTACGGCCGTCTCCCGGCTCGGTGTCGAGAACGGATTCCTGAACAACGACAAGGTCAAAATCCAGCTGCCGGGCATCCTGGAAAAAGCGCGTCCGCTGCTGAAAATGACCGGCCGCGGCCAACAACTCGATGAGCTCGTGGTGGCGATGAACCACGCCGCCGAAGCGGCGGTACCGATGGCAAAGCCGTTGCTCGTCAATGCCGTGAAGTCGATGTCGTGGACCGACGCCAAGAATATCCTGACGGGCGGCGACACCTCGGTCACCGATTTCTTCCGTCAGAAGACCACAGACCAACTGAGGACGAGTTTTCTGCCGACGGTCAAGAAAGTCACGGATCGCGCCGGACTGTCCAGTCAATACAACGCCGCGATGAGCCAGGCGTCGAAACTGGGGGTTGTGCCGAAGGAGCAGGCAACGGTGGAGACCTACGTCACCCAGCGCGCCCTCAATGGCCTCTACACCATGATCGAGGAAGAAGAAAAAGCGATCCGCAAAGATCCGATCGGTACCGGCAGTGCCATCATCGGCAAGGTATTCGGCGCGTTGCGTTAGGGTCGGGCGTGGCCGGCCCAGCTGGAAGCATAGGGAGCATAGGGAGCATCAATACAAAGGATAGAAAAGTTCTATTATCTTTTATCAGTCAATCTATTTAGTCTATCAACTCACCATCTAATCTCGCCAAGGAATCAAGACATGTCACTCATCAATACAGAAATCGTTCCATTCAAAGCCCAAGCCTACCAAAACGGTAAATTCGTGACCGTCACGAACGAGGACTTCAAGGGCAAATGGTCAGTCGTCGTGTTTTTCCCGGCCGCTTTCACTTTCGTCTGCCCGACCGAACTCGGCGATCTGGCCGATCGCTATGCAGAATTCCAGAAGCTCGGCGTCGAGATCTACGGGGTGTCGACCGATACCCATTTCACCCACAAGGCCTGGCACGATTCGTCGGATCAAGTCGGCAAGGTCCAGTACCCGCTGGTCGGCGATCCAAGCCACGTCCTGTCGCGCGCCTTCGACGTACTGATCGAAGAGGGCGACGCCGCCGGCCTGACGCTGCGCGGCACCTTCATCATCAATCCTGAAGGCCGCATCCAGACGATCGAAGTGCATCCAGACGGTATCGGCCGCGACGCAGGCGAGCTGATGCGCCGCGTCAAGGCGGCGCAGTACATCGCTGCCCATCCGGGTGAAGTCTGCCCGGCAAAATGGAGCGAGGGCGCAGAGACCCTGAAGCCATCGTTCGACCTGGTCGGCAAAATCTAAGATCCGCGCTCCACGAAAGCCCGGGTCTTCGGTCCCGGGCTTTTTTATTTCTACCCTTTAAAAGAATGTGAGTCTGCCATGCTCGACGCCAGCACAAAAGCCCAGCTGAAAAGTTATCTTGATCGCGCGACCCAACCGATCGAAATCGTTGCCTCGCTCGACGACGGCAAGAATTCGACCGACATGCGGTCGCTGTTGAACGACATCGCCGACAGTTCGCCGCTGGTGCGCGTCACCGAGAGCCGCGACGACCTTCACCGCAAGCCCTCTTTCTCGGTCAACCGCCCGAGCGAGAACAACGGTCCGCGTTTTGCGGGCCTGCCGATGGGGCATGAATTCACCTCGTTGATCCTGGCCTTGCTCCAGATCGGCGGCTATCCGCCCAAAGTCGAAGACGCGGTGCTGGAGCAAATCCGCGCACTTGACGGCGACTTCAAGTTCGAAATCTATGTCTCGCTGACCTGCCACAGCTGCCCGGACGTGGTCCAGGCGCTGAACCTGATGGCGGTGCAGAACCCGCGCATCACCAACACCATGATCGACGGCTCGATGTTCCAGGACGAGGTCAAGGAACGTCAGGTCATGGCCGTGCCGACCGTGTACCTGAACGGCACCGAGTTCAGCCAGGGTCGCATGAGCCTGGAAGAGATCCTGGCCAAGCTCGACACCAGCGGCGTCGAGCGCGAAGCCCGGAAAATCGATGCCAAGGACCCGTTCGACATGCTGATCGTCGGTGGCGGGCCGGCCGGTGCAGCAGCTGCAGTCTATGCCGCGCGCAAGGGTATTCGCACCGGCGTGGCTTCCGAGCGTTTCGGCGGTCAGGTGCTCGACACCCTCGGTATTGAAAACTTCATCTCGATGAAGGAAACCGAAGGACCGAAACTGGCTTTCGCGCTGGAAGAACACGTGCGCAGCTACGATGTCGACATCATGAACCTGCAGCGCGCCAAGGCGCTGGTGCCGAATGCAGGACCGAACGGTGACCTGATCGAAATCCAGCTCGAAAGCGGCGCAACGCTCAAGAGCAAGTCGGTGGTCATTTCCACCGGTGCACGCTGGAGAAACATCAACGTGCCCGGCGAGCTGGAGTTCAAGAACAAAGGCGTGGCGTACTGCCCGCACTGCGACGGGCCGCTGTTCAAGGGCAAGCGTGTCGCAGTCGTCGGCGGTGGTAATTCGGGCGTGGAAGCGGCGATCGACCTGGCCGGTCTGGTGGGTCATGTCACCCTGATCGAATTCGACACCAAGCTGCGCGCCGACGCGATCCTGCAACGCAAGCTGACCAGCCTGTCGAACGTCACCGTGATCACCAACGCAAAAACCACGGAAATCACCGGCGACCAGAAAGTCACGGGCCTGGTCTACGAGGATCGCGCCACACAGACACTGAACACGGTCGCGCTCGAAGGCGTCTTCATCCAGATCGGCCTGATCCCGAACACCGACTGGCTCAAAGGTGTGGTCGAGTTGTCCAAGCACGGCGAGATCATCGTCGATGCGCGCGGCCAAACCTCGGTGCCGGGCGTCTTCGCGGCGGGCGACGCCACCACTGTGCCATTCAAGCAGATCATCATTGCCGCAGGCGATGGCGCGAAGGCGGCACTGGGTGCGTTCGATCACCTGATCCGTAGTTCGGTCGCAGCGTGAAAAAGAGGCCGGGCGTCCAGCCAGGAATGATGGGCGCCAGGGTTTTTTTGCTTTATTGAAATAAATCTCCGATACTGCAAGCCTGTCTCCCGCCGCTTGAGGGCCCTGATGCCGATTTCCCCACTGTCCACTACCGCCGCCAATCTGGCCACCGCCCTGCCACCGGACGGCACGGACCAGTCGGCGCAGATCGCCGTGCTCAAGAAGGCCAATGCGCTGGCGTCCGAGTCGGCACTCGCGCTGATCGACGCGCTGCCGCAGCCGCAGCGGCTGCCGGACAATCTGGGGCGCAACATCAATACGACTGCTTGATCCAAGCCGGCATCCCTTGCCCACCTGCCGTCGAAGGCAGTTTTTTTGCCGATGTTATATGATGATCGTCATATAAATTATTCCGGTATGAATCGGAGACCATCATGCCAACCCAGCAGGAACGCAAGGCCCTGACCCACGCCCGCATCGTCAAGACCGCCGCCCGCGCCATCCGCCGCAGTGGCTATCAGGGCGTCGGCGTGGCGGACATCATGAAGGAAGCCGGCCTCACCCACGGCGGCTTCTATGCCCACTTCGAATCACGCAATGCGCTGCTGGTGGAAGCCGCCGAAGCCGCCAGCGCGCAAAGCGCCGGCAGTTTGCACAAGGCGGCGCAGCAAGCCGGGCCGCAGGGTGCGATGGACGCGATCCTCGACCTGTACCTGGGCGATGCGCATGTCGCCGCCACCGAGCGCGGCTGCCCGGTTGCAGCGCTTGGTTCAGAGATGGGACGGCAGGCGCCGGAGGTCCGCGCCGCCGCCACCCACGGTATCGAGAACATGGCCGCGCTGCTGGCGTCGTACCTACCGCCGGATCACAAACACGCCGCGTTCGGCACTATGAGTTGCATGCTCGGCGCCCTGGTGCTGGCACGCGCCGTCGACGATGCGCGACTGTCGGCGGCCATTCGCGCCAGCGCGCGTGACTTCATCCGCACCACACGCTGATGTGGCCGATGCTGGGCAATGTGATGCACGTGCTGACGGCGGCAATCGGCGGCTGACTGGCGCTCAGGGCGGGCAGCGGATGCAGGGTGTGTTCGCTGCGCAGGCGGTCGCATTGCTGGTCTATGGATCGCTCAACGCCAGTGCGATCGCGGGCGGCGTATGGTTCGGTCCGCTCGGTTGGCCGGCGACCTCAGGCAAGCTGTTGCACCGCCTTCGGCTGGCATGACGTCAGCCGCCAACCGCGTTCCTATGCGTCCGATCGTACATACACGTGTCTTGCGTGAGCCAATACTCGTTTTCATTTTCAAAAGGAAACGAGATGACGACACCACGCAAGGGGCAAGCGCCTCCCCCTATCGGGCGGGATGAATTTCATCTCGAGTTCCGCAAGTCATTTGCCGACCCGACCTTTGACAACGTCGCCGATCAGATCGCCAAGATCGAAGAGATCGCGTGGCAAAACTACAAAGACGGCCACAAGGCGCCGGTGACACACAAGGCAGGTCCGGAATTCGCGGACCCCGACTACGACCTCTCGGTCGAATGGAAAGCCACCCGCGATGCGCTGATCGCTGCAGAGAAATTGCAAAAGGACCCGGCGACCGCTTCTCGGGTGCTGCTGATCTGCGCCTCGGCCCGCAACGACGGCAGCTGCCCCGGCGAGGTCTCCAAGACCTGGCGCATGACCCTGATGGCCAAGGAGGTGCTGCAGGCCGGCGGCATCGAAGTCGATCTGCTGGACCTGAGCCTGCTCATTTCAGCCTACGACAAGCACATCCATCCCTGCAAGGCATGCGTGTCGACAGCGATGCCGCTGTGTCACTGGCCGTGCAGCTGCTATCCGAACCATGGCGAGCGCCAGACCAACGACTGGATGGCCGAGATTTATGAAAAATGGGTTGCCGCGCATGGCGTCATCATCCTGTCGCCGGTCTACTGGTATCAGGCGCCGGCGGTCCTGAAACTGATGATCGACCGTCTCGTCTGCGCCGACGGCGGCAATCCGGACCCGACTACGACACACGGCAAGAACGCCGAAAAAGCCAAGGAAGTCGAACTCGCAGGCTGGTCCTACCCGAAGCATCTGGCCGGTAGAGCCTACGGCTTGGTTGTGCATGGCGACGTGGCCGGGATCGAGGGTCTGCGGCGCGGCCTGTCTGACTGGCTCGACTGGATGGGCCTGATCGACGCTGGCGCCATGTCACGGCTGGATCGGTTCATCGGTTATTACGAATCGTATGCCGAGAGCCACGAAGCCCTGGACCGCGACCGCGCCGTGCAGGAAGAGGTACGCAACGTGGCGCGGGCAGTCGCCAACGCCGTGAGCGAGCTGCGCAAGGGACAATTGGTGCCCCCCGACACTGGACTGGAACGTCCGCGGCCGAAGTGAGCCGGCGATGACAGCGGCGG